>JAHBWF010000011.1 GCA_019637105.1 Labilithrix sp.
GCGCGCCGGGCGCGGACGCGCGTGGATCGAGCGCGGCCGCGGCGCGGGCGGGCGCGCCGACGCGCCCGCGCGAGGCGAAGCGGCTCCCGCCGGACGGCGAGGAGGCGAGCCGCGTGATCGCGCGGGCGAAGCGGGGGCGCGCGGAGATCGCGTCGGTCGAGCGGCAGACCCGGCGCCTGCCTCCGCCGCAGCTCTACGACCTCACGGAGCTCCAGCGACACGCGAACCGGCTCTTCGGGTTCACGGCGCAGCGGACGCTCGAGCTCGCGCAGCGGCTCTACGAGGAGCGCAAGCTCCTCAGCTACCCGCGCACCGACAGCCGCTGGCTCTCGCGGACGGTCGCGAGCACGCTCGCCGACGTCGTCGGAGCGATCGAGGCGCCGTACCGCGAGCTCCTCGCCGACGGCACCGGCGCGCGCCCGCTCGGGCCGCGCTTCGTCGACGACGCGCGCGTCTCCGACCATCACGCGATCATCCCCACGGACAGGAGGGCGCCCGACGATCTGCCGGCCGACGAGCGGAAGATCTACGATCTCGTCTGCCGGCGCCTCCTGTCGGCCTGGCACGGCGATCACGTCTACGCGGTCACCACCGTGACGACCGCGATCACCACGGACGAAGCCGTCGATCGGTACGTGAGCTCCGGCACGAGCGTCGAGGTCGAGGGCTGGAAGGTCCTCGATCCGAAGACCGGGCGCTCGAACAAGGAGCAAAAGGGCGTCGAGCCGACGCTCCCCGGCGGCCTCGCGCGGGGGATGGCGCGACGCGTTCGCGACGCCAAGGCCGTCGCGAAGCAGACGCGCCCGCCGCCGCGCTTCACCGACGCGACGCTCCTCACCGCGATGGAGACCGCGGGCAAGACGCTCGACGCGCAGGGAGAGGACGCGCCGGTCCACGGGCTCGACGAGAAGGAGATCTCGCGGGCGATGCGCGAGCGCGGCCTCGGGACGCCGGCGACGCGGGCGTCGATGATCGAGACGCTCCTCCGGCGCGAGTACGTCGTGCGCGAGGGCAAGACCTTCACGGCCACCGAGAAGGGGATCGCGCTGATCGGCGTGGTGCACCCCCACGTCAAGAGCCCGGCGATGACGGGCGAGTGGGAGGCGAAGCTCGCGCGCATCGAGCGCGGCGACGAGACGCTCGACGGCTTCATGGAGGCGATCGAGCGCTACGTGCGCGAGGTCGTCGGCGCCGCCGCCGCGCGCCGTGACGAGTCGACGCCGGCCGCGGCGGACGCGCCTCCCGACGGCGCGCCGCCCGTGGACGAGCGGCGTGAGGACGGTGCGCCGTTCGTGGCGGGGTCGCGTCCGGACGGGACGTCGTTCGTGGCGGGCGCGCGTCCGGGCGGTGCGCCGTTCGTGGCAGGTTCGCGTGAGGACGGTGGGGCGTTCGTGGCGGGCGCGCGTCCGGGCGGTGCGCCGTTCTTGGCAGGTTCGCGTGAGGACGGCGCGCCGTTCGTGGACGGGCGGCGCGCCGACCGCGCGCCGTCTCCGGCCGCGCGCGGCCACGGAGCGATCGTCGGCGGTCCCGCTCGAGGCAGCGCCGTGTGGCCGAGCCGGTCGGCGAGCGCGGCGCCGCGCGCCGCGACCGGCGCCGCGCCGCGACCGGCGCGATCGACCGACCTCGGCGTCCTCCTCTCGTCGGCGTTCGGCTTCGCGTCGTTCCGTCCGTACCAGGAAGAGGTCTGCCGGACGGCCGCCTCCGGAAGGGACGTCCTCCTCGTGATGCCGACGGGCGCCGGAAAGTCGCTCTGTTACCAGCTCCCCGGCATCGCGCGCGGCGGCACCACGCTCGTGGTGAGCCCGCTCATCGCGCTGATGGAGGACCAGGTCGCGCAGCTCACGCGTCGCGGCTTCGCGGCCGAGCGGATCCACTCGGGCCGCCCGCGCGTCGAGTCGCGCGCCGCGTGCAAGGCGTACCTCGACGGCGCGCTCGACTTCCTCTTCATCGCGCCGGAGCGCCTCAAGGTGCCCGGCTTCCCCGAGATGCTCGCGCGGCGGAAGCCGACCCTGATCGCGATCGACGAGGCGCACTGCATTTCTCAATGGGGACACGACTTCCGCCCCGACTATCGAATGCTCGGCGAGCGCCTGCCGCTCCTCCGTCCGTCGCCGGTGATCGCGCTCACCGCCACGGCGACGCCTGCGGTGCAGGACGACATCGCCGGTGAGCTCCGCCTCGCGTCGCCGGCGCGCTTCATCCACGGCTTTCGCCGGACGAACATCGGCGTCGAGGTGGTGGAGCGGAGCCCGGGCGATCGCGCCGCCGTGGTGAAGAGTCTGCTCGCGGATCCCGCGCGTCGCCCGGCGATCGTCTACGCGCCGACGCGGAGCGAGTCGGAGAAGCTCGGCGAGGCGCTGTCCGGGACGCTCCGCGCCGCGGCCTACCACGCGGGCCTCGGCGCGAGCGTCCGCGAGAAGGTGCAGACGGCGTTCCTCGAGGGAAGGCTCGACGTCATCATCGCGACGACGGCGTTCGGCATGGGCATCGACAAGCCCGACGTGCGGAGCGTCATCCACACGGCGCTCCCCGCCTCGATCGAGGGCTACTACCAGGAGATCGGCCGCGCCGGCCGCGACGGCGCGCCTTCGCGCGCGGTCCTCCTGCAGTCGTTCGTCGACACGAAGACCCACGAGTTCTTCCTCGAGCGCGACTACCCGGATCCCGCCCTGCTCGCGCGCGTCCAGAAGGCGATCGGCACGACGAGCACGTCCGCGGCGGCCCTCGCGAAGAAGACGCGCCTGAAGGCGGACGTCTTCGAGAAGGTCCTCGAGAAGCTGTGGGTCCACGGCGGAGCGCTCGTCGATCCCGACGACACCGTCCGACCGGGCTCCGCCGACTGGCGCAGCGCCTACGAGCGCCAGCGGGCCCACAAGCGAGAGCAGCTCGATCGGATGCGGCGCTACGCCGAGACGTCGTCCTGCCGGATGCTCCAGCTCGTCGCGCACTTCGGCGACCAGAACGATCCTGGCTCGCCGTGCGGGATCTGCGACGTGTGCGCGCCGGCGTCGTGCGTCGCGCTCTCGTTCCGCGAGCCGAGCGCGGCGGAGACGGACGCCGCGGGCCGCGTGCTCGAGGCGCTCCGCGCGCGCGACGGCCGCGCGGTCGGGCAGCTCCACCGCGATCTGTTCGGCGACGGCGACGTCGACCGCAAGACGCTCGAGCACGTCCTCGGCGCGCTGGCGCGCGCGGGCGCGGTCCGCGTCGTCGGCGACGAGTTCGAGAAGGACGGCGCGACGATCCCGTTCCAGCGCGTCTGGCTCGGGCGAGGAGAGGGCCCGACGGCCCAGCCGCTGCGCATTCTGGTGACGCCGCCGCCGAGCAAGAAGGCCCGCCGCACCAAGACCCGCGGGGCGAAGCGCGGCGCGAGAGCGAAGGCGCCGCGCGCGAAGCGGTCCGCGTCGACGCCCCGCGCGCCAGCGCCGACCGGCTCGCCGCTCGAGGCGGCGCTCCGCGCGTGGCGCTCGACCGAGGCGAAGAGACGCCGCGTCCCCGCGTTCCGCGTCCTGACGGACCGCACGCTGCTCGGCATCGCCGAGACGCGCCCCGAGAGCGAGGCGCAGCTCCTCGCGGTGTCGGGGATGGGCATGGCGCTCCTCGCGAAGTACGGCAAGGCGCTGCTCGCCATCGTCGCCCGTTCGTGAGCGCCGCGGTCGCGACCCTCGACGTGGTTCGCCTCGGACGCGTTGGCGTGCGGCCGCGCCGGCCGTGACGAGAGGGGGACGCGCGAGGCGCTCAGCGACCCCAGGAGGTCCCGAGTCGATCGGCGGCGAGGCGCTCGTCGGCCTCTTCGAGGTCCATGCCGAGGGCGCGCTCGCAGGTGCTCCAGCCGAAGCCGGCGCGCGCCATCGCGGCGAGGGCCTTCTGGCGCGCGGCGCGATCGCCGTCGGCCGCCTCGCGCGCGTAGGGACCGATGCGCCGCTTGCGCGCGAAGGCGAGCGCGGCCGCGAGCTCGACGCTCGCGTCGGCCGGGAGGGCCTCACGAACGGTCTCGGCGTCGACGCCCTTGGCGGCGAGGTGCGCGGAGATCGCCCGTCGCGAGCGACCCGCGCGGGACAGGCTCCGCGCGCGTGACGCGGCGTAGGCGGCGTCGTCGATCAGGCCGACCTCTCGGAAGCGCGTGACGATCGCCGCGATGGCCTCGCGGCAGATCACGAGATCGGCCGCGAGGAGGTCCGGATCCCGCTGGGCGCGCTCCGCCCGGCGCGCCCAGGTCGTCACCTTGCGATCGAGCACCCGCGCGAGCGTGGCGGCTGTCGCCGAGCCGCGGGCGAGGTAGGAGAGCGCCGCCTCGTGGAGGACGCTCTGCGCCGGAGCGGGCCCCGGATCGGCGTCGCGCGCGCGAGCGCGGCCGCCCCCGGCTCGCTCCTCCGCGCCGCCGCGGGAGGCGGTCGTCCTCGCGTGCTCTCGATCGTCGGGCATCCCGCGAACTGCTAGCCTCGAAGGCGCCGCGCGGAAAGCGTCTTCGACCACCTCGCGCGCGTGCAGGAGCCCGTCATGATCGAGATCCGCCTTCGCGCCGCCGCTTCCAACCCGTCCTCGCGCCCGTGGCGCTGGGGCGTGTCCCTCGCCGCGCTCGCGCTCTCCGTCGTCGCTCCCGTCACCACGAGCCGCGCGCAGGACGCGAGCGGAGCGACGCCGGCGGCGCGCGAGCTCGAGAGCCTCCGGGCGCTCAAGGTCGTGACCATCGACGGCGGTCGGACCGTCAGCATCGACGGCGGCGAGTCGATCTCGATCTCGTCCGGCGCCGCGAGCATCACGATGAAGAAGGACGGCACGATCGTGATCAAGGGGACGGAGATCGTCATCGACGGCGAGAGCAAGGGGACGACGGCGCCCCCGAGCCCGCGAGCCCCGCAGGGCATGCGCGCCGCCCAGATGTCGGAGATCTTCTGACGGCGGACGGCGCGCGGGCGACGACCGCCGGTCGAAGCGCGACGGCCGAAACGCCCGAGCCGCGGACGGCGGCCGCCGCGCGCCGAGCCGCGTCGCCCGAACCGAAGCGACCTCCCGCCGCCCGGCGTCGAGGCGCAGCCGGGCGGCGAGGACGGCGGGCGGTCAGGCGGCCGCGTCGGTCTCGAGCTCCTTGAACAGCGGCGCGAGCTCCGGGCGCGCGCGGAGCGGCGCGCAGAAGCGCGCGGTCAGCTCGATCAGCTCGGTCTCGAGCCGGTCGGCGTCCTTGCCTTGCTCCAGGATGCGGGCTTCGCACGCGTCGCGCGCGCGGTCGAGCTCTTGCTCGTGCTTCGACAGGGCGGAGCGGAGCTCCCGGAGCTGGAAGTCGAGATCGTTCGCGAGGCGGTCGGCGGCGTCGGCGACGTCCTGCGCGCGCCGCGCCTCGTGCTGCAGGGCGATCCACTCGTCGACGCAGTCGGCGATCGACCGGTAGGCCTGCGCGAGGTCGGCCGACGGCTCGAGGAAGCCGCAGCGGCCTTCCCAGAACAGCGTCTCCTTGTGCGCGGCCTCGTACCGCGCGCGGGCGTCTCTCGTCTCGTCTTCGCACCGGCGGAGCGCCTCGCGCGTCGCGCGGAGGTCCTCCTTGGCCTTCGAGGCGTCGACGCCGAGCTGGTCGACCGCGAAGCCGAGCTGCGCGCGCTTCTCGCGCCCCTTCCCGTCGATCTGCTCGAGCGCTTCTTGCGCCTTGAAGCTCTCCGTCCGGAGCGCGACGATCCGGCGCACGAGACCGTTCGCCTGGTCGAGGATCGTCGTGAGCTCGTCGGGCGCGCGCGCCTTGGCGCCGAACGCCTTCGAGAGCATCTGGTCGAGGACGAAGACGCGCCGCGCCCACTGGTCGGCGGGGCCCGCGGCGAGCGTCGCGGGAGGAGACGAGTGGACCACGTCCTCGTCGACGGCCGACGGCGGGGCGACGGCCTCGCGATCGCGGATGATCTCGAGGAGGTCCTGGTGGACGCGGTGCGCGTCGACGGGCCGGTCGGCGGGCGACTTCGCGAGCATGCGCTGGACGAGGTCGTCGAGCTTCTCGGGGACGCGCGCGTTCAGCGATCGCACGGGAGGCGGCGCCTCCTCCATGTGCTTGACGAAGAACACCGCGACGTCGGGCGCGTTGAACGGCAGCTCGCCGGTGAGCATCTCGAAGAAGACGACGCCCAGCGCGTAGACGTCGCTCGCCCCGCCGGTGTCGTCTCCCGTGATGCGCTCGGGCGCCATGTACTGCGGCGTCCCGAAGAGCTCCCCCTGTCCGGTGAGCCGCGAGTCCTGGCGGCTCTTCGCGATGCCGAAGTCGAGCACCTTCACGAGATCCGAGCCGTCCTCGCGCCGGCAGAGGAAGATGTTCTCGGGCTTGATGTCGCGGTGGATGATCTCGAGGTCGTGCGCTCGGGCGACGCCGCGCGCGATCTGGATCATGACGTGGATCGCGCGGTCGACGTCGAGCGGGCCCCGCGCGATCACCGTCGCGAGCGACTCGCCCTGGAGCAGCTCCATGACGATGTACGCCGTCCCGTCCTCGGTGTCGCCCTGGTCGTAGATCTCGATGATGTTCGGGTGCGCCAGCTTCTGCGCCGAGCGCGCCTCGCGGCGGAAGCGCTCGCGGACGACGGCGTCGCTCGCGAGCAGCGGGTTCATGATCTTCACCGCCACTTGCTTGTCGGTGAGCTTGTGCCGCGCGCGGTAGACGGTCGCCATGCCGCCTTCGCCGACGACCTCCTCGATGACGTAGCGGCCGGAGAGCAGCGTGCCGATCCGCGGATCGGGGAGCGTGACGAGATCCGAGCCCTCGACGAAGCAGTACGTCGCCTCGTTCGGGTACCGCATCTTGCACTGAGGACAGGTCTTCACGTCGTGACTTCCCCGTGTCCGTCACTGAGGGCTCATCATACGAGAAGGAGCGGGACTCTTGGGATTTGAGCGTGGATGACGGATACTCGCTCCGGCGTTTCACGGTCACCGATGCACTTTCCGCCTCCTCCCCCCAGCGCACATCCGCGTACGGCGCCGCTCCCGTCGAGACCGCCGTACCACGGGCGTCACGCGCCGCCGCCGCCGCGGCCGCATCGCTGGGGGCTCCGCGTCGGCCTCACCGCGGGACTGCTCGCGATCCTCGCGGGCGGCGCCGCCGGCGTGAAGCTCCACTACCTGCCCACGGGAGCAGTGCTCCCGGGCCTCACCGTCGACGGCGAGCGCGTCCCGGAGGAGGCGACGCCGGCGAGCGTTCAGGCGCTGGCCGCCGCTCGGGCGCGCGCGCTCCTCGGCCGGAAGATCGCCCTCGCGCTCGGCGGTCACGACAAGCCGGCGCTCGAGGCGACGCTCGAGGAGCTCGGCGTCCGCGTCGACGTCGACCGCACGGCGTCGCTCGCGCTCCGCGCGGGCCAGGACGGCGATCTGATCACGCGCGCCGAGGCCGTGCGCGACGCGCGGGAGGGACGCGTCGACGTGCCGCTCTTCACGTACGTCGATCGCGACGCGGCGATGGCGAAGCTCCTCGCGCTCAAGGAGGTGGAGGACACGCAGCCGGTCTCGGCGCGCCTCGATCTCGAGAAGCACGAGACGATCCCCGAGCGGGACGGCCACTACATCGACGCGGACGAGACCATCGCCGCGCTCGAGCTCGCGGCGCGCGACCGCCGGACCGAGACGATCACGCTGCCGGTCAAGGCGTTCACGCCGCGCATCTCGTCGGCCTTCCTGAAGAGCCTCGACATCTCGGAGGTCGTCGCCGAATACGAGACGCACTTCTCGCGCGGCGGAGAGCAGCGGCGGCGCGGCAAGAACATCGACAACGCCGCGCAGAAGCTCGACGGCCTGGTGATCTCGCCGGGCGAGCTCGTCAGCTTCAACGACGTCGTCGGCGAGCGCAGCGAGGAGAACGGCTTCGAGAAGAGCTGGGAGATCTTCAAGGGCGAGATGGTCGAGGGCGTCGGCGGCGGGACCTGCCAGGTCGCCTCCACGTTCCACGCGGCGATCCTCTTCGGGGGCTTCGACGTCCTCGAGCGCCTGCCGCACTCGCGCCCGAGCGCGTACATCCCGATGGGGCTCGACTCCACCGTCGTCTACCCGGCGGTCGATCTGAAGGTCCGGAACCCGCACCCGTTCCCCGTCGTGGTCCACGCCAAGAGCTCGGGCAACACGCTCCGCGTCGAGCTGCTCGGCAAGGCGCGTCCGGTGCGGGTCGGCTTCGGCCGCGAGGTGCTCGAGACCTTGCCGTACAAGCGCAAGATCGAGGAGGACCCGACGCTCTCGGGGCGCACGGTGCTCGTCAAGCAGCACGGCATCAAGGGCTTCAAGATCAAGCGCTCGCGCGTCTTCACGTACCCCGACGGGACCAAGCGGAAGGAAGAGACGACCGACACCTACCCGCCGACGACCGAGATCTACAAGGTGCCCGTCGGCTTCGACGTCGCGCTGCTCCCCGCGCTCCCCGGCGGCGAGGAGGACCCGGAGCTCGGCGGCAACCCCTCGCCGGCGCCGCCGTCGGCGCGCGGGCCGTCCTCGGCCGGCGCCGACGCGACCGCCGCGGTGACGCCGTCGGACGTCGCTCCCGAGAGCGCGATCGAGCTGATCGACGCGCCGGGCGCCCACGCGCCGAGCGCCTCGCAGCGCGATCCCGCCAAGACGATCTGGCTGCGGCGCTGAACGCGGCGGGCCGGCGCCGTCTCAGCCGAGGCCGACGTAGAGGTTCTGGACGTCGTCGTCGTCGTCGAGGGCCTGGAGGAAGGCCTCGACCTCGCCGCGCTGCGCGTCGTCGAGCGTCACCGGGTTCCTCGCCTTCCAGACGAGCGCCGCGGACGAGACGTTCCAGCCGCGATCGGAGAGGGCCTTGCCGACCACGTCGAGATCGCCCGGCTCGGTGAAGAAGCGCGTCGCGCCGTCGTCGCCGGCCTCGAGGTCCTGAGCGCCCGACTCGATGGCGGCCTCGTCGGCGTCCGCGCCGCCCGCGGGAGGGCTCGCCTCGACCTGCCCCACGCGATCGAAGTCCCACGACACGGAGCCGGACGCGCCGAGCTGTCCCTTGCGGAAGAGGACGCGCACGTTCGCGGAGGTCCGGTTGCGGTTGTCGGTGAGGCACTCGACGATCACGGGCACCTGATGCGGCGCGAAGCCCTCGTAGGTGACGCTCTCGTACTGAACGGGCTCGTCGAGCAGCCCGGCGCCCTTCTTGATCGCGCGCTCGAGGGTGTCCTTCGGCATCGACGCCTTCTTCGCGGCGTCGACGGCCATGCGCAGGCGCGCGTTCATGCCGGGGTCCGCGCCGCTCTTCGCGGCGACCATGATCTCCTTCGCGAGCTTGGTGAAGGCCCGCCCCTTCGCGTTCGCCGAGGCCTCGCGGCCCTTCTGCTTCCACTGTGCGCCCATGGCCACCGCGATACCGCAACGGCGGGCGGAAGAGGGAGAATTCGGCGCGCCGCGAGCCGGGAGCCCGCCCCGCGGAGCGACGCGCCCGCGGCGAGCGCCGAGCGGCGCCGCGGGCGCCGAATTTGACGCCTCGGTCGTCACATGGGAATCATCGAGGCCATGAGATCGAGAAGCCGCCTCTTCGCTCTCCCGATCCTCGGGGCCACGCTCGTCGCGGTCCCCGCCGTCGCCGCGCCGGCCGCGAAGCCCGCCGCGGCCGCGAAGCCCGCCGCGGGCAAGCCTGCGTCCGCGCCCGCGACGAAGGGCGCGCCGGCGACGAAGCGCCCCGCGCCCTCCGCGAAGGGGACGCCGTCGCCGAAGACGCCGCGCACGACCGACGGCAACACGCGCCGCACCGTCGCCGGCGGGCCGACGTACGACGACACCGCGCTCGGCGCGGACTCGCCGGAGCTGCGCGCGCTCGCGGCCGCCGAGCGCGAGCTCTTCCCGCCGTCGCAGCGCGATCTGTCCTCACCGTGGCCCGAGGAGCTGCCGTTCCCGGTCGCCGCGACCGACGACAAGCCGCGCGTGCACGCCTCCGGGCTCCCGCCGGCGCCGATCCCGAGCGCGCCGCCGCCCTCGTCCGAGGGCGGCAAGGACCTCTCGTGGCTCGCGAAGCTCGAGATGCCGGACCTGCCCGTGCGTTGGGACGCGCGCGTCGTGCGCTACCTCGAGTTCTTCAAGGACGATCCGCGCGGGAGGGCCACGTTCACGATCTGGCACCGGCGGTCGGGCCGCTACATGGCGGCCATCCGCCGCGCGCTCCGCAAGAAGAGCCTCCCGGAGGACCTCGCGTCGCTCGCGATGATCGAGAGCGGCTTCGATCCCGGAGCGCGCTCTCCGGTCGGCGCCGTCGGCCTCTGGCAGTTCATGCCCGAGACCGGGAAGATCTACGGGCTGACGCAGGACCGGTGGGCCGACCAGCGCATGAGCGTGACGCTCGCGACCGAAGCCGCCGCCGATCACCTCGCGGACCTCCACAGGCGCTTCGGCAGCTGGGAGCTCGCGATGGCGGCCTACAACATGGGCTACGGCGGCGTGCTCGGCGCGGTCCGCCGCTACAACACGAACGACTACTGGGCGCTGTCGAAGCTCGAGGGATCGCTCCCGTGGGAGACGACGCTCTACGTGCCGAAGATCCTCGCGGCGGCGGTCGTCGCGAAGAACCTCGCGGCGTTCGGCTTCCAGGACGTCACGGTCGAGCCGGCGCTCGAGGGCGAGGAGGTCCTCGTCGGGCCGGGCGTCGCGCTCGCGACCGTCGCCCAAGCGTGCGGCGTCACGACCAAGGAGGTCGAGTCGCTGAACCCCGAGCTGCGCGCCTCGCGCACGCCGCCGTCGCAGGGCTCGAGCGGCGCGTCGTCGGGCGACGGCCAGAGCGACGAGTGGCCGGTGAAGGTCCCGGCGGGGAAGGCGAGCGGCTGCTCGTCCAACCTCGCGCGCCTCCGCCGGAGCGAGCCCGCCGTCGAGCGCTACGTCGTGCGCTTCGGCGAGTCGCTCGAGCAGATCGCCCAGGCGCGACGCGTGACGGTCGCGAAGCTGGTCGAGCTGAACGGCATCGCCCAGGGCGAGATCGTCCGCGGCGGCACCGTGCTCCTCGTCCCGAAGGGCGGCGACGCCGAGGTCCCCGCGGGGCCGGTCGATCCGAAGAAGACCGAGGACAAGCCCGTCGTCGTCGTCCCGCAGGACAACTTCGTCTACCCCGATCGCAAGCGCGTCTTCTATCGCGTCCAGGTCGGCGACACGATCCGCGACGTCTGCGCCGCCTTCAAGGTCGCGCCCGACGAGCTCCGTCGCTGGAACGACATCGATCCCACGGCGCGCCTCGTCGAGAACATGACGCTCCAGCTCTACGTCCCCTCGTCCGCCGATCTCTCGTCGACCGTGGTGCTCGGCGAGGAGGACGTGCGCACGATCGTCGCCGGCACCGAAAAGTTCTTCCAGCACTGGGACGACAAGGGCCGCCGCCGCGTGGTCGTGACCGCGAAGGCGGGCGACACCCTCGCCGCGATCGGGAAGCGCTACGACGTGTCGCCCGCGTCGATGGAGCGGATCAACCGCCGCGGGCGCTCCGAGGTCCTCTCGGAGGGCGAGCGCGTGGTGGTCTGGACGAAGGGGCCGGGCGTCGCCCCGCCGCCGGAGACCTCGGAGGGCGCGGCGCTCGCGAAGTCGGCGCCCGAGCCCGAGCCGACGCCGCCGCTCGGCGCGCCGCCGTTGCCGGATCGGCTGCCAGCGCTCCCGTGAACGCCGGGCCTCGCCGGCCGAATCGAGGGTGCGGCGGGCCTCGCGCGTGACACAATGGGGCATGCCCGCCGTCCAGCGGCTCCTCTCCCTCGCCCTCCCGACGCTCGCCGCGTGCAACGCGCTCGTCGGGTTCGGCGAGCTCGAGAAGGTCACCGTCGTCCGCGCGGACGCCGGCGACGACGAGGACGACGAGGACGACGCGCCTCCGGGCGCCTCCCCCGACGACGGCGGCGGCGCGACGCCGGACGCGCCGCCAGCGCAGCCGAGCTGCGATCCGACGAAGCCGTTCGAGGCGCCCGTGGCGCTCGCCGGCCCGGTCAACAGCGCGGCGTTCGAGGTCGCGCCGACGCTCATGACGAACGAGCTCACCATCGTCTTCCAGCGGACGGTGGGCTCCGACGGGGGCTCCGTGCTCAGGGCGACGCGCGCCTCGGTCGACGAGCCGTTCGGCGAGCCCGTCGAGCTCGCCGGCCTCGCGCAGGGGCTCGACGGCGTCCAGCAGCCGGCGATGTCGGTCGACGGCCTCCTCGTCTTCTTCGTCGGCCTCGACGGTCCGAACAGCGCCATCTACACGGCGTCGCGCGCGTCGACGTCGGCGGAGTTCGGCAACCGCCGCGCGTTCGTCGAGGTCAACTCCAGCGCGAGCGAGTCGTTCCCCGGGCTCACCCCCGACGCCGCCGAGATGTGGCTCTCCGTCCAGCCGGGCGTGTCGTCGCCGCGCCACCTCTTCCGGAGCGTGCGCGACAAGATCGGCGGGTACGGACCGGCGGTCGCCGTCTCCGAGCTCGCGTCGTCCAAGAGCGAGGCCGGGGTCGCGTTCTCCGCCGACGGCCTGACCATCTTCTTCGGATCGGAGCGCGACGGCGGCAAGGGCGACAGCGACATCTGGACAGCGAGCCGAACGACGTTGACCGCGGCGTTCGGCCCGGCGACGCCCGTGGTCGAGCTGAACACGGCGCGCGGGGAGTACCCGGGTTGGGTCTCCGCCGACGGCTGTCGCCTCTACTTCGCGAGCGAGCGTCAGGGCGACGGCGATCTCTTCGTCGCCACGCGCGGTCGGTGACGCCGCTCGTCGTCGCGTCCCGCGCGGATCAGAACTTGTAGTTGAGGCCGACGCCGAGGACGATCGCGCGCGCGCTGTACTCTCCGCCGTTGATCGGCTCGGTCCTCGTCGGGTTGCCGCGCACCGGGTTCACGCGCGGCACCTGGGCGTCGGCGGGATCGACCGTCGTGCTGTTGAGGAGCACCAGCGAGGCGACGGCGTCCATCCGCCAGTGCTCGCCGACGTGGACGCTGCCGCCGGCGCTCCCGATCAGCTTGTCGGCGTCGTAGGTGAGCGGCGAGACCCACTCCGGCGGGATCGCGCTCGTCTCGTAGGAGATGCCAGCGCGGAGGTCGATCCAGTAGTCGCGGAGCAGGTCCTTCAGCGAGAGCTCGGCGCCGAGGCGGAACGAGTTCGAGTCCTGGAAGCTCCGCGGGAGCGAGATCGGCGCGACGCCGAAGGGGCTGGGGAAGCCGGTGACGTCGTAGAGCCGGACGTTCTCGGGACGGATGTCGATCGAGTCGTGCAGGCTCCAGAACTCGCGCACGTACGCGGCCTCGACGCGGATGCGCGACTCGTCGCCGAGGTCCGTCCGGTACTCGACGCCGCCGCGGAGGACCGGCGGCAGGCGGAAGCGGACCTGCGCGTCGCTGCCCTCTTGCCGCGCGCGGTCGAACGGCGCCGCCGTGGGGAGGCGCACGTTGACCTGCGCGGGGGCGTTGATCCAGAACGGGAGCTGGGCGGACGCGCCGAGGCGGAGGTTCTCGTGCGGGGCCGCGATGATCCCGAAGTTCGCGCTCGGCGCGACGATGGGGCCGACCTTGAGCTGGCTGAGCGCGTCGTACTGGGGGTCCTCGGGCGCGGCGATCACGCGGTCCGCCGGGCTCGCGCTGAACACGACGGTCGAGTTGAAGTTCCCGACCAGCGCCTGGACGCCGCCGCCGACGCGGAGCTGCTCGATCGGCTTGTAGGCGAAGTACCCGCCGGCGACGACGAGCGCGGAGCCCTCGAGCGAGACGAGCGAGTAGCGCGAGGGCGACGGGCTCCCGTCGAGCGTGAGCGGATAGCTCGCGATGGCCGTGTACGGCGCGAAGACGCCGAAGGCCGCGGTGAGCTTCTTCTCTTCGCCGAAGTTGTACGAGCCCGCGATCGTCGGGATCGGGAGGAAGGGCGTCGAGCCCTTCACCTGCGGAAAGTCGACGGTCTGGACGGTGCCGCCCGCGGTGGTGACGTTGGTGCTCCGCGCGTACTCCGAGCTGAAGTTCAGCCAGGAGAAGTCGACGAGGATGCTCGTCCCGGCGTCGGCGAGCCCGGCGGGGTTGTACCAGATCGCGCCGAGATCGTCGGCGCCGGCCACGAAGGCGCCGCCTCGCCCGAGGGGGCGCACGCCGCGATCGGCGGTGTAGAGGCCGCCCGCCTCCGCGCTCGACGCGGCGAGGAGGACAGCGATGCCGAAGAGGGACGCGCGCGCTCTCACGTGGTCGCGAGGTTACCCGAGCTCAGCCGGGGGAGCGTCGACATTTCCGCTCTCGCTCCGCCGTTCGCCGCCTCCTGCGCGAGCCCGCGCCGCTCGACCGGAGACGAGCGCGAGCGGCGCCCGCGCGGGACCGGGAACGAGGCATGCACCCCGCCGCGCGACCCCTCTTCGAAGGAGTAGCCATGAAAAAGTCGATTGTGACCCTCATCCTCGCGCTCGCCGCCAGCACGGCGTTCGCGCTCCCGGCCGTAGCGGGAGAGAAGCTGACGCTCGAGCAGGTCCCCGCCAAGGTCAAGGAGACGATCCAGAGCCACGTCAAGGACGGAAAGATCACCGAGATCGAGCGTGAGAAGGAGGGCGACGCCACGGTCTACGAGGTCGAGTACAAGAGCGCGAAGGGCACCGAGCACGAGCTGAAGATCGGGGAGGACGGCAAGGTCCTCAAGATGGAGAAGGACTGACCGGATCGCGGTCGCCCTCGGCCTCGCCGCGCGGGCGTGGGCGCACGCGCAGGAACGCGACGCCCGCCACGCCGGCGAGGCCGAGGAGCCGGAGCACGCGGTCGGCGGTGTTCTCGCCCCGGTAGGCGTAGTCCGAGGTCCGCGGCGTGTACGGCTCGCGCTCGAGGGCGCCGACGAGCTCCGGATGGCCCAGCAGGCGGCCGTCGCGATCGAGCACCACGGTCCGCCGCGCGCGGATCGCCTCGACGACCGCGTCGGCGCTCGCCGGCTCGCGCACGAAGACGAGGGTCCGGCAGAGGCCGAGGACGCTCGCGAAGTGGTAGTCCGACGAGCCGATCGCCGCGGGCCGCGGCGTCGTCTCCTCGTAGTAGGCGAGGAGGTCGAGCCAGCTCCACTCCGGGCTCCGCGACATGAAGGCGATCGGGTGCATCAGCTCGACGCCGTCGAGCTCGGCGCGGACCGGCGCCAGCCCGGGCTGGAAGCGCTTCACCGGGTGCGCGCCGATCGCGACGCCGCCCTGGGCGTGGATGTCGGCGACGACGCGCTCGATCGGCTGATCGGGCGAGACCGTCCGCTCGAGGCCGACCGCGATCAGGTGGTAAGCGCCCGTCGTGACCTCTTCGCCGGGGATGACGATCGGCCCGCCCGTGGCCTCGGACCACGCGCGGGCGAGACGCCCCGCGAGCACGGTGTTGTGTTCCGTCACGCTGACGGCGTCGAGCCCGCGCCGCTCCGCCTGCCGGACGAGCGACAGCGGCGAGAGCGTGCCGTCGCTGTAGGTCGTGTGCATGTGGAAGTCGGCCTCGAGCACGCGGTAGCCGGCGCGCCGGACGACCGGCCGCTCGGGGCGCGGATCGAACGCCGCGCCGCCGACGAGGCCGAGGACCACGAGCGCGCACGCCGCGAGCCACGCGCGCGAGATCGACGCGGTCCGTCGCCCGTCCCGGACGCTCCGCGCGGTCATCGTCAACGCCAGATCTGGGGGCCGAGCTGGCCCATCGCGAGGTAGTAGCCGACGACGATCGCCGTCAGGACGACCGTGTGGAGGAGCGTCGCGATCCCCGCGCGCTTCGCGGTCAGCGCGAGCCCGCGGCGGAAGCACGCGAACGTGAGCACGCCGCCCCACGCGATCGTCCCGAGCAGGAGCGGCGGCGCGACCTTGAAGAGGACCGCCGCCGGCGAGGGCACGATCAGGCAGATCGCCGCGATCGCGAGGAGCGCGATGAGCCACGGACCGTGTCCGGCGAGGTAGAGCGCAAACGCGCGGCGGAGCGGGACGTCCCGCGCGACGGCGCGCAGCGCGACGGTGACCGCGACGAGCTGCGCGAGCGGGACGTAGGCGAACGAGAACGTCGCGACGAACAGCTCGATCGGCGCGAGGCGCCCCGCGGCGGTCGTCGCGACGACCGCGCCGATGACGAAGAGCAGGCGGAGCGCCCCGCCCGCGATGGTCGGGGCGTCTTCGCCGCGGGCCCGCGCGAGGGCGTCGTACCCGCGGAACGGGCGAACGACGAGCGACGCGGCCGCGGAGGGGAGCACCCCCGAACGTTAGCGCCTCGGCTCGTCGCGTGTCGACGTGCCTCGACGCGGGGATCGGGCGGCCGGCGACGACGCCGCGTCGATCTCGGCCGCGCGGCGAGGTCCCCGTCGTCGGGCTCGTCCCGGAGGACGCCGCGTCGAGCCGCGGCGCGCGGCCCCCGAGTCAGAACTTCGTGCCCTGGCGGATGACCTCGTAGAACTGCTCGAGGCCGCTCTCCGGATCGATCAGGAAGTCGACGACGTTCCTGCTGACCGCCGCGTAGTCCTTCTGCCGGAGCGTGCCGTCGTACTCCTCGTCGAGGTCCTCGCGGTTGACGTCCGCGATGACGTCGATGATGACCTCGAGCGGCGCCTGGCCCTTGAAGTCGCCATCCTTGATCGGCGTCACGATCTTCCCGAGCACTTTGGTCAGGACCTGGTTCGGATCGATCTCGTTTTTGCAGATCTGGTTGCCGTCGGCGTCGAAGTACTTGCCGCTCAGGCGGGCGAGGAGCGCCATCTGCGCGTCGACGAGGCTCTTCTCGGTGAGCTTCCCCTTGTCGTCGAACTTCGAGCCGTCGACGGCCTGCGCCAGCACCTTGTAGAGCGGGACGAGGTTCTTGTCGTCGCGGAGGAGCTGGACCATGTCGCTCGCCGACGCGAGCAGGCTCGCGAGCGCGTCGTTCTTCGAGGCCGCGTCGAGGAGGTACTCGAGGAGCTTCTCGGTCTCGCGGCGGCCCTCCGGGTCGCGCTGGATGGCGTCCATCACGTCGACGCCGGCGGTGACGAGCGGGCCACCCAGGGTCTCCTCGGCCTTCGCCGCGAGCTCTTCGCGCGCCCAGGTGCACTTCTCGTACGGCGCGACGAACGACCTCGGGCAGTGCGCCCAGAGCTGCGCGCGGAGCATGTCGATGATGACCGGCGTCATCTTCGGGATGCTCGGGTTCGCGAACGCGGAGTTCGACCGGATCCCCGTCACGCCGAGGAACTGGTCGACGAGCTGCGAGCGGGCGCGGCGCCAGCCGGCGCGGCGCTCCTTGTCGTTCGGGTTCTGCTCCTCGTACTTGTCGAACGCGACGTCGATCGAGAACAGCGCGTTGGTGAGCAGGTACGCCGGCGTGACCTGCGGGACGGTCGTGCCGTCGTTGCGCGTGGTCGTCGTCTTCCCGTTGCGATCGGTCAGCTTGATCGACCTGGCGTAGTCCGGGTCGAGCGCGGCGCGCGCCGCCTGCGCGGCGACGTCGATCCCGGTCACGGTCCGCGTGCCCGCCGGCGTGCACGCGCCGCTCGCGTCGGTCGCCGTGCACGTCTTGACCGCCATGTTCTCGAGCTCCTTGGCGAGCGCGCTCAGGGCGGGGAGGACGTCGCCGGCGAACGTCTCGGCGACGAGCCCCTCGTAGGAGCTCATGCCTTCGCGCGTGCACTGCTTGCCGTCGGCGAGGCGGCACTCCTCGGGCGTCGCCTCCTTGCCGGGGTAGTGGCGGTAGATGATGCTCGAGAGCTCGAGGAACAGGTCCTCGCGGCGGTGCTTCACGAACGCGCCGAGGAGCGGGCGAATGGCGTCGTAGAAGCCGAAATGCTCCCAGGTGAAGAGCGTGTTCTTGCCCTTCTCTCCGAGCCACTGCCCGCTCGGGCAGTTGCGGAGGCCGCGGACCTTGCCGTCGGCGCGCGCGTCCTTCGCGTCCGGATCGGGGTCGTCGATGACGCGCTCCGGGCAGGGGCTCGTCCCGATGCGATCGCCCTGGAGATCGCCGACGAAGAGCTTGGTCTTGGCGTTCTTCGTGTCGTTCTTGAGATCGAAGAAGACGAGGCGGTTCAAAAACTTCGGCGTCGGCGCGACGATCTGCCCCGCGGCCGGCCACATCCCGACGATGCCGCTCGAGTCCTCGATGATCCCGGACATCGCCGTGAACGTGCCGGGCGCGCGCAGGATCGCGGGGCGCATGTAGATCGTGCCGCGCGGGATCTCCGCGTCGACGTCGTACTGAGCCGCGTTCGCGATCGCGTCGAGGTAGAAGGCGCCGAGGTTCTCGATCTTGAAGACCGCGCACTCCTTGAAGGTGCCCGGGACGGAGAGGCCGAGCGCGTGGACCTTGGCGTCGGCCTTGTTGCAGGCGGTGACGCCCGTCGTGTCGCTGATGAGGCCGAGGAAGCGGAAGAGCGCGCTCCGGTTCTGACCGGTGTACGGCGCGCTCCGATCCACGGGCGTCTTCATCTCGCCCCTGCTCTTCGTCGTGACGTTGTACGTCGTCCCGTTGATGTCGTCCTCGTCGTAGGTGATCTCGTCCTTGAACGAGGCGTACTTCGAGAAGATCGTCCCGAGCTCCGCCGACTCCGGCGCGGCGAGCGCCTTGAGGATGTCCTCGAGCAGGCCGGGCTCCTTCACGAGCTTCGCCATCACCTCGAGGTTCTCGTCCCAGAACGTCGACTCCCGCGGGATCGAGGCCTCGGGGTGCTCGGCGGCGACGTCGAACGCGGCGCTCATCGCGCCCGTGACCCGCGCCATCTGCCTCGCGTTCGTCGTGAAGAGCTCCTTCGTCATCGCGAGCGTCGCGTCGGCGCTCTTGTCGCCGAGGATCGCGCCGAGCGCGTAGACGAGGTCGAGCATCGGCGAGTCCTTCGTGCGGATGCCGTCGAACTGGACCGTCTTGTTCGCGTATTGCTTCGAGCGCGTCTCGCGCGGACCCATGACGACCGGGAGGCCGCCCATCATGTCCATGAGCGTCTCGTGCTTGGCCTCCGGGTCGGAGTTCACGAGCGGCTTCATGTCCCTCATCATCTGCGCGGCGAAGGTGCGGCTCGTGTCGATGTACTCGTAGAGCAGCCCGTCGCCGGCGGTGACGCGGTCGAACTCGTCGCGCGCGGCCTCGGGCGAGCCCGGGAACGAGAAGGGCGACGGCGCGACGGAGCCGTTCGACGTCTTGAAGCGGCCGACCGCGTCGAGATCGGGCAGGCCGTCTCCGTCGGCGTCGACGAAGGGCGAGGGCACGGCGCCGCCACGGATCATGGCGTAGCCGCGCGAGTCGCGGCGCACGATGTAGCGCGAGCTCCCGCCGACGAACGCGACGTCCTCGGTGTAGAGCAGCTCCTGCAGCATCTCGAGGTTGTCGCGCGGGCGCGAGAGGACGACGCGGCCGGAGGCGTCGGTCTTGACGGCGAGGGGCGAGGGCTCGGCGTCGGCCTCGGCCGCGAGGAGCTCCTCGTGCCCGACCTCGAGCATCTTGTTGAGCGCGTGGTTGCCGGGGCCGGCCACGGGGACGCGGTTGCCGTCGGCGTCGCGCCGCGGGGTCGGCTCGTAGGGCTGCGAGTCGGCGGAGAGCAGCCGGAGGCTCGCGTTCGCGAAGTCGCGGAGGCCCGGGTAGGCGACCACGGGCCGCACGGCGCCGAGGGCCGTGTCGATGGGCCGGTAGCCCTGGCGCGCGCTGATGCGCTGCCACGCCTCTTGGGCTTCCTCGTCCTTCTCGAACGCCGCGACGACGCGCGCGAGCGACTGCGTCGAGTGCGGGAGCGTCCCGTCGTTGTAGAGGTCGCCCATGCGCCCGAGCATGTCGGCGAGCGCGTCGACGAGCAGGCCCTCGCCGCTCTTCTTCGGCGCGCTGCACGACTTGGTCGGGTCGGCGTTGTCGAGGTCCTTGATCGCGATCTTCTCGTCCTCGGGGAACGTGGCGTCGAACGCGCGGATGAGGTCGTCGCGGCGGCGCGCGAGCGCCTCGATCCGCCCGATCGCCTTCGCGCGGTCCTTGCGCTGCTTCTCGACGCTGACGGGCTGGTCGTCCTCGTCGACGAGGCCGGCCGCGACCGGCGGGAGCTTCGACGTGTCGACGGTGTCCGCGTAGTCGCGGGAGAAGGGCTTGTGGCAGACGTCGCGGAACGAGTCGCCGCTGAGGTCCTCGCGGAGGGCCTGCGCCGAGACGCGGTCGCAGATGACGCCGAACATCTCCTGGCCGACGGTCCCGCGCCGGGGAGGCGTGCGCTCGGTGTCGAACTCGTGGCAGCCTGGAGCGAGCACGCTCAACGCGGTGAGTCCAACGACGCCGAGGAGGCTGACGCAACGCGCTGACGCAAAGCGCCAGGCGCGCTCCGTGATGTTCCGATTCGGATGGTTGGAGGATCGGCTCTTATCCATCTCCGATCGACTAGACTCCGACTTCGGCGTTGCTCTCATCGAAAACCTGCGACCTTGTCGCATAACCGCCTCCCTCTCCACCCATCATCAAGCGAAAGGCGCGCCATGTTCGAGAAGACCACCGCGGTCATCCTTGCTGCCGGTCAGGGCACCCGGATGAAGAGCGGGCTGCCGAAGGTCCTGCACCCCGTCGCGGGCAAGCCGCTCGTCCACTACGCCGTACGCGCGGCGCTCGAGGCCGGGTGCGGCGAGGTCGTCGTCGTCGTCGGACACGGTCGCGAAGCCGTCGAAGCTTACCTCGCGAAGGCGTTCGGCGCATCGGGGGAGAAGCCGGAGTGGGCGGGTCGCGTGAAGACCGCCGTGCAGACGGAGCAGCGCGGCACCGGCGACGCCGCCAAGGCAGGGCTCTCCGGCGTCCGCGCCGAGGCCGAGCGCGTCCTCCTCTTCTACGGCGACGTCCCGATGCTCGCGGCGGACGACGTCGCCGCCGTCGCGCGCGCGCTCGACGAGGACGGCGCCGCGACGCTCGCGATCGCCACGTGCACCACGGAGGATCCGTTCGGGTACGGCCGGGTGATCCGCGACGCGCGCGGACAGGTCGTCGAGATCCGTGAGCAGCGCGATCTCAAGAGCGATCTCGAGCGCGCGATCAAGGAGTGGAACCCCGGCATCTACGCCGCGACCCGGAGGTTCTTCGAGGACGCGCTCGCCTCGCTCGAGCCGAACAACGCGCAGGGCGAGTACTACCTCACGGACATCGTCCGCTTCGCGGCCGGGCGCGGCGACCGCGTGGCGGCGGTGCCGTCGAACCCGGACGTGATGGACGGCGTCAACGATCGCGCGCAGCTCGCGCTCGCCGACCGCGCGATGTGCGAGCGCATCCTGAAGAGGCATCGCCTCTCGGGGATCACGATCCGCGACGGCGCGCGCGTCGAGGACGGCGTCGAGATCGGCGCCGACGCCGTGGTCGAGAGCTTCGCCGTGCTCCGCGGAAGGACGAGGGTAGGGGCGGGCGCCGTCGTCGACGTCGGCTGCGTGCTGACGAACGCGGACGTCGGTGAAGGCGTCGCGCTCAAGCCGTACAGCGTCGTGACGGACTCGGTCGTGCGCGCCCGCGCGCAGGTCGGGCCGTTCTCGCACCTCCGCCCGGAGAGCGACGTCGGAGAAGAGGCGCACGTCGGCAACTTCGTCGAGACGAAGAAGACGAAGCTCGATCGCGGCGCGAAGGCGAACCACCTCGCCTACCTGGGCGACGGCTTCGTCGGCGAAGGCGCCAACGTCGGCGCCGGCACCATCTTCTGCAACTACGACGGCTTCCAGAAGCACGTCACGCGGATCGGCAAGGGCGCGTTCATCGGCTCCGACTCGCAGCTCGTCGCGCCGGTCACGATCGGCGACGGCGCGTACGTCGGCACCGGCACCACCGTCACGAAGGACGTCCCCGCGGACGCGCTCGCGATCGGCCGCGCCAAGCAGGAGAACAAGGAAGGCTACGCCGCGCGTCTCCGCGGCCGCCTGAAGGCCCAGAAGGAAGCGGCCGCGCAGAAGAAGTAGCGGGAGCGCCGCGCGAGCCCCGGCGGTCGCCTCGGAGGTCGCCTCGCCGGCCGGGCGGCCGGACGCGCGGTCCGGCGACCGCCGCTCGGGCGTGGCCGCCGGGGAGCCGTGCTCACGCGGGCGCGCCGGCGGCCGGCGGGATGCAGAAGCGCCGGACCACCGCGAGGAGGTCCGCGAGCCGGATCGGCTTCGCCAGCACCTCCGCGGGCGCCAGCTCCACGCACCGCTCGGCGAGGCGATCGGCGGCGCTCATCACGACCGTCGGGATCCCGCGGAGCGAGCGATCGGCGAGCTGGATCTTCCTGACGTCCTCGCCGCGGACGCGCGGCATCGCGAGGTCGAGGAGCACGACCGCGGGCCGAGCCTGACGCATCTGCGCGATCGCGGCGTCGCCGTCGCACGCGGTCTTCACGGCGTACCCTTCGCTCTCGAGGATCTCGACGATCGTGTCGCGGATGTCGCGATCGTCCTCGACGACGAGGACGTAGCGCTCTCGCGCGTGGTCTCGCGCGTCGCTCACTGGTGTGCCTCGGGCCGCGCGAACGGGAGCTCCAGCGTGAACGTGGAGCCCCTGCCGTTCTCGCTCTCCACGCGGATCGCGCCGCCGTGCTCCTCGACGATCTTGCGCGTCACCCAGAGCCCGAGCCCGAGCCCGCCGAAGTGGTTCGCCGGCACGGCTCGCTCGAACTGCTCGAAGATGCGGCTCTGGTGCTCCCGCGCGATCCCGATCCCGCGATCGCGGACGAAGAGCTCGGCGATCTCGTCGCGGCTGTCGATGGCGATCGTGACGGGCTTGCCTTCGCCGAACTTGAGCGCGTTCGACAGGACGTTCTCGACCGCCAGCTCGATGCGCAGGCGGTTCCAGTGCCCGACGACCTCGGCCCCGTCGACGAGCGTGATCGGCGTGTCGAGCCGATCGACGAGCGGCCGCGATCGCTCGATGACGTCCGTGACCAGCGCGCGGAGACCGACGGCGTCGCGGGGACCCGCGCGGCCGAACGCGATGTGCGTGAGGTCGAGCAGGTTGCCCACGAGGAGCCCGAGGCGGTCGACCTGGCGCGACGCGCTCTCGAGCTTCGCCCCGAGCTTGTCCGCCTCGGTGGGCTCGGTGGGCTCGCCCGCCTCGGCGGAGCCGTCGGCGCGGGCGCGGACGAGCTCGAGCGCGCTCTCGATCTGGAGGCGCAGCGGGGTGAGCGGGGTCTTGAGCGCGTGCGCGGCGATGGCGACGAAGGTGTCACGCGCGTGGACGGCGCGATCGAGCTCGACGACCCGGCGCTCGAGCTCCTCGTAGAGGCGGAGGTTCTCGAGCGCCGCCGCCGCGCTGTCGGCGAGCACCCGGAGGAGCCAAAGCTCCTCGTCGGTGGCGCGGTGACGCTCCGCCCAGTAGCTGCCGATGGCGCCGACCGGCGCGTGCGCGCGGATGGGGACGACGGCGAGGCTCTTGACGAACGTGGGCTTGAACACCTCCGCCGGGACGCGCTCGTCGTCGAGGACGTCCTCGATGACGGCCGGCGCGCGGTTCTGGATCACCCAGCCGCTGACGCTGCGCTCGATCGGGAGGCGCCGGCCCTTCCAGAGGGGGGCGATCGCGTCCTCGTCGACGTAGTGACAGAGATCGCCCTCGCGGAGGACCAGCGTCGCGCCGTCGGCGCCGGTGAGGCCGCGCGCGGCGTCGCGGACGACCGCGGCGACGCCGCCGACGTCGCGCGCGAGCGAGAGCCGCTGAACGGCATCGACGAGTCGTGACGCGCTCTTCATCTCCCCTCACCCTCTCCAGTGTCACTATCGTCCTGCGGAAGCAGGCTCGATTCAATGCGCATCGCGCCGGCGGGCGGGTGCGCGACGTCGGCGGGCGCGTGAGCGACACCCCCCAACATGGTGTCCGGCAGGTGCCGGATCCGTGCGTGGATGCGAGACGAGCGCCGGCCCCGCGGTATTCTCCGCTGTCGGCACATTTCCCAGATGCGAGCGGTCACTCGAACGACCACGCGGGGTGGGACATGCCCTCCGCGGGGCGTCGGTCGGGCGCCGCTCCGCTCGCGCTCCGGAGGGCCCGGTCCGCATCCGCTACTTGGCCTTCTGCCGGTATTTTGGCAAAGGTCTTTGCCCATGGACGCACTCCGGGTTCGAGGAACGGGTAAGCCCCTCGTGGGCACGGTCCGCATCAGCGGCGCGAAGAACGCCGCGCTGCCCATCCTCTGCGCCACGCTCCTGTCCGACGGGGCGAGCAAGCTCAGGAACGTCCCGAAGCTCCGAGACATGGAGACGACGTCGGCGTTGCTCCGCTTCCTCGGGCGAGACGTCTCGTTCGACGCCCCGGAGGTGAACGTCGCCGCCGGCTCCCGGGTGAAGCCCGAGGCGCCGTACGAGCTCGTGAAGCAGATGCGCGCGAGCGTCCTCGTGCTCGGGCCGCTCGTCGCGCGGTTCGGGCGCGCGAAGGTGTCGCTCCCGGGCGGCTGCGCCATCGGCGCGCGCCCGATCGACCAGCACCTGAAGGGCCTCGAGGCGATGGGCTGCGTGATCCGGCTCGAGCGCGGCTACGTGATCGCGGAGGGGCCGGGCGGCGGCGGGCGCCTGCGGGGCGCCGAGGTCTGCTTCGATCTCCCGACGGTGACGGGCACCGAGAACCTGATGATGGCGGCGGCGCTCGCGAAGGGGCGCACCACGCTCGTCAACTGCGCGCGGGAGCCCGAGGTCGAGGAGCTCGGGCGCATCCTGAACAAGATGGGCGCCGAGGTGAACGGCGCGGGGACCGACGTCATCCACGTCGTCGGCACCGACCGCGGCGAGCTCGCGCCGTTCGACCACGCGATCATCCCCGATCGGATCGAGGCGGGGACGTACATGTGCGCGGCCGCGATGCTCGAGGGCGGCGACGTCTTGCTCGAAGGCGCCGAGCTCGGCGACCTCGAGGCGCTCGCGACGAAGATGCGCGCGGCCGGCGTCGAGATCGCGACCGAGGGACAGAACATCCGCGTGCGCCGCAAGGGCCCGCTCCGGGCGGTCAACGTGACGACGAACCCGCACCCGGGCTTCCCGACCGACATGCAGGCGCAGTTCCTCGCGCTCATGTGCCTGGCGCGCGGCGAGAGCGTCGTCAGCGAGACCATCTTCGAGAACCGCTTCATGCACGTCCCCGAGCTCCAGCGCATGGGCGCGAGCGTCGCCCTGCGCGGGAACACGGCCGTGGTCCAGGGGGTCTCCAAGCTCTACGGCGCGTCGGTGATGGCGACCGATCTCCGCGCCAGCGCGTCGCTGGTCATCGCCGGCCTCGCCGCCGACGAGGAGACCGAGGTCCGCCGCGTCTACCACCTCGATCGCGGCTACGAGCGCATCGAGGAGAAGCTCGGCGGCCTCGGCGCCGACGTGAAGCGCGTCAAGGGCGCGGAGTCGTGAGCGGGGCCCCTCCGTCCGGCGAAGCGGCGGCCTCCCCCGGAGCCGACGCCCGACCCGCGATCACCATCGCCCTCCCGAAGGGGCGCACGCTCGGCCCCGTCTCGAAGCTCTTCGCGCGCGCCGGCATGACCGGGGACGCGGGCGTGTCGCTCGCGAGCGCGCTCGACGAGGAGAGCCGCGCGCTCGTCCGCCGCGCGCGGCTCGAGGGCTGGCTCGTCCACCTCCTCTTGTTGAAGCCCGACGACGTCCCGACGTACGTGGCTTACGGGACGGCCGATCTCGGGGTCTGCGGTCGCGACGTCCTCGTCGAGCACGACGTCGACGCGTACCACCCGGTGGACCTCGGCATCGGGCGCTGCCGCCTCGTCGTGGCCGGGCGCGTCGGCGAGACGCTCGACACCGCGACGCGGATGCCCCGCATCGCCACGAAATACCCGCGGGCGGCCGCGCGTCACTTCGCGCGCCGCGGCGTGCAGGTCGAGATCGTCAACGTGCAGAGCTCGGTCGAGCTCGCGCCGTTGACGGGCCTGGCCGATCTGATCGTCGATCTCGTCGAGACCGGGAGCACCCTCGCGCAGAACGGGCTCGAGGTGAAGGAGGACGTCCTCGCGGTCTCCACGCTCCTCGTCGCGAACCGTGCATCCTACAAGCTTCGCGCGGAGCCCGTCCGCGCGCTCGTGCGGTCGCTGCGCGCCGTCCTCGGAGCCTGACGGGCCCTTCGAGGCGACCGCGCGCGGCGCTTGCGCTCGAGGTCGATCCGCCGAGCTCGGGCGCTGACGGCGGCGCGCGAGCTCGAGCGGCGCCGGGCTTTGCTCGAAGGCGCCGCTGCGCTTTGATCCCGGCATGTCGATTCGACGCGGGCCGAAGGCCCAGTCCGGCGGAGAGGCGGGGAGCGAGCCCCGGTTTCGTTTTCGCCCGCTCGAGGCCTCGATCCGGCCCGCGCGTCACGACGACGAGGATTTCCTCGTCGCGCTGAGCGCGCGCGTCTTCCGCGCGTACGCGCGCGACGCCGCCGGCTCGATGCGTCGCATGTTGCGGTGCCGGACCAGCGAGATCTCCGTCGCCGAGCACGACGAGACGCGCATCGGCTTCGTCGTCGTCGACGTCCAGGCGCTCGGACGCGATTTCGGCCCGCTCCGGCGGCCGAGCGTGGCGCACCTCGACGCGATCGCCGTCCGACCCAACATGTCGAGCCTGGGGATCGGCCACCGGCTGCTCGCGCACGCCGAGGCGGTCGCGAGGGCGCGCGGCGCGGTGTCGATGTCCCTGTTGACGGCGGACACCAACACCGACGCGCAGCGCCTCTTCCTCAACGCGGGGTTCCAGATCCTCGCGCCGCTCGACAACGTGTACGTCGACGGCCAGCGCGCGCTCTCGATGTTCAAGACGCTCTGAGCTCGAGGCGCTCCGAGCTCGAGGCGCTCTCTCGACGTTCGAGGCGCTCCGAGCTCGAGGCGCTCGGACGAGGACGCCCTGCGGGCCGCGCGCTCAGCGTGCGCCGGCGTCGGCCGTCGCGCCGTCGTCGCGACGCGGCGGCGCGTCCAGGCGGACGAGCGGCCTCCATCTCCGCAGCGTCGTGCGCCCCACGCCCTTCACGCGCAGGAGGTCCTCGACGCGCTGGAAGCGCCCCATCCGCTGGCGCAGCGCGACGATCGCGTCGGCGCGCTTCGGCCCCACGCCGGGCAAGCGACGAAGCTCGTCGACGCTCGCGTGGTTCACGAAGACGGGGTCCTCCGGCGTGGCGCGCGCGGGCGGTCCCTGCCGCGCCGGCGGCGCGGGCGGGAGCGGCGGCAGGTCGGGAGCCGTCGTGGCCGACGGCGCGGCCCCGGCGCTCGAGCCTCCGGCGCCCGACGGATCCGCGGCGGACGCGACGACCGCGCCCGGGAGCACGGCTGCGTCCGGGAGCGCGTCCGCCCCGGCGAGCGCGCTCGCGCTCGGCCCGGCGAGCGCGCTCGCTCCGCCGGGCGCGGACGTCGCCGCGTGTCCGATCCACGCGAGCACGACGAGCCCGACCGCGAGGAAGAGGACGCGCCCGCCGAGGCTGCTCCACGGCGACGCCGCGACGAGCGTCCGGGCGCGCGCGAGCCAGCCCAGGGACGCCCGCGCGGGCGCGCCGCCGGGCGCCGCGAGCGTCCGGGCGAACGCCGCGTCGCTCCGGTCGGAGGGCGTCATGTGCCGGCCTCGCCGGGGAGGCCGCGCGGGCCCGCGTCCCGCAGCTGCAGCGCGCCGCTCTGCGGGAAGGCGTCGAGCCTCACGTCGATCGAGCCGTCCGGATTCACGAAGCCGACGCCGAGCGGACGCCACCAGCACCGGCCGTCACGCTCGACGATCGTGTAGACCGTCTTCCTCTTTCTCGTGTCCATGCGGACCTCCTCGACCGCGCCGGTACACGTCGCGCGCCAGCGTCGCACACGCGTGATCTCGGTCGCTTGGCGAGCTCCCCGCCCGGCCCGGGCCAGCCCGCGCCGGCCCGAGGGCCAGCGGGCCGCCGCGACCACGGTCGCCGGCGCGCGCGACACGTCGATCATGTCGACGCCGGCGCGCCTCCGCGCGATTTCCCCGCGAGGCGACGCTTTTCGTCGCGGCATGCTCGTTGCTCGAGCGCGGCCATGACCTATCTGGGGCGCCTTACGGCCGTCGTCGCGACGAGCCTGGCGGTGGCCGGTTGCTTCTCCTGGGACGGCGGCGGCGGAGGGTGCGCTCCCGCGGGCAACGGCCTCACGGGCAACGGCAGCTTCACGTACGTCTGCGTGAGCGCCGCCGATCCGGAGTGCGACGGTCGCCTGACGTTCGACGCCACCCCGTCGCTCCCGCGCGCCGTCGCGCGCGGAGGGCATTTCCGCCTCCTGTACGGCGCGAGCGTCGTCACGCCGGTCTCGTCGAAGGTGGTGGGGAACGTGGCGGGCACGTCGGGTCGAGACTTCGTCGCGCTCCGCAGCGGCAGCGCGGGGTTCGTCGTCCTCGCCGACGCGGAGGCGGTCGACGCCGTTCGTCTCGAGTTCGTCGAGGCCGACAGCCTCGCGATCGGGCGCGTCGGCGGGGCGTCGTTCGGCTCCTCGCTCTTCGGCGAAGCGGAGCGCCTCGCCGTCTACACGCCGGTCCTGTTCCGGGCCGCCGCGCTCGAGGGCGGGGTGCCGCTGGCCGGAGCGCTCACGGACGTCGCGTGGACGGTCGACCCGCCCGAGCTCGCGACGATCTTCACCGGCCTCGGGACGTGCGAGGTCACGGGTCGAGCGCCGGGGACGGGGCGCCTGCTCGCGTCGCGCGGCGGGCTCGTCGCCGAGCTGCGTATTCGCGTCGACGCCACGGCGCCGATCGTCGACGCCGGCGAGGACGCCGCGGTGTCCGACGCGTCGGACGACGCCGACGTCGATCCCCCGGACGCCGGCGACGACGGAGGTGACCCGTGAACGCCCGCGCGCTCGCCCTCGCGTCGTCGCTCGCGCTCGCCTCGGCCGCCTGCGAGCCCTCGCCGGAGACCTTCTCCTTCGAGCCGCGGAGCGGTCAGGTCATCGTCGGCGAGGCGGGGGCGCGACGCGTCAGCCTCGTCGAGGGCGACGTCTTCGTGCTCGACACCACGCCGCTCGACGACGACTTCGACCCGATGGACCTCTGCGTGAGGGCGAGCTCGACGGCTCCGGAGCGCGTCGAGGTGAGGGGAGTGCGGGGCAGCTGCCGCATGTTCGTCGTCTCGGCGAAGGCGGTCGGCTCGGCGACGGTGACCTTCGTCGCGCGTGAAGGCGGCGCGACGCTTCGGGTCGACGTCACGGCGCCTCCGGAGCGCTGACGCGCGCCCGATCCGGCCCGACGAAGACGTGAGCTCTTCCGGTCGGCTCCCGCGCGATCACGAGGGTTTTCCCTTCGTTTGTTCGGCGGTTGCGCTCCGTGATAAGCCACGTAAGAGTAATCGGGATCGAGGAGGCTTCGATGAACGACGAAGAGAGGCAGCAGATCGCACGCATCGAGCAGGAGCTCGCCCCTCGCGACGGTTCGGGCAGCGTCGGTCGGCGCGCCTTCCTCGGCACCGCGGCGGCCGTCGCCGCGTCGCTGACCCCCGCGCTCGCGCGCGCCGCGAAGGAGCCCCCGAAGAGCCTCGCCGCCTCCCCGCCCGCGGGCTTCTCGCCGTTCAACGCCCCCGGCAAGGTCGTCAAGGTCACCAAGGCCGACTCGCTCCAGGCGAACAAGCTCTATCCGAAGCCCGAGGCGGCCAAGGAGATGCTCACCAAGGCGCTCACCGAGCTCACGGGCAAGCCCGATCTCGTGACCGCGGTCCAGCAGTTCGTCCACAAGGACGACGTCGTCGTCGTGAAGGTGAACGGCATCGCGCAGTCGCAGATGGCGACGGGCAAGGAGCTCGTGTTGCCGTTCGTCGAGGCGATGATCGAGGGCGGCATCGACCCGGAGAAGATCACGCTGCTCGAGCAGTACGCCGGCTTCTTCAACGCCACGCGGATCACCGCGCAGAACGCGCCGAAGGGCGTGAAGATCGCGACCCACGCGAACGGCAACGCCACGATGGACGACCGCCTCATCCCGGGCACCGGGACGCGGACGAAGTTCGTGCGCTGGCTCACCGAGGCCACCGCGGCGATCAACTTCGCGCTCATCAAGGATCACTCGATCTGCGGCTACACCGGCGCGCTCAAGAACATGACGCACGGGTGCACCATCAACCCGCACGACTTCCACGTGCACCACGCGAGCCCGCAGATCGCGCTTCTCTACGCGCAAGACGTCGTCAAGAGCCGCGTGCGCCTCTGCATCGCCGACGGCTTCAAGGTCATGGCCGACGGCGGACCGCTCTACAAGCGCCCCGAGTTCGTGAAGCCTCACGACGCGGTCTACGTGTCGACCGATCCGGTCGCGATCGACACGATCGGCTGGGAGGTCGTCGAGAAGTACCGCGCCGACTTCAAGCTCAAGACGCTGACCGAGGTGGGCCGCGAGCCGGCGTACATCAAGGCCGCCGCCGATCTCGGCCTCGGCATCCACGAGCGCGCGAAGATCCACCTGAAGGAAGTCACGGTCTGACGCGCGTCCGGGCCGTCCGCCGCGCGGACGGCTCGAGGCAGGTCCGGGCCCGCGCGTGGGGTTTGCGCGTCGGATTGGGCCCGCCGTCGCGTTCTCCCGTATCATGCGGCGTCGCCGTGGAGCCCAAGGACCAGACCCCTCCGGGCTCGCCGCCCGTCGTCATCGCCGACAAAGTCGATCCCCCTCGCGACCTGCGCGACGAGAGCGGGCGCGCGACGTTGCCCGACATCGAGGCGTTCAGCACGGCGCCGAAGTCCCGGGACCGCGCTTGCCTCGTCGTCATCTACGGTCCGGAGCTCGGCAAGCGCGCCGCGCTCGGCCACGGCACCTTCGAGATCGGCCGCTCGTCGCGCGCGGACCTCCCGATCGATCAGGAGAGCATCAGCCGTCACCACGCGCGGATCACGTTCGACGGCGACCGTCACGTGATCGAGGACCTCGGATCGACGAACGGCACGTTCGTCAACGACCAGAACCTGAAGCGGAGCCCGTTGAAGGACGGCGATCAGGTGAAGCTCGGTCGCTCGATCCTCAAGTACATGTCGGGCGACAACATCGAGGCGAACTACCACGAAGAGATCTACCGCCTGATGACGATGGACGCGCTCACGCAGACGCACAATCGTCGCTATTTCAACGAGGCGCTCGAGCGTGAGTACCAGCGGAGCCTCCGGTACCGGCGCGCGCTCTCCCTCGTCCTCTTCGACATCGATCACTTCAAGAAGATCAACGACACGTACGGTCACGTCGCGGGCGACAGCGTGCTCCGGCAGCTCGCGCGCGTGGTGAAGCCGCGTCTGCGCCAGCAGGACGTCCTCGCGCGGGTCGGCGGCGAGGAGTTCGCCGTCCTCTTGCCCGAGGTCGAGCCCGCGGGCGCGCTCGTCGCGGCCGAGAAGGTGCGCCGCCTCGTGGAGAGCGCCCGCTTCCTCGTCGACCAGAAGGAGTTCGGCTGCACCGTCAGCGTCGGCACCGCGTCCTTCGCCGCGCAGACGACGTCTCCGCAGATGCTCTACGAGGACGCGGACAAGAACCTCTACGAGGCGAAGCGCGGCGGCCGGAACCGCGTCGTCGGCGGTTGACCGGACGGGCGCGGGCGCGTGACGTCTACGACCCGCCCGCGCCGGCGTCGGTCGCAGGGTCGGCGACGCCGCAGCCGCCGCACTCGCGGATCTCCGCGCCGCGCGCGATCCAGATCCGGATCCGCTCGCGCTCCTGGAAGTCGAGCGGCGTGAGCTCGTACGCGGAGGGAGCGGGGTTCCCTGCGGTGGGAGGCGGCGGGACGTAGCTCTCCGGCGGGTACGGGTAGGGCATCTCGCGGCCCGCGACGTAGTCGCTCAGGATCGTCCGCTCGCGCTCGGCGGCGCTCGGGTGCAGGATCCGCGGAGCCAGCGGCGTGAACGCCGCGGCGGGCGCGGGGATCGCGAGGGCGCCCTCCGGCGGCGTGCAGACGACGTCGATGGCGGGTCCGGCGTCGACCACGGGCGGCCGCGCGAGCTCGAGCTTGTACGTGAGCCAGCTCGATCCGGGATCGCCGGGCTTGACGATCTCCATGTTCGCGCCGAAGAGCGAAGGCGTCGACTCGGGGCGCGTCGCGCTGGCGGCGGTGTTCGATCCTTGCGCGACCCTCCCGCGCGCGGTCACGCGGACGCCCTCCGAGGTGCCGAGGACGAGCCCCGCCGCGGCGCGCTCCGACGAACCGTGGCAGAGCGGACCGCTGCACTTCGTGAAGAAGATGGGCAGGACGTCCGCGCAGAAGTCGACGGCCGGCTCGAAGGTCTGCTGCCGTCGAGGCTCGCCGGCGCGGAAGACGAACTCGAGCTTCTGCCCCTCCGCGAGCGGCGCGCGATCGATGGCGCGGAAGCCGCCGATGTCGACCGCCGGATCCCGAGGGACGAGGAGCACGAGCTTGTACGACTGATCCGGCGTGAGCCACGCCGCGCCCGGCCCTCCGGGCCCGACGATCGTGACGGTGCGCGCCACCGGATCGTAGAGGGTCTTGATCGCGGCGTTGTCGAGCGGGGTGTTGGTGCTGTCGAGGACGACGTACGACTGGCGCGTGATCGTCGCCGGCAAGAGGTAGCGATCGAACGCGAGCTGGATGACGCCGTCCGCCGCGACGACGCCGTCGTCGGCGTCGATCGTGTTGCTGACCACGAGGATCGGGGGCCCCGCGGTCGACTGGTCGTGCTGCGTCCCCTCGATGTCGCACGCGAACGCCGCCGCCGCGAGCGCGGAGGCAGCGAGCAGGACGGCGCGCCGCCGCGTGACTGCTCGCGCGCGGCGCGAGGCGGGGGAGAGCTTCAGCTCTCGGCGTACATCACGAGCTGCTCCTTCATCACCTGGTCGTTCACGCCCGTGCGGACGTGGTCCTTCAAGACATCGGCCAGGGTGATGAGGAGATCGTCGACGCCCTTGTCCTCGATCAGCTTCTGCAGGAGCGCCTTCGCCTCCCGGCTGTCGTCGCCCCGGAGGAATTGCCGCACCGTATCGAGCGAGATCTCCCCCTGAAAGTCCACGTAGATGTTGTCCAAGAGGTATCGGACGAGCTCTTTCATGGGGGGTCTCCTCAGGCAAAGGGCGGCAGGTGCCGAACGAGCAGCCCATATAGCCACCGTAGGCGTTGTCACACAACCCAAAACATGTGGATTGCGTGGCAAATCCCGCGGAGGGCGGGTTTGTCCGATCGATCGGGCCGATCGGCCCGTCTCCGACGCTGGGATCCCGCGTCTCCCGTGGGTCCGTCTCTTGGCGGCTCGTCGTTGGGCGGCCCGTCGCGCCCGGCTCCACCGACCCCCTCATTGGCACCTCTGGAGGACGAACGCTCCGGGCTCGTGGCAGACGTAGCACGGCCGCGGGTTCCGGCGGAGCTGCGTGGCGCACCCGCCTGCGAAGCCGCCGCGGTGAGGGTTGAAGCCGCCGCCGATCCCCTGACCGCCGTGGCAGATGACGCAGTCGCGCTCGATATGGCAGCTCACGCACGCGTTGAGGTTGCGCATCGCCTCGAACGCGTGGTGCCCGGGGCGTCGCGGCGCGTCGCTCCACTCCTGCTTCGGCGGGTGGAAGCGGCCCGCCTCGCGGACGGCGGTGGGGCCGCTCATCGAGACGCCGAGCCGCTGGTGGCAGCCGAGGCAGAAGCTCTGCTCGCGGTGGCAGCTCGTGCACTTCTGCATCGCGAGCCGCGCCTCGGTGGCGTGCATGTTGAGGTAGTCCGCCGGGTGGATGCTCCGCGGACGGACCCGGCCGTCGTGGCACCCGGTGCAGTACTCTTCCTTGTGGCAGTTCGAGCAGAACTGCGAGTCGTTGGCGGCGACGTACTTGTGGCGCTGGACGAAGTCGGACGCGTGCTGGGCGTTGTGCATCCAACGCGGCGGGTTCATCACGCCGCTGGCGAACGTGGTCTTGAGGCGACCGCCTTCGGCGGCGCCGCCCTTGACGTGGCACGTGTCGCACGCGCTCTTCGCGTCGCCGCGCGCCACCGAGTCCGGGTGCTGATGGCAGCCGAAGCAGCCGCGCATCCGCGGGAGCTGGTCGCGCGTCGCGAGCTCGAGCTCCTGCACGTCGCCGTGGCACTGCTGGCACTGGATGTTCCGCGCGGCGTGCTTCTGGTGATCGAAGACCATGTTCGGCCGCGGGATGTGGAACTTCGCGACGCGGTTGCCGTGCCCCTCCTCGTAGCCGACGTGGCAGAACTTGCACTCGCCCGAGGCCTCGTCGCCCGCTTGCACGGCGTTGAGGTCGGCGTGATCGCTGCCGTGGCAGCCGTCGCAGAGGGTCGGCTTCGGCGTGAGCACGTCGGCGACCGACCGGCTCGTCAGCGCCCCCGCGTGGCAGCTCTTGCACGTGAGCTTCTGCGCGCCGACGTGGAGCTTGTGGTTGAAGCGGATCGTCAGCTTCTGCGGCGGGTAGATCGCCGCCGAGGGCCCGGTGTCGTCCGCGAACGCGCCCGGGGGGAGCCACGCCAGCGGGACGCGCGCGTTGCCGGGGAGCGGCACGAAAGCCCGACGTGAGCGGCGCCTCGGCGGCGGGCGCCGTGTGCGCGGGGCCGACGGGCGGAGAGCGCCGGCGCGGACGGCGCTTCGCTAACTCGGCGCTCTCCGCGGCCTTCGCGGTCTCAGGTCTCCGGCGGCGCGGGATCCTGCGCGAACGCCGTCGTCGCGCCGAAGAGCGCGACGACGAGCACGACGAGGGCGCCGAGGCGCCCGCGCCGCGTCTCCTCTTGCTCCTGCGTCGTGTCGTCGGTGGGGGCGGGGTTCATCGGTGCGTTCCTGCGGCGTGACGCGGCTCAGTTGGCGAGCGCGAGGGTGACCCAGAGCATCGCGCGGAAGCGCTGCCCGGCGACGCGGTTCATGTCGTGCTGGAAGTCGGCGAGGACGAGCGACCGCGGGAACAGCTTGTAGCCGACGCCGAGCACGTAGCCGAAGTTGGTCGCGTCGCGGTCGGCGCGCAGCTTGTCGTTCCAGTGCCAGACGCCGGTGCGCGCCTGGAGCACGTAGCGCGTCTCGAGCGTGCGCTCGCCGTAGACGTCCGCGCCGACGCGATCGCCCGAGCGATGGACGTCGGCGACGCCGCGCGCCCCGAGGTGACCCTCGCCGATGCGGTAGCGGCCGGCGAGGTTCGCGCCGCCCATCGGATCGATGGAGCTCGACGGGTAGTAGTTCGCGTCGGCCAGGCCGTTCGGCGACGTCGCGAAGGAGAGGTCCCTCTCGGGCTCGGTCTGGAGCGTGAACGCGCGGGCGCGGAGGCCGCCCGAGACGCCGACGCGCGGGTGCGGATCCCACGACGCGCGGAGGCCGACGTCGTTCATCGGCATCGCCATGAAGAAATTCCAGATCGAGTCGGCGTCGAACGTCGGGCGGAAGTAGTCGTAGTCGACGCTCAGCGTGAGCTTGTCGCTCGAGTACCAGTCGATCGACGCGAAGACGTTCGCCATCTGCTTGACGTAGAGGTCGTACGCGAAGCCCGCCTTGACGCCGCCGATCGTGGGGAGCGAGCCCTCGACGGCGTAGCCGATGCGCTCCTGCGAGATGCGCGAGCCGTCGTAGGTCGCCGGAGCGCGCAGGGCGCTCGCGAACTGCGAGACGTTCGACGAGCCGGTGTTGTAGACGCGGCGGTACGTCAGCCTGCCGTGGAGCCAGGTGAAGCCGGCCGACTCCAGCGCGCCGCCGATCGCGGGCGCGATGTCGTTCGGCTGGAACGAGGGGTAGAGCGAGGGGTCGCGCTCGTAGCCGGAGCGGTCGCCGCGCCAGACGCCGTCGCGCTCGAAGCGCGACGTCGAGAGCGGGAGGCCGCCGCGCTGCTCGAGGCCGCCGTAGACCTCGAGGGCGAAGTAGTACGGGGTCGTGACCTTGATCTGCCCGCCGTCGAACGACCACCAGCCGAGCGCGTCCGTCACGTACTGGCGGCCGAGGCGGAAGCCAGCAGCCCGCCCAGAAGAAGCGCCGCCCCTCGACGTAGCCGTACATCAGGTCGACCGGCCCGCGGGAGAAGCCGGGGACGAGGCGGTCGGCGCGGGCGATCTCGGTCTCGTCGGCGCTGCCGCCGTAGTCGGCGTCGTAGCGGAGGCGCGCGCGGAAGGTGACCGTCGGCGCCCGCGGATCGTCGGCCTTGTCGAAGAGATCGTAGACCGCGACTCGAGCGTCGAGGTGAGGCGGCGGCGAGAGATGACGGTCTGGCCCGTGGGGCTCCTCATCTCGTAAGAACTGCGCGGCGGTGTCGGTCGTGACCTCCGCGTCGATCGGCCGGCTCGTCGCCGCGAGCACCGCCGCAGGAAAGCGCCGGCGTCGGCGAATCGCGGCGGCCACGTCGTCCGCGCGTGCGCCTCCCGCGACGAGCGTGGAGACGCCGACAGCGGTGCTGCCGAGGACGACCGCGAAGGAAGGAAGACGCATCGAGAGACCGCGCGGCGACGCGCCTGCCGGCCACCGCGCGCGCAGCATCGGAACCGCTGTGCTCGTGTCAACGCCCGGGTCGCGCCTCGCCCGAGGGTGGGGGAGGAATGCGTCGAGGCCGATCGCGCACTCTCCGCCGGCCGAATGCCGAAGCGAAGTATTGGTTGACGCATCCGCGCGCGGCCCTGGGTGGCACGCTTCATGGGCCGCGGAATGACCGAGAGCGCACAAAGATATCGCGTCGTCGAAAAGCTCGAGTCGGGCGGTATGGCCGAGGTGTTTCGCGCGGAGAGCGAGGGCCTCCAGGGCTTTCGCAAGCAGGTCGCGATCAAGCGCGTCCTCCCGCACCTCAGCGAGAAGAAGCGCTTCATCGCGATGTTCCTCGACGAGGCGCGCGTCACCGCGCAGCTGACGCACTCGAACTGCGTCCAGGTCTTCGACATCGGCGTCGGCGACAACGCGTACTTCATCGTCATGGAGTACGTCGACGGAGCGAACCTCAAGTCGATCGCCGAGTCCCTGAAGAAGCAGGGCAAGGATTTTCCGGTCGCCGCCGCCGCGTTCATCGCCCACGAGATCTGCAAGGGCCTCAGCTACGCCCACGAGCTGACGGACCAGAACGGGATCCCGCTCAACATCGTCCACCGCGACATGTCTCCGCCGAACGTCCTCGTGACGAAGTACGGCGAGGTGAAGATCGTGGACTTCGGGCTCGCGAAGGCGAGCTCGCAGCTCGAGAAGAGCGAGCCCGGCATCATCAAGGGCAGAGTTCTCTACCTGGCCCGAGGCGGCGGTCGGGCAGGACGTCGACGCCAAGACCGGCGCATCTTCGCCGTCGGCATCATCCTCTGGGAGCTGCTCGCGGGCCAGCGGCTGTTCCTCGGCGAGACCGACTTCCAGACCGTCAAGAAGGTCCAGCAGGCGCAGGTGCCGCCGATCTCCCAGGTGAACCGACGCGTGCCGCCGGAGCTCGAGCGCATCGTGAACAAGGCGCTCGCGAAGGACGTGCTCCACCGCTACGGCACGGCGCGCGAGCTCGGTCAGGACCTGAGCCGCTTCCTCTACGCCTACGGCCAGCCGATCAGCACGTTCGACGTCGCGACGATCGTGCAGAGCACGATGCGCGAGAAGCAGCGCGTCCGCCCGCCGCAAGGCTCGATCATCGACAAGCTGATCGAGGAGGCGCTCTTCGAGTTCACCTCGCTGAAGGAGGACGGCGCTCCCTCCGAGGGCGCGATCAAGATCGGCGCGGCGGCGCCGCTGAACCCCGGCCAGTTCGTCGATCCCACGAACTGGGCGGAGGAGATCGCGATCCAGGACAAGCGCCCGCAGCAGACGTTCGAGCAGATCCGTCACTCGCTCCCCGGCGAGGTCTTCGAGCAGGGCAACCTGTCGGCCCTCGAGGAGGAGCCGATGCCGTCGTCGGCGCCGCAGGTGCCGCCGTCGGCGCCGCCGATGCAGCTCGCCCCGATCGGGGCGGTCCCGCCGTCGAGCGGGCTCGCCGCCGCGCAGCGCGCCGGGCCGCACTCGTCGCGGGGCGGGGGAGGCGGGAGCAACGCGGCGATCGGCGTGGTGCTCTTCCTCGTCGTGGCGGCGGCCGCCGGCGCGGCGTGGTTCACGGGCCTGATACCCCATCAATAGTTGATCGCCGCGCGCGGCCGATGTAGGGCGAAGGCCCATGGCCGCGCTCTACCGTCGCTCTGCCATCGTGTTGCTCGCCGCGACCGGCGCGTCGTGCTCCCTCTTCACCGCGAACAGCAGCGAGGGCCGCGGCGGCCCGTGTCCTTCGGGGATGGCGCACATCACGACCGACGCCACGCCTCCGCGCTCGTACTGCATCGACCGCTGGGAGGGCTCGGTCGTCGAGCTCCGCGGCAAGAAGGAGGTCGGCCACGCCCCGTACGAGCCGGTCACCAAGCTCAAGGTCAAGGCCATCTCGAAGCCCGGCGTCGTCCCGCAGGGGTACATCTCGAAGAACGAGGCCGAGGCCGCGTGCAAGGCGGCGAAGAAGCGGCTCTGCACGGGCGAGGAGTGGCAGTTCGCGTGCCGCGGAAGGCAGCCGACGACGTTCCCCTACGGCGACGAGCGCAAGGACGGCTACTGCAACGACTCCGGCCGCGCGCCCCTCGCGAGGCTGAACCCCGGTATGGGCGACGCCGTCTACGCCTCCCACGACGCGATGAACGATCCGCGCATCAACCGCTCCGAGAACACCGTCGCGCGGACGGGAGCGTTCTCGAAATGCAAGAACGCGTTCGGCGTCTACGACATGGTCGGGAACCTCCACGAGTGGACCGCCGACGTGAACGGATCACGCGGGGTGTTCCGCGGCGGCTACTACCAGGACACGCGCCTCAACGGCGACGGCTGCAAGTACAAGACGGTCGCGCACGACGTGAGCTACCACGACTACTCGACCGGCTTCCGCTGCTGCGCCGACGCGCGCTGACCGCGCCGGGCCGCGGGCCTGCGCGCTCGCGCGGGGGCGGCGCCGTCGAGGCGCCCGCGGTCACCTGCAGTCGACGGGGCGGCCGGGGCGGTTCGTGACCGTGCAGGCGGTCTTGCAGGTGATCGACTTCGTGAAGACGCCGCCCTGGCAGACGAGCTCCGTCCTTCCGTCGACGGAGCACACGACCTGCCCGGGGATCCCGCAAGGATCTCCGGCGAGCGACTGGGTCAGGTCGCACGAGGGCGTCTCGCCCCTGCTGAAGCAGCCGTACTGCCCGCGGCAGTAGCGGTAGAGCGTGAACTTGCCGTCGCGGCAGATGACCATCTGCTTCTGATCGCCGGAGCAGGCGACGGCGCCTTGCGTCTTGCACGGATCGCCTCGCTCGGCGATCGACGTGTCGCACGAGACCGAGCGCCCGAGCATCGTGCAGCCGGCCTTGCCCCGGCACTCGAGCCACGGCTCGAACTTGCCGTTCTTGCAGACCACGGCGTGCTGCTTGTCGGGGGAGCACGCGTACTCGTCGTCGTCCTCGCCGAGGCACGGCTCGCCCGCGCTCGCGATCGACGTGTCGCAGCTCGCGTGGTCCTTGTACTTCGCGCAGCCCATCGGGCCCGCGCACGCGACCTCGACGAAGGTGCCGCCGTGGCAGGCGAGCGCCGTCTGCTTGTCGATGCAGGTCGACTCCGTGCCCTTGCAGCCGTCGCCGGCCTTCTTCCTGCATCCGGCGGCGAGGACCGCCACGACGGCGAACGCGGACACGACGACGACGCGCGACTTGCTCATGGCTCGAGGGGGCCCGGCGCTCGCTCACGGTCCGCCGGGATCAGGACAAGCGTAGAACGCGCCGAGCACCTTGGTCATCATAAACGGGTCCTTCGCCCCACCGAGCTCGCGGACGGAGTGCATGCTGAGCATGGGGTTGCCGACGTCGACCGTTCGGATCCCCAGCAACGTCGACGCGATCGGGCCGATGGTGCTCCCGCACGGCAGGTCGGTGCGGTGCGCGTAGTGCTGCACCGGGACCTCGGCCTTCGCGCAGAGATCGCGGAAGAGCACGGCCGTGGCGCCGGACGTCGCGTAGCGCTGCTGGGCGTTGACCTTGATGACGGGCCCGCCGTTGAGGACCGGCTTGTGGCGCGCCTCGTGGCGGCCCTCGTAGTTGGGGTGCACCGCGTGGGCCATGTCCGCCGACACGCAGAGCGAGCCGGCGAGCGCGCGGTGGTAGTCCTCGCGCGAGCCTCCGCGTCCGGTGACGATGCGCTCGAGCGCGCGCGGGAGGAAGCCCGAGTGGGCGCCGTACGCGGTCTCGCTGCCGACCTCCTCGTGATCGAAGAGGGCGACGACCGGGACGACGTCGCCGGCCTGGGCCGCGGGGGCAGCGTCGATCAGCGCGCGGACGCCGGCGTGGCACATCGCGAGGTTGTCGAGGCGCGCGGAGAAGATCATCTCCTCGTCGCGGCCGCCGAGCGTCGGCGCGACGACGTCGTAGAGCATGAGGTCGCTCCCGGCGATCGCCTCGCGGGTCGTCGCGAGCTCCTCGGCGAGGATGGCGGTCAGGTCTCGCTCGCCGCCCGCGAGCCCGAAGATCGGCGCGAGGTGCTCCTGTCGGTTCAGCTTGAGGCCGTCGTTGACGTCGCGATCGAGGTGGATCGCGAGCTGGGCGACGCGGAGCATCGGCTTCGTGAAGCGCACGAGGCGCGTCTCGACGCGGTCGCCCTCGCGGACGAACACGCGGCCGGCGAGCGACAGGTCGCGGTCGAGCCACGACGCGAGCAGGACGCCGCCGTAGACCTCGACGCCGAGCTGCGCGTAGCCCTCCTTTTTGTACTCCGCGTTGGGCTTGAGGCGGAGGTTCGGGCTGTCGGTGTGCGCGCCGACGACGCGAAAGCCGGCGAGGCGCTTTCCCTCGGGGATGACGAACGCGAACAGGCTCGAGCCGCCGGGCGCGACCGTGTACCGGCCCGGGGCGAGGTCGGTCCACGCGTCGGTCTCGGCGATCGACCGGAAGCCGGCGGCGGCGAGGCGCTCGGTGGCGTTCGCCACGGCGTGGAAGGGCGTCGGGGAAGCCCCGAGAAACGCAAGGAGATCGTCGAGGAGCGGATCGTTGGTCACGGTGATCCGGATCCTAGTACCTCGACCGCGGTGGGGCCGAAGAACCGGCGTCCGGACGCTCGTCCGGCCCCCGGGGCTTGCGCGGCGGCCCGAGGGGAGTTAGTAACTCACGCATGAGTGACGAGTCGGCGCTGACGCAGGAAATCCCGCTCGACCATGACGACACCTCGCGCGAGACCGTCGCGATCGACCGCGACGGCGAGCCTCGCGTGAGCCCGCGTCGCGGCGTCGCGCTGAGCGTCTTGTGGTGGGAAGAGGACGCGCGTCTTCCGACGTCGTAGCTACTTCTTCTTGGCCTTCGCCTTGGCCTTGGCCGGCTTGGCCGCCGGCTTCTTCGGGGCGGGCTTCTTGGCCGCGGGCTTCTTCGCGGCCGGCTTGCCTGCGCTCTTCGCGGGCTTGGCCGGCGCCTTGGCGGCGGGCTTCGCGGGCTTGGCCGGCGCCTTGGCGGGCTTGGCCGCGACCTTGGCGGGCTTGACCGGCGCCTTGGCGGCGGGCTTCGCGGGCTTGGCCGGCGCCTTGGCGGGCGGCGGCTTCGCGGCGACGACCTTCCCCTTGGCGGGCGTGACGACCTTCTTGCTCGACGGGGCCGCCTTCGCGGCGAGCTTCCCCTTCTTCGGCGTCTCGTCCTCGTCCTCGTCCTCGTCGTCCGGGGGCGGCGGCGGACGCCTCGGCGGAGGGGGCTTGCGCGGATCGGGGAGGTACTTGCTGAAGAAGGTGCGCATCGGGCCGAAGTACTTCTCGTTCCAGCTCTCGCGGCACTTCTCGCTCTGACCCTCGGGGATGTCCGTGTGCAGGACCGTCAGCCGCGTGCTGCCGCCGAGCGCTTCGAAGTGGACCTCCACGCGCGAGTCGGGAGCCTCGCGAGGAAAATCGGTCGTGCGCCAGCTCATGACGAGCCGCCGGCCGAGGTCGAGGATGACGAGCTTGCCGCTGATGTACCCGTTCCAGGTGGTGAACTTCCCCCCGACCTGCGGATCGATCTTGGCGACCCCACCGGTCATCGCGCTGTGCTGCTCGGCGTTCAGCCAAGCGAGGTACAGCGTCGTGGGAGCCGTCGGCACCATCGTCGAGACGCGGATGGCCTCCTTCTTCATACCGAGCAGCGTAACTCGCCCGGCGAAACGAGACCTAAATTCTAGCGCGTGATGCGCTTCGTGGATCGGGAGGGAATTGAACCCCCATCGTCATCGAAAGATCCTGTTTTACAGACAGGCGCGGCCAACCGATATCCGCCTCCGATCCGGAGCGACACTTGGCGCCAAGAGATATGTCCTCATGGAGTGTTTTTTTTCGGGCGGAAGCCAGGCGACTCGAACACCATACCTCGCGGTACGCACCGGGTAGCGGCCGGGCCCGCGACCTTTCGCGGTTTGGCTTCCATAAGCGAGGCGCGCGTCCTCGCCTCGTCGTGTCGCGTCCGCCCGCAGGGGCGGCGCGCGGTGCCGACGGGGGGATTCGCACCCCCAACTCGCCGGGTTTGAAGCGGCTGCCTCTGCTGGTTGGGCCACGTCGGCAGATCTCCATCGCGCGCCGCTCCGGCGTCGCCGCTCCGGCGCGCGCGGAGCGGCGGGCGGTCGGGGCGGCGGGCGCGCCGTCGGATCGCGGCGAGCTCGAGACGAGGTGCGGGGCGAGAGGATCGAACTCTCCTGATCCTGCGTGTGAGACAGGCGTCATCACCAGATGAGCGGGCCCCGCTCGGGGAGCGGCACGTGCTGCGTCGATGCGAAACACCACACCGATCCGAGCGCCGGCGCGGGGCGCGGGCTCGATCGGCTCCGGAGGAGGGAGTTGCACCCCCACCCCGACGGTTCAAAGCCGTGGATCCTGCTGTTGGAACACTCCGGATCGGTCGCCACGGGCGGAGTCGAACCGCCGGGGCCGCGCTTATGAGACGCGCCCTCCTCCGAGGATCGCAGCGAAGATCGGGCTCGCGAGGGCGAGCTTGCGCGTCGGAGCGGTGACCGAGAATCGCACTCGGATCTCGAGCGTGGCGGGCTCGGGTTCTACTCTTGAACTACCACCGCGAAGTCGGGCCCTCGCGGGCCGGGGACGCCGCGCCGCGGGCGAAGGCATCCACCTTCACGCGGGCGCGGTCGTTTGGAGCCACCCGAGGGACTTGCACCCTCCTCGTTCCTCGTTACCAGTGAGGTGCCCCGCTGTCTGGGCGTGGGCGGCGAGACGGGCTCGGAGCTCGCGCGCCGAGCCCGGCGACGAGACGTGACGCGGGATGGTTTCGTTCGGCGTCGTGTTCTCCTCTCCGAGCAGAGTGGTGGTCGAGCCGGACGCGCGTGCTCGCGCGCGAGGGCTCGGGTGCGTGACGTGGACGCGTGGCGTTCCCGACGGGATTCGAACCCGTGTCGCTGGGTTGAGGGCCCAGGGTCCTTGGCCGTCTAGACGACGGGAACGGAGGGCCGACGGCGCGCGCCGGGAGCGCGCCCGCCGTCGGCGGGTGCAGCGACTGGAGTCGCACCAGCGTCTCGAGCTCATGAGGCTCGCGGGGTACTGCTCCCCCACGCTGCACGAGGGTGATGCGCGACGACGACGAGCGATCCTCGCCGGCACCTCCGCCGGGAGTCGAACCCGGGGCGCGAGCTTCGGAGGCTCGCTCCTGATTCCGTCAGGACGAAGGTAGTCGGTCTCCTCGCTAGGAATCGAACCTAGACAACTGGCTTCGTAGACCAATGCGTGGTGCCACCACGACGAGGAGATAGGGCGTGTCAAAGGCGCAACTCGGTTGCGCCGATCCCGAGTGGGCATCGGCACGAGCGAACGCGCCGGGCGAGGACGAGGCGGCCGTGTCGGAGGAAGCATGTCGGAGGAAGAAAGAGGTCTCGAACCCCACACCCTTCCGAGGTGCGCTTTGCTTTCGAGGCAAGCCCGGCTCCCAGCCGGTTTTTCTTCCGCGCGGCGTCGCGCGCGCGACGTCGTCTCGGTGGTCGGTGAGGGAATCGAACCCCCTACGCAGAGCTTTTCAAACTCCCGCTCTACCGATCGAGCTTACCGACCATGATTCGGATACGATTCGGACACGGAGGAAGGCAGAGGACTCGAACCTCACGCGGACGCGCCGCGCGAATCGCGTTCCAGGCGATCTCCGCGCCTCGCGGATTTGCCTTCCACGTCGGAACGACGTTCGGTCAGGACGGCAGGACTCGAACCTGCGGTCTCCAGCCCCCCAGGCTGGCGCTTTCGCCGGACTAAGCTACGCCCTGAGACGCCAGGCGATCCCGGCGATGCTTGCCGCGGCGGCGAGCGCCGCGGCCGAAGACGAACCTCGCTCGCCGCGCGAGCGGCGAGGAGGAACGGACGATAGGTGGTCCAGTTTCGCGTCATGGACCAGGACGCGGGAGTCTCGCCGCGAGCTCGCCGCCGGCGGTGCCGTCACGGCCCCCCCGCTCGACGCGGTCGTCGCCGTCGAACGAGCGGCGAGCGCCTCAGGCGGAGAGCGGCGCCGACGCAGCGCAGCCGTCGCAGTACGGCTGCCAGACGTCGGGCAGCTCACCCTCGTCGAGGCGGAGCGGCGGCACGACCGGCAGGGACGCCGGCTTCTTCGGCTGCCGCAGCAGCTTCATGCCGGCCTGCTCGGGCGTGCGGCTCCCTTTGCGATCGTTGCACGCGTAGCAGGAGGTGACGATGTTCTCCCAAACGGTCTTTCCTCCCTGCACGCGCGGGATGACGTGGTCGTAGTTCAGCTGCCGGATGGGCTTCTTGTCGCCGCAGTATTGGCAGCGGAACTTGTCGCGCGTGAACACGTTCACGCGGGAGAAGCGGACCGACTGCTTCGTCGACACCGACCCCTTCTTCAGCCGAACGACGGCGGGCGCGAGCATCGCGACGCTCGGGGCGCGGAGCTCCGCGTCCCAGGTCTCGATGACCTCGACCTTGCCGAGCCAGGTCAGGACGACGGCGCGCTGCCACGAGATGATCTTGTGGGGCGCCATCCAAGGGGTCAGCATCAGCGTTTGCATGGGTCACCTTCTCTTTCTCTTCTTCACGGCTCATCTCCTCTCGGAGGGTGGGACGACGGCGCGTGGAGGCGCGCCGACGGGAGCTATTGGGGAGTAGACGAGGGCGACCGGCACCCCGGACGTGCGCGCTGGTGTCACCGGAGGGACTCGAACCCTCACACTCACGATGGAGCCCAGCACCTCAAGCTGGCGTGTATTCCAATTCCACCACGGTGACGTATCGACGTCCTCGTCGCTCTCGGTCGAGCGCCCTCGTCGCCGTCGGGATCGACGGCGGCGCGCGCGTAGGCGCTCAGGCGAGTCTGGACGTCGGTGCCGACGGAGGGATTCGAACCCTCACGAACACACAGCTTCTGAGGCTGCGGCCTCTACCGGGTTGGGCCACGTCGGCGTGAGGCGGCTCGCGAGAGAGCCGCGCGGTCTGTGCAGGAGGATTCGAACCTCCAATCCCTCCGACCCGAACGGAGTGCTCTAGCCAGGTTGAGCCATGCACAGGAAAGGACGGGCGGCGGGCCCGAGCTCGGGCCCGCGGCGCGTCGCGGTGGACGAGTCGGGAGTCGCACCCGATCCATCTGCTTGCAAGGCAGACGTCTTCCCTCGAAGACAAGCCCGTAAGGACGTCGCTCTCGTGACGTCCGAGGTCGGTCGCCGCGTGGAGCGTGAGCGACGATCGCGGGTCGAGCGCGGTCTCGACCGGTGCGGCGCGCAGGGATCGCACCTGCCTCCTCCTGCTCGTCGTGCAGGCGCAGTCGCTAGACTGCCAGCGCCGCGCGCTGTTCGCGTGTCGTGGATCACCTGCGAATCGAACGCAGTGCAGGCTCCGTATCAGAGAGCCCAGGGTGACCAACCCGTCGTGATCCGAGTCGTGTGAAGAGCGGCGAGTCGCGTGAAGAGCGGCGGGTGGCCGAGCGGCCGCCCGGGTCTCGGACGATGGAGAGCCGAGAGGGAGTCGAACCCTCGCGCGCCGTGTTGCAGACGGCGATCCTCGCCGGAGAATCGGCTCGCGTCGTGGCGCCTCACCGCGCCACGGTGGAGGTGAGAGAGCGGGCGCAGGTTCCCTGTAACGGCCGACGCACGTGAACGCGTCGGAGGTCGGGGCTGCGCGGAGCGGGCAGAGGGAGTCGCACCCTCATTTTCAGTTTGGAAGACTGCGGTCCTGCTGTTGGACGATGCCCGCGTAGAGGGTGGAACCGGCCGGACTCGCACCGGCAACCTCCTCGATGCCGTCGAGGCGCTCTCCTCGCTGAGCTACGGTCCCTTTTCGTTGCGTGTGTTCGTGTCCTGTCCTGGGTGGAGCGACGGGGAATCGCACCCCGATCCCTGCAGTGCGAGTGCAGCGTTCTCCTGTTGAACTATCGCCCCAGGCGTTCGTTCGACGACGCCCTCGTGACGCGCGAGGCTGCGCGGCGCCGGTGACGTCGCGCGGCAGGCCGCGGAGGAATCGAACCCCCTCTCCGGGTTTTGGAGGCCCGGCCGGTCACCATGACTCTGCGGCCCGTGCGGGCGCGCGGGCCGCCCCCGACGCTCGAGGGCCGTCGAACGCGGCCCCGGCGCCTCGTACGGGAATCGAACCCGTCTCACTCCATAGACAGTGGAGCTGCGACGCCAGTCGCATCACGAGGCACGTCGTGTCGTCGATCGCGGTCGAGTCCTCGGCAGGAGTCGAACCTGCGTTCACCCGGTTTAGAAGACCGGCGCCTCTCCGTTCGGCCACGAGGACGCGGGCGGCGTCGGCCGACGCGAAGCCCGCGGCGGACGCGACCGTCCGTCGACCCCGCGGCGTCCTCGGCAGGAGTCGAACCTGCGTCGAACCGGCTTAGGAGGCCGGCGCCTCTCCGCTCGGCCACGAGGACGAAAGCGCGTCCGCGCGCCCGGGCGAGAGAAGGCGAACCGCGCGATCGGGGTAGCGTACGGGGATCGCACCCGCCTCCACTGAGTCACAATCAGCCCTCGTCACTAGACGAGCAACGCTACCATGATATTGTGTGCATAATGCACTCTTTGTCAACTGCCTGTCGGGCGATTTTGGGCCCGACGTCCGTGTGGCGGCACTCCCGATCGGAATCGAACCGATACCTTCCGCTTGAAAGGCGGAGATCCTGACCACTAGATGACGGGAGCGAGAGAGGTTCGTCCGAGTGTGAAGGCCGTGTCTTTCGACGGCTGACTGGCCGGTGTCTTTCCAGTTGACTACGCTGACGATTCGTCAGCGGTTGGATTCGAACCAACATACCCATTGCGTGTTGGGCCTACGCGGTCGGACGAAGAGAGCGGCATCGCGAGGGAGGAGACGCCGGGAGCGGTCGCGCGTGCGCGGGCTCGCTCGCGGCTCTCGCGAGGCCGAGGTCCGTCGATCGGTGCGTGAATCGACGTGACCCGAAAGGGGCCATCGCCCGAGTGAGGAAACCAGGTGCGTTTTCGTTCCGTAGACGAATGCCTTGTCCACTAGGCTACTGGCACGTGAGCTCGAGGGCTCGGCGAGCGAGCGCTCGGGCGGAGCGCGCGCAGCCGGGGCTGCGCGGCGCTCGGGGTGCCAGGTTGGATTCGAACCAACGTAGGTTTGCGTGTAGGGTCTCTTCGAGCGGGCGATGAGCATCGTGTCGCGCCGTGGTCGGCGCAGAGCGTGAGCGGGACGCGCTCGAGCGATCGTCGAGGCGCGTCGGGCGGGAGAGGTAGCGCCGGGTCAGGCGGGGCCTGCCCGGCGTGGAGCTCGCGGTGAGCTCGGCGAGCGGGCGCGTCGAGGCGCGACGCGTCGCTGCGGGAGTGTTCCTTCGTCCGAGTGGAGGAGCCGGTCGTCTTCTCAGGACGAGGCCTCACCGATGAAGGCGCGGCTCGGTTTGCGCCGATCCTGAGTGGCGTTGGGCTGCGCCGATCGCTGCGTGAGGACGTCGGCGGGCGGGGTGCGTCAGGCTGGAGAGCCGCCAGCGCGGCGAGTCCGAACCACCATCTCGCGTGGCGAGTCGACGTCTCCAGGCGGGGGAAGGCGGGCGCTCGGCCGATCGAGCTGCGTGGGCGAGGGAGCCCACGTCCGGAATCGAACCGGATCCTCCCGAGTACGAGGCGGGCGCTCGGCCAATCGAGCTGCGCGGGCAGGGTGCTCGCGGTGCGCGCGTCTCGCCCGCTGCGCGAGGCAGAGAGCGAGACGCGCGCCGGCGCGAGCAGAGTGAGAAGGTGTTCGTCCGAGTGAAGAAGCCGTTGCGATGTGCTCGTGCTTGAAACGAGTGCCTTTACCGTTTGGCTAGCGGCCCGGCCTTGCGGCGTGTGGGCCACGTTGGAGTCGAACCAACATGGGGTGCGTGTAGGGACTCTTCGGGCGGACGAAGGAGCTCCAGCGGAAGGAATCGAACCTTCGAAGGGCCGGTTAACAGCCGGCGGCCTGACCATTCGGCTTCGCTGGAATGTGCGCTCGCCGCGTACGCACGTGCTGCTGCCGTCTCGCCGCGTCCGATCTCTTGCGAGGCGGAACGACGAAGCGGTCAGCGCGGGCGTACGCGACGAGCCTTGGCGCCAAGTTGTCAGAGAGCGAGGGCCCTTCGTGCGAGGGGCCGACAGTTCCGGGCACAGGATTCGAACCTGTCTTTCTGGGTTCAGAGGCCAGCGTCCTGCCAGCTAGACGATCCCGGAGCAGGAGGACGGCGTGGCGAGCGCGAGCGCGCGCACGTCGTCGAGGCCGCGTCGTGAGACGCGGCGGTAGGTCCGGAGGGGATCGAACCCTCACCTTCCCGGGTAAGAGCCGGGTACGCTTCCAGTTGCGTTACGGACCCGCGTGGAGGCCGCTTCACCGTCCGTGCTCGGGCCCGATCGAGCGAGTCGGTCGAGCGGAGGAGCGAACGTCGAGCGGGAGGCGAGCTGTTCGAGCGGGACGCGGGCGAGTCGACCTCGACCGCGCGGCTCGGTGGGACGCGAGGGAGTCGAACCCTCATCCCTCGGCTTAAAAGGCCGGTGCTCGACCGATTGAGCTAGCGCCCCGGCCGTGGTGGCCGACTTTGTAACCATTGAAAAATGAAGTATTGCCCTAGATACCGAGCTTAAGAAACATGATTGATTCTCCCCAAGAAATTCGATTGAAAGCACGGCTTTCGTGCCGCGCTGCAGCGTCGGTGCGGGGAGGTGAGCCGCATGTGGGCCGGCTTGGCGGATCGGGACCCGACGTCCCTGCTCGAGCTCCCGCCGAGCGGCGGGCCCCTCGAGCTCCGTCCCCGGCGATGCCGGCCAGGCGGGCCGGACCTGTCGCGGGAGAGCCGAGACCCAAATGACGAAGGCCACCTCGGGGGAACCCCGGGCGGCCTCGACGAACGGCTCCGATGGAGACGATGTGAGGGACCGCTAGGGGTCGGCCTCCTCCGGCTTGGTGCTCGGATCGAACGGGGAGGAGGCAGTGAACATGCGGCTCTCGGTCTGCTGGAGACCGACAAGACCGCCGAAGACGAAGAGGGCGCCCTGGCTCGCGCTCGGGCGCGCAAAGGAGCTCGAGCGGTTCAGGCCAGCGATTCGCCCGCCGTAAGCGAGCGAACGCCGCGCGCGATGCAACCGCGCCTCGGACGCGCGACACGCCGCGCCGTTGCGCCAAGGCGCCGCGACCGTCGTTGTCTTTTCGTCGAGGGAGAGGATCACGCGGAACGTGCACGCCCGGGGGCTCCGGGACATGCCTCCATGGGAGGTCGTTGTTCGTAGACGTTCCCGACAGGAACGCCATTCAAGGAATAGCTCGCGGACTGCACCCGCGCAAGTATTTAAATCAAAATGGCGTCGAATCGCGCCCGGACGAAGAACAGAGAACAAACGCGGTTCTTTGGATCAACCACCGTCGCGGCCGTCGAGCTCGTCGGATGGAGGGCTCCGCGCCGTCGAGCGCGACCGCCGCGACGAGCGCTCCGCCGCCGCGGTGCTCCGCGGCGCGCTGCTCGCCGAGGGTGACCCGGCGGCGCCTTGTCTGGTTCCCCCGGCCCTCGGGCCGGCACGAGGTGGCCCGGGCCAGGGCCGCGCCGCGCCAACCTGCGGGAATCACGAACGCCTGCTCGTGGCACGTGCATCGCAGCTCGGCTCGTCATGCTGGCGATTGCGCAGAGCGCGGTCCTCGTCGGGATCGCGTCGTTCCCCGTTCGTGTCGAGGTCCAGGCCGAGCGCGGGATCCCGACGTTCGAGCTCGTCGGCCTCGCGGAGGCCGCCGTCCGCGAGAGCCGCGTCCGGGTGAAGAGCGCGCTCGCCGGCGTCGGCGTCGACATCAGCGAGTGTCGCGTCACGGTCAACCTCGCCCCCGCCGACGTGAAGAAGAGCGGCAGCTCGTTCGACCTCGCGATCGCGCTCGGGACGCTGGTCGCGCTCGGGGTGATCCCGGAGGAGTCGATCGCGAACGTCCTGTTGCTCGGCGAGCTCTCGCTCAACGGCGGGACGCAGAGCCTGCGGGGCGTCGTCGCGCACCTGCTCGGCGCCAAGGAGCGCGGCGTCGTCCGCGCGATCGTGCCGCGGGCGAACGAGCGCGAGGCGGCGCTGGTCGACGGCGTCGAGGTCGAGCTCGCATCGACGCTCGGGGAGATCGTCGACGCCCTCCGGGGCGCGGCGGCGCTCGGCCGGCCGCGGGCGCAGGAGGCGGCGCCGACGACGCCTCCGATCGACGACCTCGCGGACGTTCGCGGTCAGCACGGCGCGCGGCGCGCGCTCGAGATCGCCGCCAGCGGCGCGCACAACCTCCTCATGGTCGGTCCGCCGGGCGCCGGGAAGACGATGCTCGCGCGGCGGCTCGCCGGGATCCTCCCGCGCCTGTCGCGCGAGGAGGCGCTCGAGGTGCTCGCGATCCACGGCGTCGCAGGCCTCCTCTCGGCGTCGTCGAGCCTCGCCGTCGAGCGTCCCTTTCGTGCTCCGCATCACACGGCGAGCGACGTGGCGCTCGTCGGCGGGGGGGAGCACTCGCGCCCCGGCGAGGTGAGCCTCGCGCATCACGGCGTGCTCTTCCTCGACGAGCTCAGCGAGCTCCGGAGAACCGCGCTCGAGGCGCTCCGCCAGCCGCTCGAGGACGGCTTCGTCACCGTCTGCCGGATGCGCCTGACAGTGACGTTCCCCGCGCGGCCGATGCTCGTGGGCGCGACGAACCCGTGCGCCTGCGGGAACTACGGTGACGGGACGAACCGCTGCGGATGCAGCCCGGAGGCGGTCCGCCAATACCGCCGGCGGCTCAGCGGCCCGCTGCTCGATCGGCTGGATCTGCACGTCACGTTGCCGCGCGTCGACCTGCTCGAGCTCCAGTCCGCGTCCGGCGGAGAGTCGAGCGCGATCGTCCGCGCCCGCGTCGAGCGCGCGCGCGCCGTGCAACGCGCGCGCTATCGCGCGGGCGAGGTCTCGGCGCAGGCGAACGCGCACCTCTCGCAGCGGGACGTCGAGCGCGTCTGCAAGCTCGAGACGAAGGGGAAGGAGGTGCTCGCGCAGGCCGTCGAGCGACGCGGCCTCTCCGCGCGGGCGTACGGCAAGGTGCTCCGCCTCGCGCGGACGATCGCCGACATGGACGGCGCGCCGGCGATCGGCGCGAGGCACGTGACCGAGGCTGTGCTCGGCCGCGTCCTCGATCGCGATCCGACGAACGGTCGCCCACGGGCCGAGACGGCCGCCTGAGCGGCGTGGGCGCGGCGGCGCGAGGAGTCGAGGGAAGTCCAGCGGAGGCGTCGCGATCGCCGGCGACGCGCTCCGAGAGGTGTCGTGGCGAGCGAAGGAGACAAGCAAGATGCTCGAGCAGATCGCAGAGAAGATGAAGGTCCTCAAGGGGGTCGTGGTCTCGGTGGAGAAGCAGTTCGGCAAGGGCTCCATCATGTCGCTCGGCGACGAGGGCGCCCACGAGGCGGTCCCGACGATCCCGACGGGCTCGCTCGCGCTCGACCTCGCGACCGGCGTCGGCGGCTACCCGCGCGGCCGCGTCGTCGAGATCTACGGCCCGGAGTCGAGCGGGAAGACGACGCTCTCGCTGCACGCGATCGCCCAGGCGCAGCGCGGCGGCGGCGCGTGCGCGTTCATCGACGCCGAGCACGCGTTCGACGTCGCCTACGCGCGGTCGATCGGCGTCGAGACCGACAAGCTCCTCGTCTCGCAGCCGGACACGGGCGAGCAGGCGCTCGACATCGTCGACATCCTCGTCCGCTCGGGCGCGGTCGACCTCGTGGTCATCGACTCGGTCGCCGCGCTCGTGCCGCGCGCGGAGATCGAGGGGGAGATGGGCGACAGCCACATGGGCCTCCAGGCGCGGCTGATGAGCCAGGCGCTCCGCAAGCTGACGGCGATCGCGCACCGAACGAACACGACGATCATGTTCATCAACCAGCTCAGGCAGAAGATCGGCGTCACGTTCGGGAACCCCGAGACGACGACGGGCGGCAACGCGCTCAAATTCTACGCGTCGATGCGCCTCGACGTCCGGCGGATCGGTCAGGTTAAGGTCGGCGACGAGCTCGTCGGCGGTCGGACGCGCGTGAAGCTCGCGAAGAACAAGCTCGCGCCGCCGTTCTGCGAGGCGGAGTTCGAGATCCGGTACGGGCGCGGGGTCGACGGGCTGAGCGAGCTCATCGATCTCGGGCTGGCGCGCGGGCTCGTCGAGAAGAACGGCAACCACCTGGCGTTCGCGGGGACGACGCTGGGCAACGGCCGCGAGCGCTCGCGCGAGACGATCGGGGCGAGCGCCGAGCTCCAGACCACGCTGCGTCAGGCCATCCTCGCGTCCGGGCCGGTGCGGCCGGGTCGCCGCGCCGACGGCGACGCGTAGGGACCGCGCCCGCCGCCGGGGCGGGTGCGGCGCCCCGAGGGACGCGACCCTCGGGGCGCTGTCCGGGGCGAGGCGGCTCGTCGCCTCCGATCGCGGCGACGAGATCGCCTCGCCCCGGACGAGCCGCGAGAAAAAAGAAGCCCCTCCGGGGGGAGCCGGGAGGGGCGGAGCCGAGCGCACGCGGAGTGGGAGGGAGGAGGAGGAGGAGAGCTCCGTCGTACGTCAGCGAAGTCGGGGAAAATGCGCGTCGACGTCCGAGCGCGCGGCGAGGAGGCGGGAGGCGAGGAGGTGGCGGGAGGCGAAGAGGAAGAAGAGGAGGAGGGGTGCGAAGAGGAAGAGACGGAGGGATACGAAGAGACGGAGGGATGCGAAGAGACGGAGGACGCTGACGAGGCGGCGAGCGGGTGGGGGACGCGCTCGGCCGCGCCACGCGGCGAGGTGGAGCGCGGGTCACTGGGTCGGAGGGCGGACGTTGGTCGTGGGGAGATCCGCCTGGGCCGTGCCGAGCGCGAAGAGGTGCTCCTGCTGCGCCTTCATCGCCTCGACCACGTGCGGGATCGTGATGAGGTAGAAGTTCTCGAAGTTGTCCGTGAACGCCGTCCCCGTGAAGTTGCCGGCGCCCGTGAAGACGCTGTCGCCTTGCGGGGTCTCGAAGACGATGAACTTGTTGTGGTGGAGGTAGCCGCTGCCCTGGTTGGTCTCCAGGTACCGGACGTCGACGCCGGCCGCGGCGAGCGGCTGGACGATCGCGAACTCCGCGGGCGTGTTCGGGACGTTCTCGGCGCCCTGACCGGCCCACCAGAGATCGTCGTCGACGATGAGCTTCACCTCGGGCGGGGTCGGGCTCGCGAGGCGCGCCTCGAGCTCGGTGCGGAGGAGACGGTACGAGAAGCGATGCGCGTTGATGCCGATGAACGACGCCCGGCGGACGCCGCTCTGGATCTCCTTGCCGGCGCGTCCGCCGTCGCCGGGGACGAAGAACGTCTTGACGTCGGACTCCTCGCCGACACCGGCGTCGTCGCGGCACGCCTTGATGTACGTCGAGTACTCCTTCTTGGTTCGGTAGTGCTCGAGCATGCCGTCCATCAGACAGACGTGCGCCTTCGCGAAGTGCGTGCGCGCCGGGGCGCGGATGAAGTGCCAGTTCTCGTGATGGAGGACGACGCCGGACGTCAGGTTCCCGCTCGAGAAGACGATCCGCGGCGCCTCGGACCGCGGGTTGATCATGAAGACCTTGTTGTGCGCGTAGCCGATCGTCGCGTCGTGGCCGCGGAGCTCGAGCCGCGGCGCGAAGCTCGGATCGCCGTTGCCCGGCTGGCACGCGAGCACCTGGTTGGCCGTCGAGAGATCGGTCTCGCGATCGAGCACCATCGTGATCTTCACGTTGCGCTCGGTCACGGCCTTGCAGAGCTCGGCGGAGACCACCTTGTTCGAGAACGAGAGGTACGTGAAGAAGATCTCCTTCGTCTCCGGATCCGCGATCCAGTCGACGAGCTTCTTCTGCGGTGACGAGTCCCGCGCGCCCGACGCGGCGGCGTCGGACGGAGCGCAGAAGACGTTCTCGGGCTTGTGGGTCAGGCGCGCGCCCGCGTTCGAGAAGACCTCCTGGTCTTCGTCGTACGCGTACTTCTTGCAGATCGGGTTCGTGAAGAGGACCGTGTACTCGTCGAAGGCGAGCTTCGGGCCCGTGCCGAACTCCTGGACGTCGCCTTCGATCGCGTCGTCGCCCGCGCGTGCGACGTCGTCCGCGCACGCGACGAGCCCCGCGCACGCGACGAGGGTGACGGACAACGACAGTGAAGCTCGGAGGAACGAGGTGGCGCGCAAGGGATCTCCGGACGGTGACCCGCCGGCGAGCGCCGGCGGGGCGTGTGGCTCGAATGCATACATGTAGTATGCCGAGCCCGGGACCGCGCCTCGAGCCGGGTTTTCCCGCGGTTCGTCGGCGGGCCGACGCGGCTTCCGGGCCGCTCATGGACGAAAGACGATCCGGCGTCGTCACCGCGGCGCGCGTCGGTCGGCGGGGGCGGCCGCCTCTTCGTCTTGCTTGTCCCAGCGCGCCTTCAGCCACGGGTACATCGTCTCGCCCATCGCGTGGAGCTGCTTCACGTGATCGGAGGCCTGGGTACCCTCGAAGCCGCGGACGTGAAAGCCGCCGTCGTCGACCGCGTAGATCTGGTGCATGTCGCGGGGGCCGAGCGCGACCGCGGGCGTCTTCGCCATGTCGATCATCGAGAGCAGCTTCGCCACGCACTCCTGCACGCTCGGGTAGGGCCCCGTGGGGATCGTCGTGTGCGTGATCGCGAAGAGCTTGTCGCCTCGCCGCGCGGCCTCGGCGTACCTCGCGAACTTCTCGAGGCCCGCCGCGTTCACCGTGCGCTTCTTTGGATCGGTGAAGTGGGTGAAGAAGCCGTCCGCCAGGAGGACCGCGTCGACGCGAGGCGTGAAGCTTTCGGTCATGACGCGGGAGACCGAGCTGAAGCCGGCGCTCCAAGCCGACAGCGCGATGCGACGCAGCTGGGCGCCCTCGGCGCGGCCGCTCTTCGCCACCTCGGCCTGCGTGTCCGTCAGGAGACGGTCGAAGGCGTCCGGGGACTTGAACGCCTTCGCGTAGGGATCGGTGCCCGCGCCGAGGTTGACGCTCACGACGGCGACGTTCAGCTTCGCGTGCTCGACGTTCGCCTGTTGCCAGCGGCCTTCGCCGTGAAAGTGAACGATGAGGTCGTAGCCGCCGCGCTTCGGCGCGAACCACGGCGGCAGGTACAGCTCCGCGCCCCGACCGACGCTCGCGCGGTACGCCGTCGCGGCCTCCATCTGCTTGGGCGTCTCGACCTCGGCGGTGCGCGGCGATCGCTCCGGAGGGCTCGCCGAGCGCGCCGGAGCCGGCGTCGGCCGGTCGTGCGAGCACGCGCCGAGCGCGCCCGCGCCGAGCGCGCTCGCGCCGAGCGTCGCGACGAGCGCGGCGACGTGCATGGCTCGGCGCGGCGTCCGGCAAACGCCGCGCGCGCGGGCGCGCGGATGGCGCGCGGCGCGGTCGTCCGTCGGACGTCTGCGCGTCACGGCGAGGCCCCCCGTCGCGGCGCGCCCTGGAACGTGCAGAATGCATTATTCCGATGCCAGAAGAGCGCATGGCCGGCCGTGCTCATCGGACTTTTCCCGTGTGCTTTCAGCAACGCAGCGCTCTCTGAGTGACAGCGACAGCAGGGTGATGGACTTCCGACTCAGGCAGGTGCCGGTCGGGCTCCACGTGGTCGGCAAATTGTGACGGAAGTTCGCGGGGGATCAAGTTAGCGGCGTTCGGGCATCACCCTTGCCTACGCACATGTCGTCATGCCGAAGGTCGAAGTTGCCGTACACGGCAATTTCCGCCGGCTCGGATCGGCATGCGTTCTCCCAATCCGCTCACGCGCCCACCGAAGGGGAACCGATCTCGCGCTCGGATCGGCGGCCCCTCCCTGAGAGATCGTATGGCCCATCCGAAGATGCCCGCTCGACCCCAGACCCCGTCCGCGCCCGTGGCGCCGATGGCGCCGCAGATCCCGCTCGCGGGGAGGAGCGCGTCCGGAATCGCTCCGCGGAGCCCTCAGGCGCCGTTGCCTCCGTCGGTGCCGCCCCCGCCGCCGTTGCCGGGGAACCTCGGCGCGAGCGGCCTGCCGGCGACGGGCAGCTTGCCGCCTCCGCCTGCGCTCCCGAAAGCGGCGCCGGCCGCGGCGTCGCCGAACCCGACGATGCCCGACATCCAGACGGAGCGGGCGGGGAAGAACATCCACACCGTTCGCCAGCTCATCGAGACCGTCGCCGTGCCGCGCATGTCCCTCGGCGTCGAGCGCGAGGGCGGGATGCCCGTCCAGCGGACGCTCGTGCACGACGGCGATCTCTGCAAGATCGGCTCGCACGCCTCGAACGACGTCGTCCTCCGCGATCCGATGGTCTCGCGCTTCCACTGCCGCCTCGTCCGCGAGGACGGCGTGTGGAGGCTCCGCGACTCGGGCTCGATGAACGGCACGAAGCTCGACGGCGTGCGCATCCGTGACGCCGACATCCTCGAGGGCGGCGTTTTGACGATCGGCGAGTCGGTCGTGCGCCTCCGCGCGGGCGCGCCGCAGAAGGAAGACCTCGTCCCGATGCTCCCCTCGTTCGGCGCGCTCGTCGGGACGAGCCTGCCGATGCGTCGGATGTTCGGCTTGCTCGACAAGATCGCGCAGAGCGACATCAACGTGCTCATCGAGGGCGAGAGCGGCACCGGGAAGGAGCTCGTCGCCACGGAGATCATGCAGCGCAGCTCGCGCGCGGACAGGCCGTTCGTCGTCGTCGACTGCGGGGCGATCAGCCCGAACCTCGTCGAGAGCGAGCTCTTCGGTCACGTGCGCGGCGCGTTCACCGGCGCCGATCGCGATCGCATGGGCGCCTTCGAGGCCGCCGACGGCGGCACCGTGTTCCTCGACGAGATCGGCGAGCTGCCCCTCGAGCTGCAGCCGAAGCTCCTCCGCGCCCTCGAGGCGCGCGAGATCCGCCGCGTCGGCGAGACGCGCGCGCGGCGCGTGAACGTCCGCGTCATCTCCGCGACGAACCGCGACCTCGAGCGCGAGGTCAACAAGGGTCGCTTCCGCGAGGACCTCTACTTCCGCCTCGCCGTCATCAGCGCGCGCGTGCCGCCGCTCCGCGAGCGGCTCGACGACATGCTCATCCTCGTCCGCACGTTCCTCCAGCAGCTCGGCGTGCCGGAGGAGGAGCGCCTGTTCCCGCCGCAGGTGCTGCAGGACATGGCGAAGCACGACTGGCCGGGCAACGTCCGCGAGCTGCGGAACTACGTCGAGCGCAGCGTCGTGCTCCAGTCGGCGAGCCCCACGCTCCGCCGCGGGCAGGGCGCCGGCCCGCCGGTCGCGGGGCCCTCCAGCGGGATCGATCTGTCGGTCCCCTTCCGCATCGCGAAGGACGCCGTCATCGACTCGTTCGAGCGCTCGTACCTCTCGCAGCTGCTCGAGGCGGCGGGCGGCAACATGAGCAAGGCGGCCCGCATGGCGGGCATGGACCGCATGTACCTCCACCGCCTCGTGCAGAAGCACGGGCTCCGCGGCGGTCGCGGTCAGGGCGGCTCGGGCGAGCACGCGATCCGCGTCGGCGCGATGAAGGACTGACCGGCTCGCGTCCGCGCCGTTTCGACGACGTACGCCCGACGGGCGTCGCGCCCGGGCTCCGCGCGGACGCCCCGCCGCCCGGCGCCGGAAGGCCCGCCGTCCTCCGCCTCGGGCGCGCGCCGCCGAGGCGCAAACTCGGCTGCGCCGGATCCCGAGCGTCGTCGGGATGAGCCGATCGCGTCGTCGCGAGCCTACGTTTCGGGCGCTCGCTCCACAGGGCGTCCGAACGCAGGCACTCGGCGGGCGATCACGGCCGTGGCTTCTTCGGCCGGACGATCGCGAGGACCATCGCGAGGTCGCTCTTTCCGAGCTCGCCGGTGACGACGAGCGCGGCGACGTACGCGAGGGCGAGCGCGGGGGCGACGGCGATCGTCACCAACTTGCCGAAGCGCGGCAGGTACAGGCCGGCGAGCGCCGCGCCGGCGATGCACGCGCCCACGCGGAGGGCCGTCTTCAGCGGGACGAACGCCCCCGCGGTCCGCCGCGCGGCGACGACGCCGAGGACGAGCGAGAGGCCGAGCGCCGCCGCGGCGGCGGTGGCCGCGGCGTCGATCTGGGGACGCCCGAACGGCGCGCTCGGGACGAAGAGGACGCACGTCCCGACGAGGAGCGCCAGCGCGAGCGCCGTGAGCGTCATCGCGACGCGCTCGCGGCCGAGGCTCACGAGGATGGTCGTGGAGAGACCGAGCATCGCGAACGCCGACTGCCCGAGCACGAGGACGCGGAGCGCCGGCGCGCCCGACGCCGCGATCTCCGCGTCGTACGCCAGGCGGATGAGCGACTCCGGTATCGCGACGATCACCACCACCATGAGGCCGCAGGCGATCGCGCCGATGCGCGACCCGCGCGACACGAGCTCGGCGACGCGCGCGTCGCCCTCCTCCTGCTTCGCGCGCGCGAGCATCGGGAAGAGCACCTGCGTGACGCTGAAGAGCAGCTGGTAGGGGAGGAACGCGAAGAGCTGGCACGCGCGGTAGACGGCGACCCACTCGTTGGCGGCGGTGGCCGGCTCGGCGGCGATCCCGCCCGGCGTGATCGGCGAGGGGAGCGCCGCGGCCGCGAGCGAGAGGTAGCGGCCGAGCATGAAGATGTCCGCCTGCATCAGCCCGTTGACGAAGAGCTGAGCGATCATCACCGGCACGATCAGCTTCACGTAGGCGCGGGTCGCGGGGACGCCCGGCGGCCTCGCGCCGGCGAAGCCCTCGCCCGTGCCGGTCCAGCGGAGCGCGAGGAGCAAGATGCCGATCGCCGCCATGACCGCGCCGACGGCGGCGCCGAGCATCCCCGGCAGCGTGCCGATCGCGGCCGCGAGCGCGCTCGGCCCGCTGCGGGTGAAGAACCAGCCGAGCCCGAGCATGCCGGCGGTGCGGAGCGTCGCGGCGACCATGTCGAGCGTCGCCTGCCTCGCGAACATCCGCCGGCCGTTGATGTACCCGACGAGCGGCGCGTAGACGCCGTACACCGCGAGCACGCCGCTCATCACGGCGAGCGGCGCCAGCACCTCCGGGGCGCTCTGGAAGTGCGCCACCAGCGGCGCCGCGAGGAGCAAGACGCCCGTGGCGATCGCGGCGATCGCGACGTGGGTGCGCAGGGTCGCGCGGAGCGCCTCGCGCTCGTGCGCCCCCGCCGCCGCGACGGTGCGGCTCACGCCTTGCGTCGAGCTGGCGACGATGACGTTGTTGAAGACGTTCGAGACCGCGAAGACGCGCGCGAGCGCGCCGTAGTCCGCGCGCCCGATCGCGCGCGGGAGCAGCGCCTGCTGGACGAGGCCGGTGAGGATGAAGAAGACCTTCGCCGCGAGGACGGCGAGGCCGCCTCGCCCGGCCCGCTTCTGCTCGTCCTCGGCTCCGCTGGCGACGCTCGCGTTCGTCATCGGGGTCGTGGGGGCTCGGCGGCGCGGAGCGCGACGGGGCTCTGCGGCAGGTCGAGCGAGCGACCGGTGCTCGTCAGCGCGCAGCGGCCCGTTCGCTCGAGCACGCGCACGGCGTACCCCGTCGCGCCGGGGCGGCGATCGCCGACGTAGAGGTTCTCGCCGCGCCAGGCGAGGCCCTGGAGATCGTAGCCCGGCGTGGGGCCGAGGACGGGGGCCTGGAAGGTCGACAGGACCTCGCCGCTGTCGGGATCGAACGTGACGACGGCGGTCGGGTTCACCGTCGGCTGCGGCCCCGCGACGATCGCGGCGCCGCAGCCCTCGGTCACGGCGACCTCGGCGACGCTCCCGCCGAGGTCTCGCTCGCGCACGAGCAGGCGCGACGTCGACGTCGCCGTGTCGAAGCGCTCGACGCCGGCGAGCTCGTCGTCGGCGGCGTCGAAGTTCCCGGGCTCGGCCATGAAGAGCGCGCCCGCGAGCTCCGACATCGGGTTGAACGGGTTCCGCCCGACGAGGTCGATCACGGCCTCGACCGAGCGCGTCGCGACGTCGACGCGGAGCATCTGCGACGTCTGCTTCGAGCGGAGGTAGTCGTCGTCGTCGAGGCGCTCGAGCGTGACGAACGCCTTCGCCGCGCCGTCGACCGTGACGACGCTGACGGCGTCGGCCTGCGGGTTGCCGTCGGCGTCGTACGGCGACAGATCGATCGACGTGTCCTCGAGCGCGCCGTCCTTGAAGAACACGAGCCGCGCGGCGTTGTAGAGAGGGACGACGACCGTGCCGTCGGGAGCGGCGGCGGCGTCGTGCGGGTTCGCGGCGCGCCGCAGGCCGGTGCCCGGATCGCTCAGCCCGAACGACGCGACGCTCAGCCGGGACGTCGGCTTGCCGCACGACGCGTCGACCTCGAAGAGGAGATCGGTGTCGCGGGCGAGGAAGAAGCACCGCCCGTTGCTCATCGCGAGCATGGGATCCCCGCCGAGGTCGGCTCCGTGCGCGCACTCGCCCGGCGCCCCGCAGACCACGCTCGACTCGTAGTTGCTGCTGCCGGCCGCGATGAGCTCGACGCCGGCGCAGCTCCCGGCGGGGGCGGCGGGCGCCTCGGCGGAGCCGCACGCCGGGACCGCCGCGGTCGCGGCGACGAGGCCGCCGGCGGACGACGCGGCGAGCCAGCGGGGCGACCGCACGGGGAGCGGGGACGGCACGCCCCGTGTTCTACCTCACTCCAAATGCTTCGGGTCGATAAGCTTTCCGTCCGGCGTCATCCCCGCCTTCCGCCAGCGATCCTCGTCCGTGAGACCAGGCTCTTCCGGAGGGCGGGTCAGGTCGTTGATCACCATCTGGCTGCGGAACGGGCCGGTGCGCGGCGCGGAGCGGATCTGGATGCTGAGCGTCCGGGACGGGTCCTTCACCACGACGACCCGGTCGAACCGCGTCTCGGTCGCTCCGGACGAGGTCGTGCCGTCCTTCACCCTCACGCGGACGAAGTTCGAGAGCTCTTCCAGCGTGTGCGACGAGGCGACGTGCACGCTGCCGGGGAAGGTCGCCTTGACCGACGAGTGAAGCGGCAGCGGGAGCGTGTACGCGCGCTCCTTGCCCTCGGGGATCTCCCCCGGCGCGAGCCGATCGGCGCTCGGGCGCGCGGAGGGAGCCGGCCTGGCGGCGTCGTCCTTTCGTTTGCACGCGGGGACGCCGCCCAGCGCCAGCGACGCGAGCGCGACGCCGGCGATCAGTCGACGACGAGCGCCCACGCGTTCACCGTCGTCGCGACGCGCGGCAGCGGCCGCGCGGAGGAGCGCGTCAGCGCCGCGGGCGGCAGACCCGCCCCCGGCGTCCGAGCCTTCGGGACGCCGAAGGAGAGCTCGAACTGGCTGGGCGTCATCGACTCGAAGCCGGTCCCCGTGCCCTCGCCGAGATCGGCGAGCCTCGAGCACGCCTGCGTCGGACGGAGCGTGACGCCGGGGATGACGTACCCGGCGATGTCGGCGGGCGCGGCCTCGTTCTTCACCATCCCGCCCGAGCAGACCCCGGTGGCCGTCACGTTGGTGCACCACATCGGCAGCGCCGGCGAGTTGGGGGAGCCGGGGCTCTCCCCCTCCATGTAGTGCAGGCCCCAGAGGCGCGCGACGCCGGCGTTCTCGCACTGGCCGGCCGCCGGGATGTGAGGCGCGAAGGTCGCGAAGTAGAGCGTGCGGTCGAACACCGTCATCGGTCCGGTCACGCGCTCGCCGTTGTCGAGCACCTCGACCCACTGCGTCTGCGCGCGGGGAGCCGGGGTGTCGATCGGGCGCTTCTCGAGGATCGACCAGACGTAGTTCTTCTCGCCGGTCCGATAGACGAGGTCGTCCTGGTCACCGGTCGCCGCGTTGACCACGAGCGCGCCGTGCGGATCGAGCGACAGGATCGGCGTGACCTGGATGGGCTGGCTCTCCGCCGCCGTCGAGCCCAGGACGAGGTCCGCGAAGAGCATCGCCTTCCATTGGGTAGGGTCGGTGCTGCTGACGTCGATGCGCCAGAGCGTCCCGTCGGCGTCGCCGATGAAGATCTTCTGCCCGACCGCGCCGGTGGTCTGCGGATAGACGACCGGGGTGCCGATCATCGGCGAGTCGAACGGCGTCGGCGCGACGACGTTCGCGTTGCGGATGCGCTCGGGCACGTCGTCGTGCCGGCCGAAGTGGCGGAGGATCTCGCCGGTGTCGAGGCGCACGATCGTGACGCCGCGCCCGGGGACGGCGGCGTTCGCGTTGGTCGACGTGGTGCTGGTGCTGCACTCCCGCGCCCATTGGCGGACGACGGGGCGGTAGCCCTGCGTGACGTCGTGCGCCTCGTCGGTCGTGGCGAGCGTGCGCGGGCAGCTCCCGTTCTTCACGGGCGGTCCGTCGATGCCCCCGGGGAGGACCGCGACGCCGATCTGGCGGTTGCCGATCTGCAGCGTCGTGATCGCGGGCGTCCCGGTGGTGCGCCCGAAGAGCGCCACCATGTCGTGCCCGTCGCGCGCGCGCCGCGTGACGCGCGCGGGGTCGGTGGCGGCGCTCATCCGCTCGACGTCGGTGAGCTGCCAGAGGAAGTGGGGGCCGCGCCGCGCGACCCCGGCGTCGTAGTCGCCCGCGCCGGCCGTGAGGAGGTCGTAGGCCGTCGGCGCCTGGTAGCCCGTGGCGCCCGTGTCGACCCTGCACTCGTCGACCGTCGAGCCGGCGAGGGCGTCGCAGTCCGAGTCCGTGACGTTGACCGCGTAGTAGCCGCCGCCCGAGGCGCCGAGCCCGGCGACGAGGGTGGTGTGCCACTTGGCTCCGGGGGGCGTCGCGCCGCCGACGTCGAGATCGCCGAGCGCGCGATCCCAGACCGTGTCGCGCAGGACCGGCGAGCCGTCGAGGAGGATCTGGTTGCCGGCGGGGTAGTTGCTCGCCAGGCGCGGGAGCACGGCGGGCGGGATGAACGACCAGAGCTCGTGGTGCGCGCCCGGCGTCGTCTCGATGGCCTTGAAGGCGTGGAGGATGCCGTCGGTCGTGGCGGCGAAGAGGGTGGGCTTGCGCCGCGCGCGCCGCGCCTGGAAGTCCCGGTAGCCCGCGTCGCGGAGCAGCGCGTCGGGCGGCCCGTTGACGACCGGGTTGGCGCGGAAGATCGCGCCGAGCGGCGCGCAGTCGGGGACGCAGACCTGACCCGGGATCGGATCGCACGCCGACGGCGCCGCGACCGCGCACGCGACGTTCGTGATCGAGCAGCGGCCGGAGTCGGGCGACGCCGTCGAGGAGATGCAGCGGGTGTTGAAGTCGTGGGACGCCGTCGCGCCGCCCGTGACCGTGCCCGACCTCGTGATCGGCCCGACGTGCGCCGTCGTGAACCCGAGGACGACGTCCCTGCACGCCTCGCCGCTGTCTTGGTCGAGCGCCGGGATCTCGAGCGTCCCGGTCGGGCCCGAGCCGACGGCTCGGCCGCGCTTGCAGGTGGTCCGCTCGATGTCGAGCGCGAGCCTCATGTCGGGGACGTCCTTGAGGTCCCAGTCCGAGGCCGCCGCCTCCGTGGCGCGGTGGACGGGGATCCCGTCGGCGGTGGCGTCGGCGACGAACGGCCGCGTCGTCCGCGCGGAGTCGACCACGCCGCTCACGTTGTCGGCGACCGCCGTGATGAAGAGGCGGTTGGCCGCCGACTGCGTCGCGAGGTTGATCGCCATGCTGTCGCCCGCGGTGATCGACGTCGGCTGCGCGTTCGCGCCGAACGGCGCGCCGCCGCACATCGAGCGCTCGCGCAGGATCTCGCCGGACCACGGCTTCTGCGCGTTCGGGATGAACGAGCCGAGGAACTGCGCCGTCGTGGCGCCGTCGCCGAAGCCGGTCTCCGAGTACACGGCGGGCGTGAACGCGGGGACGGTGCGGGTGGAGACCGACTTCGTGATGGACGCGAGGATCTTGCCGAACGACAGCGTGATGTCCGCCTGCGACTCGGCGAAGAACGCGCCGACCGCGTCGGTCGGGTTGGACGCGCCGCCGGAGCCCTCGTACGCGATCCGGTTGAGCTCGCAGCACGCCTCGGCCGTGGTGCCCGGCGCCGGGACGTCCGCCGCGCACGCGGCGGCCATGCCCGCCGCGGTGTTGCCGGCCAAGGCGTACCACGCCTTGCAGTTTCGCTGGGCGGGGTCCGTGATGGCCGGCGGGAAGCCGTCGCCGCCCGTAGGGCTCGAGCCGTTGACCGAGAACCCGATGACGAACGTCGTCACGCGCCGCGTCGGGTCGGCGTAGAGCGCGGCGGCGGTCTGCGACGCGGTGTTCGGGAACGGGCAGATCCCGGTCCCCGTCTGACACGACGGGCGGAGGTTCAGGTTCGGCGCGCCGTCGGTCAAAAGGATGATGTACTGCTCGCGGCAGTTCGCGGTGGCGACGTACGCGTCCGTCTTCGGGCCGCTCGCGTGGTACCAGAAGTAGTCACGCGCGTCGTCCATCATGCCGTCGATCGGCGTCGCGCCGTACGGGCGCGTCGACAGGAGGACCTGCTGGATGTGCTCGTTCGTCCGCTGGATGTCGTAGAGCGACGCGTCCTCGGGCGGGAACTCGACCATCCGCCCTTCCCACGGAGGCGCGCCGTAGTGACGCGCGCCGACCTCGAACGCCTGGTGCGGGGGCGCGCAGAGATCGGGCAGGCCGTCGGCGGCGCCGGGGATGAGCGCGCTCAGGCTGTAGTCGGGGTTCGACGGGTCGCGCCGGTAGCTCCACAGACCGAGGAACGGCAGGGTCGTCCCGCCGGAGGTCTGGACCGTGCCCTGGGGAGGCCAGGTCCCGCCGTTGACGCCGATCGAGGCGTCCTCCTCGTTGTCGAACGTCATCAGTCCGAAGCGCACGTAGTCGCGCGCGGCGTCGAGCTGTCCGTCGGGGGCTTGATCGAAGACGCACGCCTCCGCGCCGAGCGACGCCGCGAGCGGCGAGTTCGACGCGTACTGGCCCTGCAGGTAGGGGTACCTGGCCGTGACCAACGCGTCGTCCGGGAAGTCGCGCACGTCGCCGCCCTGACCCGCGGGCGCGGCGTAGCCGAGCGCGGCGGGGCCGACGCCCGTCGTGCCGCTCGCCGCGCCGGGGAGCCGGTACGGACCGATCGCGCACACCGAGCTGGTCACGGCCGTCCCGGTGAGCGGCCGGTGGTACGGCAGGAAATAGTCGGTGTCGTAAGGGGCGATCCCGGCGATCTTGTACTCGTTGCGGAAGGCCACGCCCGCCGGCCCGGACGAGCGGTTCACCTCGGCGCAGCTGTAGTAGGGCTGCATGTTGCCGGTGAGCGCCTGGAGGAGCATGCCCCAGCGGTTCGGGTTCGACTCGTTCCCCGGGCTGCAGGCGTTCGGCACGCCGCCGGGCGGCACGCCCACGTTCGCGCTGGGGAGCGAGTTGTCGGGCATGCGCTCCATCGACCCCGAGGTGTCGACGAGGAGCAGGACGTTCGGCATCGGCTTCTGCGTGGCGCCGCTCTGCGCCTGCGCGTCACGCGCGACGCCGAGCGACGTCGCCGCGCCGAGGAGCCCGAGCACGAGGGGCCTCGCCAGCCCTCCGCGGCTCACCTTCGCTGCGCTCGCTCGCCGTCTCGGACACATCTTCAGCTCCGCTCGCATGCGTCCTCCAAAATCACTGCCGGAAGTACGGGCCGACGGTGAGCCGGCCTCGACCCTGCACCACGGTCCTCGCGGGCGTGTTGGGTGCGGTGGTCGGATCGGCGTCCTTCATGTCGACGAAGGTCGTCACCGTCACTTGCGTGAAGGTAAATCGATCGTTGAGCCCCGTGCCCGGCGGCGGCGGGATGTCCACGGGGTTGGTCACCTCGACGCGGATGAACGCGCGCTCGGGCACGTCACCGAAGCTCTCGGGCGAGAACGTCGACTTCGCGGCGGTGTCGTACGTGGCCGTCCAGGCGTTCACGCCGTTCGCGATGTTCGCCATCTCCTGCGGGCTCCAGGAGAGGCAGGCCTGCGCGGCGCGGTACATCGGCTCTCCGGTGTAGGCGTTCGCCGTCTTGCACGACGTCGACTGGACGGTGTTCCCGGCCTGCATCGCCTTCACGATCTCGCCGGCGGTGCCCGGGGTGAAGCTCTCGGCGGTGAGCATGAGCGCGTGCTCGGCCGCGCTCTGCGCCTGCGCGGCCTCGCGGAGGTGACCGGCCGCGCGGATGTCGACCGCCGTCGCGCTGAGGCCGTAGACGCCCATCGCGGCGAGGATGCCGAGGGTGATCGCGACGATGAACATCGCCGCGCCGGCGCTGTCCCGCCGCGCTCGGGCGCGGGCGAGGGCGCCGCGCGCGCGGGCGGCGGGGGAAGGCGAGCGAAGCGGGGCCCGGCTCGTGCGCATCGTCAGTCCACCTTTGCCTGGTTGAAGAGCGCGACCTCCGAGATCACCGTCCGAACGCGCGCGTAGTCGTTCCCGTTCATCCGGTAGCGCGAGAGGTACGGGGGACCGCCCGGCATCGGCAGGTCCGCCCGCCGATCGGGGAACGCCGTGCGGAAGGCGAGCCGGTAGCGGACGGAGCGGATCCGGTGGGGACCGACCTGGGGCAGCGTGGCGGTGGTGACCGGGCCGGCCCACTGCGCGAAGAGGGCGTCGTCGCCCTCGAAGTCGACGTTCGTCGTCGACGGTACGCCGGGGAGGCTGCTGTCGACGTACAACCCGAGCTTCAGATCGATCGCGTACTCGGCGATGAGCTCGGGCGGCCCGACCGGGGTGTCGCCGTCCGCGGCGAGGAGCTGGCGGTAGAGGTTGAACTTGTCGGGAGCCGTCCCGCCCGTGCCCTCGAGCACGGTGTCGATGCGCCGCGGATCGTCTTCGACCGCCATGCTCCAGCGCACGCGCTGGATCGGCGCGACCGCGACCTCCTCCATGATGCGCGCGCCGCAGACGTCTCCGCCGGTGTCCGTGGGCGTCAGGAGCCCGCGCGCGGGGTCGCCGGAGAGCTGCAGGAAGACGGTCTCCGGCTGCGTCGCGTCGGCGTCGACGCGGCAGATCGTCATGTAGTGGAAGCAGCCGCGCATATCCATGACCTGGACGGCGTACTCGACGCCGGTCACCGGCGGGTTCATCCGCTCGCCGGGCATGAAGGCGAGCTGGGTCATCTGCTGCTGCGCCGTCGCGTTCGTCTCACCGTTGAAGAGGCGGCGGACGGCGGGATCGGCCAGCCCGTCCAGGCGCACCTCGGCGCCGCCGGCCCCGCACGCCGCGCCGGTCGATCCGTCCCGCGTGAACACGCCGCGGTAGACGTCGTTGGTCGTGAGGTTGCCCGCGATGAAGACCTCTTGCGGGGTGAGGTTGTTGTTGGCCGAGAACGCGTGCGCGCGGACGACGTCGGCGGGGGCGACGCGGAGCCCCTGGAGGTTCTGGAGCGCGACGACGCGGTACGGCACGCCCTCCGAGTCCGGCGGGACCGCGACCTTGCGATCGAACCGGATGTTCGGCGACGACATGAACGAGACGCGCGAGAGGTCGTTGCGGAAGCGCTCGGAGGCCGCGCGCACGTTCGCCTCGACGCCGGAGATGCGCGCCTGCTCGAAGAACGTCGTGGTCGCGGTGCGCGAGAGGCCGACCGCCGCGAGGGCGACGATGAGGCCCATCACGAGCGAGACCATCAGCTCGACGAGGGTGAAGCCGCGCGCCTCTCGGCGCGCGCGCGTCGAGCGGCGGAGGCGGAGCCGCACGCTGTCCGGCGCGCCGAGCGTCACGCGGCGTTCGCTGAGGTCGCGGCGCTGCATCATTCCTTGGGGTTCCCGCGGATGGCGGTGGTCACGTTCACGATGTGGTGCCGCTCGCGGGTGCCGGCGGCGGTGATCGCGAGGTCGGAGCAGTCCGGCGGACCGAACTCGAGGCGCGACCAGAACACGCGGATCTCCGCGCGGATGAGGCCGGTGATGTTCGAGCCGCTTTGGTTGTCGGCGATCCACGCGAGGCGGTACTGGACGCAGAAGACGCGATCCGGACTGTTGGGGGCGACGTCGCGGCCGAGGAGATCGAACGCCGCCGAGTTGCCCGCGAGCGGGGTCGTCACCGCGGGGACCAGCCACGTGTTGTTGATGTTGGCGTTGTGGAGCCAGACCGTGTTGTCGATGTTCGAGGAGGTGACGAGGCTGTTCGGCTGCGTCCACGCGAGCGCGTCGCGCTGGAGGCGGTGCTGCCATTCGCGGGCGATGTTCGTGGCGGTGTCGAAGTTCCGGGCGTCGGCGCCGCCCTGGATCGTCACGCGCTGCATCCCGATGACGCCCGCCGCGCCGATGGCGAAGAGCGTCATCGCGCTCATGACCTCGACGACGGTGTAGCCGCGTCGCGCGCGCCGCGTCGCGGCGCGCAGCCTGGCGAGGGAGCTCGTCATTCCGACCTCAAGCGGGGAGCGCCGCCCCCCGAAATCGTCACGAGGCGCCGGAGGCCGACGGCGCCGCGCTGGATGCGCGCCTCGGCGACGCCGGTGAACGGCGGCGCCGCGCGCATCGCGGTCACGGCCTCGGACGCGCTGCCGCCGCTGCCGACGTAGGTGACGCCCGCCGGCGTGATGCACACGGCGAGGTACGTGGTGGGGGCCGACGCGACGCCGGCTCCGCCCTCGCCGTAGGTCAACGTCGCGCGCAGGTCCATGCTGACGTTGACGCCCTCGCGGTTGAGCTCGGCGAAGTTGATGAAGCGAACGCGCCGGCCGGCCCCGGGCACGAGGTGATCGAGACGGTAGTCGGTGATCTCCGGCTCCGCGGCCGCCCACTGGTCGGGCGCGGCCTTGCAGGACGAGACGGGGTTCGGTCCGCCCGGCGGGCCCGTGTCGTCGAGCGACGCGTAGAGGCGGATGACCCCGCGTCCGCCGGTGCCCGGCGTGAGCAGCGCGAGGTGGGCCGAGCCGGTCCCGGCCGCCCGCGCGCGGCCCTGGACCAGGATCTGCTGGTACTGGCGCGCGTAGTCGAAGGCGATGCGGTCATCGCGCGCCTCGGTGAACGAGGGCGTGGCGAGCAAGGCGACGATGGAGATGAGCACCACCACGACCATGAGCTCGACGAGCGTGAACGCGCGGCTCGCGCGCCTCGCTCGACTGCGACGGAGTGCTCCTCGCGCCTTCATCATCCGCTGACCCGCAGCGGTCCAAGCAAGCGGTGTGCCCCCGTAAGTCATGGGCATCGAAGGGAGAACACATGGGAATTTCGGCCGAGGAGGCGCTCTCCCTACGTCGAATCCTTTGCGGAGCTACGAAAAAAAGTTCGAGTCGCCGCCGCCGGTCCTCTCGGGTCGACGTCCGAGCCGAGCACACCTCTGCTCGCGTCGGTGGGCCCTCTTCCGGTATGAACACGGCCCATGACGTCGCGCTCGCTGGTGGCTTCGCTCCTCTTCCTCTCCGCGGCCTGCACCTCGTGCAAGGACGACAAGCCGAGGTCGGACACTCCCCCACCGCCGCCGCCGCCGGTCGCCCCGGCGGCGGGCGCCTGCAGCAGCGGAGGCGGCGATCTCACCGACGCCGTCTCGGCGCCGTTCTTCGCGAAGAGCGCCGGGGGCTACTGCGTCGATCCGCAGGGCGAGATCAAGACGTACGGCGAGAAGGGGAAGCTCTCGATGGACGAGGTCTGCACGACCGCGTTCGACGGCGAGTGCGAGGTCTACAAGCGCTTCGGGCTCAAGCGGGTCGTCTCGCTCCACTACGTGGACGGGAGCGGCAAGGGCGGCACCGTGGAGGTGAACCTCTCGCAGTTCGGCGACGTGCCTGGCGCGTACGGCATGTTCACGCTCCGCGTCGTCGCGGGCGATCCCGCCGAGCCGTCGACGCCGAAGCCGCTCGCGGCCGGCGCCGCCGCGGCCATCGGCACGGGCCGCGCGTACGTCTGGCGCGGCCAGCACCTCGCCGAGCTGCAGTACGTCAACGAGAACGAGTCGCCGGAGCAGCTCGCGAAGTCGAGCGAGGCGATCCTGACCACGGTCGGCAAGGAGATCGGCGATCGGTTGCCGGGCCCGACGACGCTCCCGCCCGCCGCGCAGCTCCTCCCGGTCGACAAACGCGTCGCGAACGGCGTCGTCTTCCATCCGAAGGACGTCCTCGGCTGGCCGGCGACCGGGCCCGGCGCGGTCGGCTACTACAAGGACGGAGATCGCCGCTGGCGCGTCCTCTCGATCGTGAAGGACGACGCGGATCAGGCGAAGGACGCGTTCAAGACGATCAAGTCGAAGCCCGGCACCCTCCCGGTCGCGGCCACCGGCGACGAGGCCGCGCACGTCGTCGTCCCGTCCGCCGGCGAGGACAAGGCGAGCGCGCCGAAGGTCGAGATGCTCGTCGCGCGCAAGGGCAACGTCGTGTGGGGCGTCGCCGACGAGGAGTACGCGCTGCGCGCGGCCTCGGGCCCCGATCGCGACAAGGCGCGCCTCTCCAAGGAGGAGGCCGTCGCCAAGATGAAGGAGCTGCTCGCGAGCCCCGCGCCGTCCGCGGCGGCCGACGGCGGCGCGGCGGAGGCCCCGGCGGGCGCGGGCCCGAAGCCCGCCCCGAGCGCGGCCCCCGACGGCGCCGCCCCGACGAAGTAGCTCCGCCTCAGGTCCCGGCGAGCGCGGCCTCCTTCTTCCCGATCGACGTGCGCTCGAAGCAGCGCGGATCCACGCGGAGCTTCTTGCGGACGAGGGACGTCGCCTCGATGAACCGCGACGAGACGGGGTCGTGGTAGCCGCTCGCGTCGGGCGCGTCGGGGACGTGCGCGCGATGCCAGCGCACCACGCGCCGCATCAGGTGATCGCGCGCCCACTTCCCGACGAGGGAGGCGAGCCCGACGATGAGGTGGGTGTCGTCCGCGTCTCGCAGGAACGCGAGGCGGCCGACGCCCGGGAGCTGGTACTCGCTCCTCGCGCGGCCCTCGCAGAGGACGGTGTGGAGGCGGCCTCCGAGCGGGCCGAAGCGGTCGCCGTAGAAGTCGAAGCCGCCGACCTTCCCGCAGAACGCGTAGACGTCCTCGCCGGCGTCGGCGCGCGCGGCCAGCGCGAGGCGCTCCATCGTGTGGAGGTCGACGTCGAAGCGCGAGAGCCCGGCCTCGACCGCGTCGTTGAGCTTGCGCGTGCACACGATCGCGACGCGCACGCCGAGCACGTCGAGCCCGCGGGCCGCGAGGCGCTCGAGGTCCTTGGCGCAGCCCGCGACGGCCTCCGCGCTCGCGGCGAACGCCTCGCCGTCGGACGCCCAGCAGAGGTCGGCGTGGTGCGAGGGGCACGGCGCGCGCAGCGTCGCGTCGGAGTCGAGCGCGAGGGCTTCGAGCAGGGCCGCCGGCGCCCGCGGCGCGCTCGTCGTCCCCGCGGGCGCCGAGCGCGCGGCGATCGCGCGGGCCCAGGCCTCCCCGAGCGTGCTGTCGCCGCCGGCGAAGAGCTTCTTCGAGTCGCCGATCCGTTCGGCGAACGCGCGGCTCGGCTTCGTCGCGGCGATCTTCGCGCCGCGCTCGGCGTCGGCGCGCGCGAGCACCGACGTGACGATGAGCGGCCCGAGGCGGGGGCCCATGCCGTTCTCGTCGATGCCCACGTAGTGCGAGCCGGACCAGGGGAACGCCTTGGGCGCGCGCGGCGTGGAGGGCACGGACGAGGCGCTACCGTGGTGACCTCGGCGGAACAAGAGGCCGCGGCGCCCGGTTGATCGACGACACGCGCCGCCCGGTGGTATTCAGAGGTAGGCTTCTTGCTCGGAGACGCCCGATCGGTCGGGCTCGGTCGCCCGCGCTTCCTTCGAAAACCCCCACGAAAACGACAAGCTCGAGGGTGACGATTCCTCACACAGCGCGTTGACCTTACAGAACCCGATGTTTAAGGTGTCGGGCCCTTTGGGGGACGGTTACTCTCACGAGCTTCACACGGCTCAGCTCTGCGCGGGGTGAGGACCCCGCGCGCCGGAGGCAGGCGGATGAACAAGGTCCAGCTCAAGAAGTTCAAGACGCTGCTCACGGAGAAGCGCGACGAGATCGTCAAGAAGGCGAAGCAGACGCTCGAAGAGGACATGACCCTCGACTCGAACGATCTCCCGGACGAGATGGACCTCGCGTCGAGCGAGTACCTCCAGTCCTTCACGTTTCGCCTTCGCGGCCGCGAGAAGGTCTTCCTCGACAAGATCGAGAAGGCCCTCCGTAAGATCGAGGACGGCAGCTTCGGTGTCTGCGAGGAGTGCGGTGAAGAAATCTCCGTCAAGCGGCTCGAGGCGCGCCCGGAGACGACGCTCTGCATCCGCTGCAAGGAGGATCAGGAGCACCACGAGAAGAACTACACCTGACGGGCGCTCGGGCTTCGGCCCGCGGCTCGGACGAGGGGCGCCGTCTGCCGTCGCAAGGCAGAGGCGCCCGTGCCTCATTTGGGCCGTACGTCCGCTTCGGCTCGCTCGCCTCTGGCGCGAGCGCGGACGTCAGCGCGCCTCGGCGGCGGCGCCCTTCTTCTTCGACGTCTTCGCCTCCGCGCCCCGGCCGAGCACCTCGGCGAGGTACGGCGCGGTGTGGGACTGCTTGCACGCCGCGACGGCCTCCGGCGTCCCCGCGGTGACGATGGTGCCGCCCTTGTCGCCGCCCTCCGGCCCGAGGTCGATGACCCAGTCGGCGCACGCGACGACGTCGAGGTTGTGCTCGATGACCACGACCGTGTTGCCCTGATCGCGGAGCTCGAGGATCGCGCCCAGCAGGACCTCGATGTCGGTGAAGTGCAGGCCCGTCGTGGGCTCGTCGAGCACGTAGAGCGTCCGGCCCGTGGCCTTGCGCGCGAGCTCGCGGGCGAGCTTCACGCGCTGGGCCTCGCCGCCCGAGAGGGTGGTCGCCGGCTGGCCGAGCGTGAGGTACCCGAGGCCGACCCGGCGGAGCGCGTCGAGGCGATCGCGCACGCGCGGGATCGTCTCGAAGAGCGGCAGCGCCTGCTCGACCGTCACCTCGAGCGCGTCCGCGATCGAGAGGCCGCGGTATCTCACCTCGAGCGTCTCGCGGTTGTAGCGCTTGCCGCCGCAGGTGTCGCAGGTGACGAAGATGTCCGGGAGGAAGTGCATCTCCACCCGGAGCACGCCGTCCCCCTGGCAGGCCTCGCAGCGCCCGCCCTTCACGTTGAAGGAGAAGCGCCCGGCCTTGTAGCCGCGCGCGCGCGCCTCCGGCAGGCCCGCGTAGAGCTCGCGGAGGAGCGAGAACACGCCCGTGTACGTCGCCGGGTTCGAGCGCGGTGTCCGGCCGATCGGCGCCTGGTCGATCGAGATGACCTTGTCGACGTGGTCGAGCCCTTCGACCGCGTCGCACTCGCCGATCGGCGCGGTCGCGGAGTAGAGCTTGGCGCGCGCGGCGGGCAAGAGCGTGTCGACGACGAGGCTCGACTTCCCGCTGCCGGACACCCCGGTGAAGCACGTGAAGAGCCCGGTGGGGACCTCGACGGTGACGTTCTTCAGGTTGTGCGCGCGGGCGCCCGCGATGCGCACAACGCCCTTGCCGCGGCTCTTGCGCGTCCGCGGGATGGGCAGGCGCTTCTTGCCGCTCAGCCAGGGCCCGGTGATCGACGCCGGGTCCTCCATGAGCTTCTTCGGCGTGCCCTGCGCGACGATCTGGCCGCCGTGGACGCCGGCGCCCGGTCCCATGTCGACGACGTGGTCGGCGGAGAGGATCGCCTCGCGATCGTGCTCGACCACGAACACCGTGTTGCCGAGGTCGCGGAGGCGCGCCTGCGCCTCGATGAGGCGGGCGTTGTCGCGCGCGTGGAGGCCGACCGAGGGCTCGTCGAGGACGTACAGGACGCCGACGAGCGCCGCGCCGATCTGCGTGGCGAGGCGGATGCGCTGGCCCTCGCCGCTCGAGAGCGTCTGCGCGCTCCGGTCGAGCGAGAGGTAGTCGAGGCCGACGTCGATGAGGAAGCCGAGCCGCGCCGTGACCGCGCGGAGGAGCGGCTCGGCGACGGCGCCCTCCCGCGCCGAGAACTGCTGCGGCCCGCCGTCCTCGCCGAGGGTCGCGAGGAACGCGCGCAGCTTCTCGAGCGGCATCCGCCCGAGCTCGGCGACGTCCCGCTCGCCGAGCTTCACCGCGAGCGCCTCCGGCCTGAGCCTCCGGCCCTTGCAGGCACCGCACGTGCGCGTGACGAGGAAGCGGCCGATCTCCTCGTCGCCGATCGCGCCCTCGTCCTCGTCGAGGTCGTCGAGGTCGTCGCGGGCGCCGATCGCGCCGCCGCCCTCCTCGAGGCGCGCCTCGAGGCGCGTCACGATGCCGACGTAGTTCTTCTTCGCCGCGCCGCGCCCGCGCGCCTTGCCCTTGCCGTCGACGTCCCCGCCGCCGAGGAGGAGCGCGCGCTTCGCGTCGTCGGGCTGCTTGCTCCACGGCTTGTCCGGGTCGACGCCGAGCGCCTCGACGGCGCGCGCGAGCTCGGTGGCGAGCGCGACCGAGCCGCGCCGGCCCCACGCCAGGATGACGCCCTCGCGGAGCGTGCGCTGCGGATCGCCGATGACGCGCTCGGGATCGACGACGGTGCGCGCCCCGAGGCCGTCGCACGACGGGCACGCTCCGTGCGGGCCGTTGAAGGAGAACATCCGCGGCTCGATCGGCGGCAGCGAGATCCCGCAGTCGACGCAGGCGAAGCGCTCCGAGAGCCAGAACGGCTCCTCGCCCTCGACCGCGACGAGCAGGCGGCCTTCGCCCGTCTTCAGCGCGAGCTCCACGCTGTCGGTGAGGCGGCCCTTCACGCCGTCCTTCAGCACGATCCGGTCGACCACGACGTCGAGATCGTGCGCCTTGCTCCGGTCGAGCTCGATCGGATCGCCGAGGTCGACGACGGCGCCGTCGACGCGCGCGCGGACGAAGCCGTCTCGGCGGAGGCGCTCGAGCTCGAGCTTGAGCTCGCCCTTGCGCGCGCGCGCGACCGGCGCGAGGACGCTGAACCGCGACCCCTCGGGGAGCGCGAGGATACGGTCGACGATCTGCTGGACGGTCTGCGCCTCGATGCGCTTGCCGCAGCTCGGGCAGTGCGGGATGCCGACGCGCGCGAAGAGCAGGCGGAGGTAGTCGGCGATCTCCGTGACGGTCCCCACGGTGGAGCGCGGCGACTTCGAGAGCGGTCGCTGCTCGATCGCGATCGCCGGCGAGAGCCCCTCGATGCGATCGACGTTGGGCTTCGCCAGCTGCTCGAGGAACTGGCGCGCGTACGCGGAGAGCGACTCGACGTAGCGCCGCTGACCCTCGGCGTAGATCGTGTCGAACGCGAGCGACGACTTGCCCGACCCGCTCGGGCCCGTGAAGACGACGAGCTTTCCGCGCGGGAGCGATACGCTCACGTCGCGGAGGTTGTGCTGCCTCGCTCCTGTGACCACCAGGCGGTCCATGGGGAACAGCCTTGTTAGCACGGTACAAAGCGGCGCGCTCAGGGAACCCCGCGAGCGGCCGCGCTCCCGAAATGTGCCGATCGGGATGGACGTCGAGGCCCGCGCGCGCTCAGCCGAGCGCGCGATCGAAATCGGCGACGAGGTCCGCCGTGCCTTCGAGCCCGCAGCTCACGCGGAGCAGGCCGTCCGCGATCCCCGCGAGCCGCCGCGCCTCGGCCGGCATGGTCGAGTGCGTCGTCGACGCGGGGTGGACGACCAGCGTCCTCACGTCTCCGAGGCTGACGGCGTGCGTCGCGACCCGGAGCGACTCGAGCACGTCGCGGCCGCGACGAACGACGTCGCCGCCGCCCGGTCCGGCGGCGAGCTCGAACGACAGGAGCGCGCCGTAGGCGAACATCTGCCGCGTCGCGAGCGCGTGACCGGGGTGCGAGCTCAGCGACGGGTGATGGACCCTCGCGACGCGCGGGTGGCCCGCGAGGTGAGCCGCGAGCGCGGCCGCGGTGGCGCACGCCCGCTCCTGCCGGATCGCGAACGTCCGGAGGCCGCGCGCGACGAGCCAGGCCGACATCGGGGAGAGGACGCCGCCGAACCCCTTGATCACGGCGTCGCGGACCGCGGCCACGCGCGGCGCGCTGCCGGCGACGACGCCTCCGATGACGTCCCCGTGACCGCCGATCCCCTTCGTCATCGAGTGGACGACGAGGTCGGCGCCGTGGGCGAGGGGAGCCTGGGCGAAGGGCGTCGCGAACGTCCCGTCGACCAGGACCGCCGGCCGCCCGGGGGCGTCGCGCGCGAGGCCGGCGATCGCGCCGATGTCGACGACGCCGAGCGTCGGGTTCGACGGCGTCTCCACGTAGAGCAGGCGCGTTCGCGGGTTCATCGCGTCGGCGTAGGCGGTCGCGTCGCCGTCGACGAACGTCGTCTCGATGCCGAGCTTCGGGAGGCGCTCGCGGAAGAGGCGCGCGCTCTCTGCGTACATCGATCGCGGCGCGACGACGTGGTCGCCGGCCTCGCACGTCGCGAGGACCGCGCCGGCGATCGCGGCCATCCCGCTCGCCGTCGCGCAGGCGGCCTCGGCGCCCTCGAGCGCGGCGAGCTTCGACTCCAGCGCGGCCACCGTCGGGTTCCCCCAGCGGCCGTAGATCCACGCGTCCTCCTCGCCGCGGAACGCGCGCGCGGCGTGCTCGGCGCTCGCGAAGGCGAACGCGCTCGACATCACGATCGGCGGATCCAACGATCCGTCCGCGGCGGGCGCCTCGCCGGCGTGGACGCAGAGGGTCGCGAGCGCGTCGGCGCGCCTCCGGAGCTGCTCGGTGTACGCGACGGCGGGATCGATCATGAGGCGAAGCTACCCCACAGCCGCCTCCGGGAGGGCAGCGCCGGCGAGCGGCAGGAGGCGAAGCGCCCCCGCGCCGCGAGCCCGACCGTCGCGCCGCCGGTCTGCGCCGCCGGACGACAGGAACGGGACGAGACGAAGAGAGCGGAGAAAGGTCAGGGGTTTCGCGATGGGTTTCGTGCCTGTGATACCCTGAGAACGCCATGCTCAAGGTCGAGTGCGAGTCGTGCAAGGCGCCCTACCAGGTCGACGAACGGCGCGTCCCGCCGACCGGGCTGAAGATGCGTTGCCCCAAGTGCGGGCACACGTTCCTCGTCACCGATCCGTCGAAGGGCGCCGCGCCCGCGGAGGGCGGCGCGGCGCCGAAGCCGCCGCCGAAGAAGGCGACGATGGTCGGCCTCGCGCCGAAGCCTCCTCCGAGCGCGGCGGCGAAGGCCGCGCCGCCGGCGCCGATCGCCGCGGCGCCGTCCGTCCCGACGTGAAGCCAGCTGCGCCGCCGCGCCGAGCTTCGCCGCGAAAGCCCACGGCGCCCGCGATGCCCGCCGCGGCGCCGCCCGCCGTGCCGCCGTTCCCCGGCCTCGATGACCTCGACCTGCCTGCGCTCGCCGGCGACGCGTCGGCCTCCTCTACAGTGAACCGAGCGCCTGCGAAGGGCGCCCCGAAGGCTGTCCGAAGCCCCGTCGCGCGCCGCGCCCGCGCCCGCGCCCGGCTCCATGGGGGCCGCCGCAGTTCAGCTTCGGGGTCGATCTCCCCGGCCCTCGCGCCTCCCGCCTGCGGCATCATGCCGGCCAGCGAGGCGCTGGAACATCGACCTCCGGCGCCGAAAAAGCAGAGCGTCACCGCCGACCTCCCACGCGGTGGAGGAGGCGGTGGCGGCAGGTTCGGTGGCCGGCGATCTCCCGGCGTCGACCGGCGGCGGGTTCGGCAGCTTCGGCGATCTCCCGGCGTCGACCGGCGGCAGGTTCAGTGGCTTCAGCGATCTCCCGGCGGCGAAGGGCGGCGGCTTCGGCGATCTCGATGGCGCTTCCCGGCGGCGATGCGCTCCCGATGGCGGGCGGCAGCTTCAGCGAGATCGATCTCCCCGTCGCTGCAGAACGATCTTTGCGCTCAGACCGCGGGCGCGGGCGCGCACCTCCCGTCGCCCGCGGGCGCGGGCGCGCACCTCCCGTCGCCCGCGGGCGCGGGCGCGCACTTGCCGAGCCCGTTCGACGCCGGCGCGCATCTGCCGACGGCGATGGGCGCGGGCGCGCATCTGCCGACGGCGATGGGCGCGGGCTCGCACTTGCCTGCGGCGATGAGCCCGAACGCGCACCTGCCGACGGCGATGGGCGCGGGCTCGCATCTCCCTTCGCTCCCCGGCGGCAACGCCCACATGCCGATGGCCGTCTCCGACGATCGATTGCTCCCGAACAACCCGGGCCCCGCGCCGATCGCCTTCGGCGAGCTCGATCTCCCGCTCGTCGGCGGCGGCGAACCGCTCGGCGCGCCTCCGCCGCGTCCGCTCGGCGGGTTCGGCGAGGTGGACCTCCCGTCCGACAACGGGCCGCCCGCTTCCCTGTCGACGCCGAGCAGCGCGCCGGGCGCGGGCGGGATGGCGTTCGGCGAGGTCGACCTCGGAGGCAGCTCGGACTCCGGCACGCCGCTCGGACCGCCGCCGGCGACGAGCGCAGGGACGTTCGCGTTCCAGGAGGCGTCGCTCGACGCCGCCGGACCCGCCCCGGCCGCCGCCACGCCCGGCCGGCTGCGCCAGAGCGCGATCGACCGCCCGTCGTCGAAGCTGCCGAAGATCATCGGCGCCGCGCTCGTCGTCGTGGTCGTCGGCGGCGCGGCGCTCCAGCTCACGCCGCTCGGCGCGTTCGGCTACGTGTGGCTCGGCGACAAGCTCCACTCCGGGGAGAACGTCGCCGACGCGACGGCGAAGGCCGACGTCGCCCGCGCCAAGCTCGCGGCCGACACCTTCGCCGACGCGCAGCAAGCGGCCGACGACCTCGTCGAGGCGCGGAAGCGCGCGCCGCGCTCTCGGCCGCTCGGCGCGTACGCGGCGTTCGTCGAGTACATGAACCAGATCCGCTTCGGGATCGATCCCGCGCGCGCGGCGCGGGTCAGCACGTACCTCACCGACATCCCGCCGGACGTCCAGGTCCCGTACCTGGCGGCGGCGCAGGCGGCGCAGGCGGCGCAGGCGGGCGACTGGAAGAAGGCGAAGGCCGCCGTCGGCACGGCGGTCGCCAAGGAGCCGGCGGACGGCATCCAGCACGAGCTGTCGATCCTCAAGGGCGAGATCGCGCTCGCCGAGAAGGACCACGCCGCGGCGCTCGCCGCGTTCAGCGCGGCGCACGCGACGGGGGGCTCCGCGCGGACGTTCTTCGGGATCGCCCGCGCGCACGTCCTCGCCGGCGCGTACCCGAAGGCGCTCGAGGCCGTCGAGAGCACGCTCAAGGCGACGCCCACCCACGCCGGCGCGCTGACGCTCCGCGCGCAGCTCGTCTGGGAGACGCAGCGCGACGAGACGCCGGCCACCAGGGACCTCGACGCCGTCCTCGACGAGAAGAACCGCAAGAACCTCGGCTCGGCGGAGCTTTCGTACGCGCTCTCGGCGAAGGGGTGGATCATGCTGGCGCGCGACCGCGCCGGTGAGGCGCGCGCCGCGTTCGACGAGGCCGTCAAGGTCGATCCGCGCAACGTGAGCGCGCTCGTCGGGCAAGGCGAGGTGCTCTACGCGGACGGGCGGCACACCGAGGCCCTCACGCGCTTCGACGAGGCCGTGACGAAGGACCCGTCCAGCGTCGCCGCGGTCCTCGGCTCGGCGAAGACCAAGATCTCGCTCGAGCGCCTCGCGGACGCGAAGGCGCAGCTCACCGCGGCCAGGCAGAAGGCGCCGAAGGACATGAACGTCGCCCTCTGGCTGGCGCGCGCCGAGGAGGCGCTCGGCAACAAAAAGGCGGCCGACGATCTGTACTCGACCGCGATCGATCTCGCCGATCCGCAGAACCCGGAGGCGATCGCCGCGTACGCCGCGTACGCGAAGTTCCTCGCGTCGCAAGGCAAGGCGGCCGAGGCCGCCGCGAAGCTCGAGGAGGCGCGGACCAAGCTTCCCGACACCGCGGCGCTCCACCGCGCGATGGGCGAGGTCGCGGTCGCGCAGGGGCAGTTCGACGAGGCGCTCGCGCACTTCGAGGCGGCGCTCCAGAAGAACCCGCACGACCTCGGCACGCGCTTCCACCTCGGCCAGACGTACCGCAAGATGCACAAGCTCGATCTCGCGGCGAAGTCGCTCGACGACGTCGCGGCGATCGACAAGGAGTACCCCGGGATCGCGCTCGAGCGCGGCCTCCTGTTCGAGGAGTCGGGCGACGTCCAGAAGGCGCTCGAGCAGTTCCAGAGCGCCTTGCAGAAGGCGCCGAACGACGTCGACCTGATGCTCCGCGTCGGCGCCGCGTACGTCGCCATCGGCGAGGTCGACAAGGCCCTGCCGAACCTGATCAAGGTGAAGGACCAGCGACCGAACAGCGCCGAGGCGAACCACTTCGTCGGCCGCGCGTACCTGAAGCAGGGCGGGCTCGAGGCGGCGGCGGCGATGCGCTACCTCCAGCGCGCCGTCGCGCTCGATCCGAACAAGGCCGAGTACCACCTCTACGTCGCGTGGGCGGCGAACGAGGCGACGCCCGCGCAGCTCGGCCTCGCGCGGACGCACATCGACAAGGCGCTCTCGCTCGACAAGCTGCTCGCCGACGCCTACTGGCAGCGCGGCGTGCTCCTCCGCAAGGAGGGCCAGGTCAACGACGCGATCAAGGACCTGAAGCGCGCGCTCGAGCTCAAGCCCTCGCGCCACGAGGCCCACGCGACGCTGGCGGAGGCCTACGAGGACAAGAACGACGTCGCGTCGGCCACCGCGGAGTGGCAGCGGGCGATCGCCGGCGACGAGAAGCCGCCGTACTGGCGTTGGAAGTACGGAAAGATCCTCGCGGACCGCGGCTCGAACGCCGAGGCGGCCAAGCACCTCGTCTACGCCGTCGCTCAAGGACGCGCCGCGCAGCCGCGCCCGGGGTGGCTCGGGCCGGCGGCGTTCGAGGCGGGCGAGGTGCTCCAGAAGACCGGACAGAAGAACGAGGCGTGCGAGCACTACCAGCTCTTCATGGAGCTCGCGGCGCCGACGTCGCCGGATCGCCGCGACGCGATCAAGGCGCAGAACGACCTCGGCTGCCCGTGGGAGGGCGGTCACTGACCGTCGCGCGGCGCGCGCGCCGCGCGGGCCAGGCTCAGCGGTTGGCGACGACGTACGCGTAGACGAGCGCGGCGACGCCGAGCGCCAGCGGGACGAGCACGAGCGGTTCGAACGGCCTCCCGGCGGTCTCTTCAGGCGCGCCGCCGCGCGGGCGCGGCGCGTCGTCGCCGGCCGGCGCAGCCGCGCGGCGCGCCTGGGCGTGACGCCGATCGGCGGCGTCGCGTCGCGGCGCTCGCCGGCGGCGCTCGTCGCCGGCGCGTCGGGGGCGGCGCTCGCCGCGGTCGGCGGGAGCGTGGCCCGGCCGGCGCCGACGGCGAGGAGGTCCTCGCGCGTGATGTCGACCGCCGGCGTCGGCACGCTCACGCTCTCTGGCTCGGGGGCGGCCCTCCGCGTCGCGCCCGACGAGGGGGGATCGGCGTCGGCGCTCAAGCGCGCGAGCGCCTCGGCCAGCCGAAAAGGCGGGATCTTCGCGGTGGCCGCGGGCGCCGCGTCGCGCCCGGTCCCGTCCCGCGCCGCCCGCACCGCGGCCGCGAGATCGAGCGCGGCCCCCTCGTCTCCGCGGGCGGCGTCGGGCGGCCGAGCGGTGCTCCGCGCGCCGGTCGGCTCCGGGCTCTCGGCTCCACTCTCGGCGTCTCGACGCGGCGATGCCCTGCTCACGGTACCGGAGGGCAGCTTAGGACAACCTCCGTCGGAAAGCACTATCGGGATAGCTCGAGGCCGCCCGCGGAGGCGCCGAGACGCAGCTCGGCGTGAGCGATCACGGGCCGTCCTCGGCGGCGAGGTGCGCCGCCATTCGCGCGAACGCCTCGACGTCGAGCGTCTCTCCGCGGGCGTCGAGCGAGACGCCCGCGCGCGCGGCGGCCTCCGCGAGGCGCGGCGCGTCGGCGACCCTCGACCACGCGTTCCGGAGCGTCTTGCGGCGCGCGCCGAAGGCGCCCTTCACGAGCGCGCGAAACGTCTCGGTCTCTTCGGCGAGTCGCGGCCGGCGCGGCTCGAGCAGGACGACGGCGCTCGTGACGTCGGGGGCGGGGTGGAACGAGCCGCGCGACACGTCGAAGAGCTTCGTCACGCGGAACGCCGCGCGGACGAAGACCGTGAGCGCGCCGTACGTCTTCGTCCCCGGCGACGCGGCGAGCCGATCGGCCACCTCGAGCTGCACCATGAAGACGACGCGATCGAGCGCGTCGGCGTGGGCCACGGCGCGCTCGAGCAGACGCCCCGTGATCTGGTACGGGAGGTTCCCCGCGAGGACGCGGGGCGAGGCGGGATCCGCGTCGCCGAGGAGCTCGCGCGGTTCCACGGCTTGGGCGTCGCCCTCGACGACGCGCACGCGGCCGCCGTCGACGTGCGGGGCGAGCTCCGCGGCGAGCACCGGCACGAGGTCGCGATCCCGCTCGACGGCGACGACCGCGCGCGAGCGCTCCGCGAGCGCGCGCGTCAGGACGCCGAGGCCCGCGCCCAGCTCGAGCACCCGCGCGGCGCCGACCTCGCCGTCGGGCACGCACGCGCGCGCGATCGCGTCGACGACGTGCGGCGACACGAGGAAGTTCTGGCCGAAGCTCTTCTTCGGCGCGAGCCCGACGCGCCGGAGGACGGCGCGGGCGTCCGCGCTCACCGGCGGACCTCGGCCGGCTCGGCGCGCGGATCGCTCGACGCGTCGGCCGCGTCGCCGCCGGCGCGCCGGCGGACCTCGATCGCCTTCGAGCGGACGCCCATGCCGCGCATCGCCCGCTCGGCCCGGACCTGCGACGCGCGCACGCGGAGGCGCACCGCGTCGCGGACGACGTCGACCACGGCCTCCGGGCCGCCGTCGCGCACCTCGAGGGCCGGCTCGAAGGCGGGCATGGTCCAGCGCACCTCGACGTGACGCGCGCGGAGCCTCCGCACGGCGCGCTCGATCGTCGCGGGCGAGCCGCCGGCCGCGTCGCTCCCCGGGACCGGCGCGTCGCTCCCCGGGCCGGGCGCCGGCGCCCAGACGTGCGCGATGCTCGCCTTCGTCCGCTTCTCGCGCGCGATCTTCTCGAGGACGTTGGCGAGCGTCGCCTCGGCCTTCTCGCGTTCGCCGTCCACGCGCGGCGGCACCTCGACGCCGAACGCGGCGAGGTAGTGACGGAGGCGCTGCTCGCGCGGCGTCGCCGCCTGCGGGAGGCGCGGCGCGAACGGGGCGCGGACGCGCATCGCCTCGGCGCGCGTCGCGAGCGCGTCGAGGTTCCCGCGCGGGACGTCGGCGAGCCCGCGCGGATCGAGCGGGCGGAGGTGCTCGGCCACGCGGGCCGCGAGCTCCAGCTCGTCGAGCTCGCAGCGGTCGGCGTCGACGGCGCTCGCGGCGCTCGCGAGCGCCGCGACGATCCGCGTCGCCTGGACCGGGCCCGCCTCCGGCGCGAGCCACGTGCGAATGCGCGACGCGAACACGACGAGGCCGACCTTGTCGCCGCGCGCGAGGTGGCGCGCCGCGACGCCGCCGACCTCCTCCACGGCGATGTCGAGCGGCGCGCGCCCGTCGTCGCCCGCCCAGAGCTCGACCGACGCGTCGAGGATCAGCCAGACGACGTCGCGCTCCTCCCGCTCCATCTCGCGGACGAGGAGCTGGCCGCGCCGCGCGCTCGCCTTCCACGCGATCCGCTTGAACGGATCGCCGGGCACGTGCTGGCGCAGCTCCTTCAGCGTCTCGCCCTCGCCCGGCAGGCGCGCCGGCCGACCGGCGGGGGCGAGCGCGCGCGCCCGCCCGCCGCGCGCGCTCTCGTGCATCGCGAAGAGCGGCTTCGGCACGACCTCGACGCCGTGCGGGTTCGCGAACATCAGCGGCACCTCGTAGAGCCCCTCGCCGCCGAGCGGCGTGCCGCGCACCTCGAGCGCGATGCCGTGGACGCCCCAGCGCCCGACCCGCCGCGCGCGCACGCGGAGCTCGAAGCGCACCTTCGACGCCGCGGGCAGGTCGACGACCGCGGGGTGGATCGTGACGTCGAGCATGCTCGACGCGACGGGCCGCAGGTTCACGCCGCGCGCGTCGTCGAACCCGCGGTTGCGGAGCTCGGCCACGAGCACGACCTCGCCGCCGCGCTCGATCCGCGTCACGCGTCTCGTCATGCCCCAGACCATCTCGAAGCCCGAGGCGCGGATCCGCGTGACCGTGGAGAGGGCGAGCGCGCGGCCGAGCGTGACGGCGAGGAGCATCGCGCCGCCGAACGCGACGGCGGCGCTCACCTTGGCGGCGACGCCCACGGCGACCATCGCGGCGCCCGCGAGAGCGACCTGGAACGTGGCGCGCGTCGGGTGAAGCTGCACGCGCGCGGTCTCCGATCAGACCGCGCGGAAGCCGCGGCGGTAGCCGACCTTCTGCAGCGCGTCCTCGATGATCTGCTCGCGCGCGCGGTTGTCGCCTTCGACGTCGGCGACGAGCACGAGGCGGTGCGCGAGGACGGCGGGCGCGACGGCGCGGATGTCCTCGGGGACGACGTACGTGCGCGCGGCCAGCAACGCGTGCGCCTTCGCGGCCTGGACGAGGCCGAGCGTGGCGCGCGGGCTCGCGCCGAGCGCCACCTTGGGGTGCGTGCGCGTGAACCCGGTGATCGCCACCGCGTAGTCGTGGAGGTCGTCGTCGACGTGGATGCGCGAGCAGATCCCCTGGAGCGAGACGACGTCCTGCGGGTTCGACACGGCGCGGACGGCCGGCGCCTCGACGCCGTGCGTGCGGAGCATCTGCGACTCGTCCCGCGCCGACGGGTAGCCCATCGAGACGCGCACGAGGAAGCGGTCGATCTGCGCCTCGGGCAGCGGGTAGGTGCCCTCGAGATCGATCGGGTTCTGCGTCGCGAGGACGAGGAAGGGCAGGGGCAGCTCGAAGCGGTCGCCCTCGATGGTGACCTGGCGCTCCTGCATCGCCTCGAGCAGCGCCGACTGCGTCTTGGCGGGCGCCCGGTTGATCTCGTCCGCGAGCACGACGTTGGCGAAGATCGGACCGGCGCGCAGGCTGAACGTGCCGTCGCGCGGCGAGAGCACGTAGGTCCCGGTGATGTCCGCGGGGAGGAGATCCGGGGTGAACTGGATGCGCCGCGCGGAGCAGCCGAGCGCGGTCGCGAACGCCTTCACGAGCGTCGTCTTCGCGACGCCCGGCACGCCCTCGAGCAGGACGTGGCCGCGCGCGAGGAAGGCGATCATCATCATGTCGAGCGCGCGGGCGGAGCCCACGTAGACGCGCTGGACCTCGCGGCGGAGCTCCTCGACGCGCTCCTTCGCCGCCGTGACCTCCTGCGCGCCCTGGTGCATGGGCTGCGTGCTCATCCCGCCTCCGCCGCTCCGTGGGGCGCCGCGCCGTCCGCCGGTCGCGCGTCGAGCGAGCGCGTGTGAAGGCCGGCCGCGCCGGCCTCGGCGGCGGCGAGGAGCTGCTTCACCGTGCGCGCGATCGACACGACCTCGTTGTCGCGCACCGACTGCACCATCCCACCGCTGCGCTGGAAGACGACCATGGTCTCGACGTTCGACATTCGTAGCAGAAGGCGGCGGAGCGTGTGCACCCCTTCGGCGTCGAGCAGCCCGCGAGCGCCGATTTGAGAGAGCAGCTCCTGGTGCCCGGGGACCTTGGAGAGGCCGAGCAGCGTGGTGAGCTGCTCCTCGAGCGCGCTCTTCAACTCGAGCACCGCGAGCACGCGCGTCGTCTGCGGCGCCCCGATGACCGCGGCGTGCCCGGCGACGCCGCCCTGCGCGACGGCCGGAACGCGGCGGACGAACCGCGGGACGATCGGCTTGTGGAGGCGGCCCGCGCGCGAGCCGACCCAGACGACGAGCGCGAGCCCGAGCGCGATCGACGCGGCCCAGGCGAGGATCGAAGGCAGGCCCTCCTTGCGGATTTGGTCGAGCAGGTCCTCGAGGTCGCGGAACCACTCGGACAGCGCGTTGTGCTCGCCCCCGTACGAGCCCGTCTGCTCGAAGCTGCCCGAGGCGATGAAGAGCCTGCCGCCGCGCTTTCCCCAGGCGTCGCCGTCGACCGCGTAGCGGACGAGCCCGCGGGCGAACGTCTTGTTGCCCGAGTAGCGGAGCATCGAGTTCATCACGATCGACGGGTCGCCGACCGCGAGCAGGCGCCCCTGACCGACCGCGCCCGCGACCGCCACCGTGACGTCGGGCTCGCCCGCGGTCGCCCGGATCTTCAGCACCGGCGAGAGGTCGGGGTGCCCGAGCCCGGTCGGGTGGTTCGTGACGACGCGGTTCACCTCGGCGACCACCGGGTGCGCGCTCGCCGCCTCCGCGAGCGCGAGCTGAGGGTTGTGACGGAGCGACTCCGCCGGGTGACGCGGGCTCGGCACGCGCTTCATCCCGAAGGTCGACAAGAGCGACTCGCCGCGGCCGAAGTCGTCGAGCATGATGACGCGCCCGCCCGCGCGCATGAACTTCGTGAGCTCGTCGACGTCGAGCGAGCGCTCCGGGTAGAGGACGAGGAGGCCGTCGTCCGGGGTCAGCTCGGCGAAGTCGATCCGCGTCGTCGCCACCACGCGCGCGGCGCCGAGCTCCGCCCGGGCGAGGCGCACGAGCTCCGTGCCCCCCTCCCAGTCGCTCCCCGCCAGATCGAACGGGATCGCCGAGGCGCTCCGAGGCACGAACGAGACCACCACGAGGAGCAAGAGCGCGACGCGCCACATGGTGCGAGGTCTCGCGCGCCACGTCGCGCGTCGTCGCTGCAGCGCATCAGGCGGCGTCGTCGCCGAGGTCGAGGGCATTTCCGGCGTCGAGTCCAGCGCCACGAGAGAGCTCCACGCGCCGCGCCATCGGGCCGTCGCCCCCGCGGGCGGACGCGTCATGGTCGGACACCGGCGAACGGCCGAGCTTTTGGGCCCGTCGAGGGGCCGCGAAGCGGGAGAGCCGGACGCACGCGTCATCGCTCCATTGCACACTATCGGATAGCGGCGCCCATGTTCCATAACTGGTCGCCTACTTGACCGATGGGACCGGGTTGCTAGCTTCCATGTGAGTAGCCGGAGCTTGTTCCGCCGTTCCTTTTTGGAGGAGGACTCAGGGATGCTCCCTCCTTTCATCATCGAGCAGATTCGCAAGCGCGAGGAAGAAGAGCGGAAGCGGTACGAGCAGCCGCAGCTGGATCTTCCGCTCGCCCCGCCCGGGCCGGCCAAGCGCCGCGATGAGAGCGACGAGAGCGGACAGCGCGGCGTGATCATCGTCGAGCTCTGACGGCGCGTTGCCCCGCGCTCCGTCGTGCGGCCCGCGGGCGCGCCGCGGGGGGAGGCCGGCGGTGTCGGGCCGGCGGCGGGCAGGCTTTTCTAAAGGCTGTACGAACCGGGGGCCCGCTGTACTAGGCTCCCGGCCGATATGGGCTTGCTTCGCGGATGGCAGCGATCGGTTGCCGTTCTTCCCCTTCTCCTGATCGGGTTGGCGGCGGACAGCGGTTGCTACGACACCGGCGACGGGAGCGCTCCGCCGCTCGAGAGCTTCTACTTCCCCGTGGGCCTCCGGGTCTCGCACGGCGGCACGGTTCTCTACGCGGTCAACTCGAACTTCGACCTCCAGTACAACGGCGGGACGCTCCAGTCGTACGATCTCCGCCTCATCCGTCAGCACGCCGTCCTCGCCATCGCGGACCCGACGAACCCGAACCTCCCGCTCCTCCGCCGGGACTCCCCCGCGGGCTGCCCCGACGATCCCCCGATCTTCCGGGAAGGCGAGCCCGGGCGCCAGCCGCTCGGGGAGACGTGCGCTCCGCCGGTGGACTCGAAGGCGTACTTCCGCGACTCGGCGGTGATCGGCGCGTTCGCGACCGATCTGCTCCTCTCGCAGCCGCCCTCCGCGTTGCAGGGCGACTTCATCGTCCCGGACGACCGCTGCGCGTCGCCGCCGTGCCGCCAGAGCACGAAGGTCCACGCCGACGATCCGCCGGTCCCGCCCGGCAACTCGCGGCACGACCGCCTGTTCGCCCCCGTGCGCGGGAACGCGACCGTGACCTGGGCCTCGGTCGAGCGCGACAGCTTCGAGAGCACGCCCACCGCCGCGGACACGCGTGACACGTATGCGCCGTTCCGGATCGACTGCGGCCAGGACGCGTCGCGGCGGTGCGACGCCGTCCACCAGATCGGCGAGGACCCCAACGAAGAGGGGAACACGCGGCACATCACGATGCCGGGCGAGCCGTTCGGCGCGACGATCAGCGACGACGGCACGTCGCTCCTGATCACGCACCAGAACGACACGAAGACGACGCTCTTCTCGACCGGGCTCTCGCGCACGCGCGACGACGACGCGCGCGACCGGCCGCTGCCCGCGATCCAGTTCGTCGTCGACAACGTCCCGGTGGGCGGCGTCGGCATCGCCGGCGTGCCGCACGATCCCGACGCGTTCCTCGGCGCGCTCGGCCTCCCGCGCCCCGCGTTCCTCCAGACGAGCCGCGCGGTCCCCGAGGTGAGCCTCCTCCGCCGCTACTCCGACGAGGAGGGCGGCGTGGGCCCGTCGGTCCCGCGGCCGTTCCTCGACGTCGAGACCGCCTTCCCGATCACCGCGAGCGCGGGCGGCGCCGATTCACGCGGCATCGCGATCGATCCGACGCCGCGCCTCGCCTGCAAGGCGCGCGTGGCCCCGGTCGGGCCCGGGCAGACCGCGGAGGACCGCGATCGGCAGATGCAAGCCTGCGCGCGCAAGCCTGCGCGCGCGTTCATCGCCAACCGCTCGCCCGCCGCGCTCCTCATCGGCGACGTGGGCGTCTCGGAGGGGATCGACGGCACGTACGATCCCGACCGCCTCACGATCCACACGTCGATCCCGCTCACCGCGGGTCCGTCGAAGGTCTACCTCGCCCCGATCGTCGACACGGACGGCGCCTACGCGCTGCGCGTCTTCATCGTCTGCTTCGACTCGGCGACGATCTTCGTCTACGACCCGGACGTCGGCGACATGGAGAGCGTCATCCGCGTCGCGCCGGGGCCGTTTGCGATGGCGTTCGATCCGTTCTCGTTCGAGGACGTCGCCACCCACGTCGAGGTGCCGTTCGACCAGCGCGACGGCGGCGGCCTCCGGCGCTACCGCTTCGCCTACCTCGCGAGCTTCACGCAGTCGTTCGTGCAGCTCGTCGATCTCGACAAGACGGTGCGATCCCCGGCGACCTTCTCGCGGGTCGTCTTCACCCTCGGTCGTCCGACCAACCCGAAGGGCTCGTGATGTCGAGAGCACGCTCGGTCCTGACCGTCATCTCCGCCCTCGCGGCCGCCCTCGCCCTCGCGGCGGTGTTCTTCGCCTGCTCGCAGACGCCGACGAGCGTGCCGATCCGTACCTTCGAGCGCGCGCAGAAGGTGGACGTCATCTGCCTCCGCGTCTTCGGGGAGAACGCGCCCGAGCCGTTGAAACAGGAGGAGTGCGCGCCGGTGCCGCCGAACGTCAACGGCGGCAACCTCGACAACCAGCTCTTCGCGCTCGTCACGCAGACGAGCCGCGGCGAGGTCGCGGTCGTCGACCTCTCGGCCGGTGTCATCATCGATCAGAGCCAGGCCGTGCCCGGCTTGAACTTCCTCCCGGTCGGCGCGAACCCCACGGACATCACGGCGACGCCCGACGGGCGGATGGCGTTCGTCGCCTCGGCGGAGCCGAACAAGTTCGCGATCTACGGCATCCCCGGCCACCGCATCCTCGGCGACAAGGCCGGCCGCCGCGATCCCGAGGGCGCGATCACGCTCTCGTCGTGGCCTGTCTGCGCGCTCCCGCAGCGCCCCGGCTCGCTCACGGTGGTGCCGCGGCGGACGCTCACCCTCGCGCCGGACGGCGGCGCCGGCGACGGCGGCGCAGAGACCGTCGTGACCGAGCTGCCCTACGAGCTCGTCGCGGTGCTCCCGGGCGATCGTATGAACTCGGCGAAGGTCATCACGATCGATCCGCGGCCGTTCCTCCGCGCGTCGCCGCGGCTCGGCGCGGACGGCCAGCCCCTCGACGACTTCGGCGAGGGCGACGTCCTCGCGCCCGGCCAGCTCCAGGCTTGCCCGATCACCGCGGCGATGGAGCTCTCGGGCGAGGAGGCGGTCCCGGACGCCTTCCGCGAGGGCGAGGAGTGGGACGACGGCGTGAAGTGGGTCGACGGCGGCGTCGACCTCTCCTGCGAGACGCCCGACAGGCCGGCGCGCTGCGGACTCCGCCCGTGCAGGTGCAAGGACCCGACGACCGGGGCCGACGCCGGCGACGTGATCAACGGCGCGGACGGCGGCGTGATCGCGCTGCCCGCGTGCGATCCGGACGCGGGCGGCGACGACGAGGGCGCCCTGCGCGCGCTCGAGTTCGGTCCGCTCGATCCGCCGAGGCCGCTCGCGATCGCGCGCGACGACCAGATGCTCTACGTCGCGGACGACGGCATCCCGCTGATCCACGTCGTCGACCTCTCGGTGCCCGGCGCGCCGCGCGAGCTCGCGCCGTTCGTCGTCTCGAGCTCGGTCGAGCCGACGAAGGCCGTCTCGGTCCGCGCCCTCGCGGTCAGCCCGCCGACGCGCGAGTACAAGCGGTTCCTCTACGCCGTCGACCACAAGGAGGGCTCGATCGCGGTCTTCGACGTGACCGATCCGCGGAGCGCCGATCGCTCCCCGATGCGCCGGCCGCACGCCGAGCTGAACCCGTTCCAGCCGCCCGATCGCATCGCGTTCGCCGCGCCGGTGGTGGCCGTCGCGTTCGCGCGCCACGACTTCCCGCTGACGCGCATCGACGGCGTCTCCCAGCCGAACGCGCAGACCGGCCTGCTCTGCAACCCCAACCCGAACGTCGACCCGGCGAGCGGCGAGGGCGCCGCCGACTACGGCGTCTTCTACCGCGCCGACTCGCGCAACCTCGACGTCGGGCTCGGGCCGGCTCGGCTCCGCGGCGTCTTCGCGTTCGCGACGCTCTTGAACGGGCAGATCGTGGCGATCGACGTGGACGACTGGGACGCGCCGTGCCGCCGCCCGCAGGACCTCGCCGCCAGCGCCGCGACGTCCGAGGGCATCTCGGTGTCGCTCCCCGCGCTCGCCGTCGCGCAGCCCGCGCCGGGCCCCGGCGACCTCGATCCGTACCACGCGCCGTTCGCGCCGCCCGAGAGCGTCTCGCAGGAGGTCTTCTTCCCGGTCTCCGCTCCGCACCGGATGCGCTCGAACTTCCTCCTCCGCGACGACTCGCGGAGCGGGAGGCACACGCCGTTCCTCCAGTCCACGCCGACGATCACCTCGACCGGCGCGGTCACCCCGCCGCTCGTCGGGCCGGGGAGCGAGTCGACGCCGAAGATGCGCCCCACCGCGGCGCGCCCGGGAGGGGCCGCGAGCGGGACCGAGGACGTCGGCGTGCGTTTCTCGTTCGACACGCCGGACGTGCACTTCGACCAGGAGTGGACGGTCACCTACGAGGGCAAGCTGCCGGGCTTCGAGGGCCTGCCGGTCACGATGTCGACGACGGACGGGTACGCGTCGCTCGTCCTGACGCAGCCGCAGGGACGCTTCTGCGCGCGCGGCGTCGAGGACTGGGCGATCGGCGGAGAGCGCGCGAACGCGATCACGAACGCGCTGGCGGCCGCGGGCCGCGCTCCGTACCCCGAGCGCCTCGACCGCCGGATGGTCGACTACGTCCAGGTCAAGGACGAGCTGTTGCCCGCGAACGACGCGTACTGGCGGCAGGCCGACGTGCCGGAGCCGAACAGCTGCTGGGACGATCGTCTGAACCCGGCCAACCCCGCGGACGCGAGCCAGGTCGAGGCCGCCGCCCGCGCGCGCTTCGAGGTCTGTTCGAACGTCTTCGGCCGCGTCGACCAGGAGAGCGTGAGCCGGGACTTTCCGATCCTCGAGGCCTACGAGGATCACCTCGTCGTCGGCCGCTTCGTGAAGTTCTCGGACGAGGCCTCGCGCGAGGTCGTCTACGCGGACCCGTCGAACGCCGCGTACCTGAAGCTCCTCCGCTGCTGCTTCCACCACCAGGTGCGCTTCGACGTGCGCGCCGCCTCGCAGTGGGTGACGATCGGCTCGGGCGTCGGGCTGCTCAACCACGTGACGCGCGGCGAGGGCGGGCGCTGCGTGGCGTCGTGCGATCCGCGCGAGGCGCTCCTCAACGCGCGCGCGCCGTCGCTGCCGTTCGGCACGCCCTCCTTCGGGGCGCCCGATTTCGCGCCCTTCCGCGACAGCCCGCTCGCGATGAGGAACCCGGCGTTCTCGTTCTTCATCCAGAACGGGCAGAAGAGCCCCGAAGCCCAGCAGGCGCAGACCGGGCTGCGGACGCCGGATCAGCCGCCGGTGCGCGACATGACCTTCCGGTTCCAGACGCGCGGGCAGTTCCAGCCGCTCGTCATCAACCTCGCGGCGTCGACCACGGCCGTGAACCCGCAGTCGATGCGCTTCATCGAGTCGCTCGGTCAGATCGCCGTCGTCGACGGCGCGTCCCAGGGGCTCGTCCTCATCGACCTGGCCGGGGTCACCATTGCGCGCGCGCCCTACTTCTGACAGACCTTCTCGCGATGTCTGCGACGTCAGGGGGCTCGCGTCCCTCGAATCCGCCGAGCTCGGCCGCTCCCCGCGCGTCGTCGAAGGGGCACGGCGCCGACACGCCCGTGATGCGGCAGTTCCTCGCCGCGAAGGCGGCGTACCCGGACGCCATCCTCTTCTTCCGCCTGGGTGACTTCTACGAGCTCTTCTTCGACGACGCCGTCGTCGCGGCGAAGATCTGCGACCTGACGCTGACGAGCCGCAACAAGTCGGCGGAGGATCCGATCCCGATGTGCGGGGCGCCGTACCACGCCGCGAGCGGGTACATCCAGAAGCTCCTCGACGCGGGCCACAAGGTCGCGATCTGCGAGCAGATGGCCGATCCGGCGACGGTGAAGGGGATCGTCCCGCGCGAGGTCGTGCGCGTCGCCACGCCGGCGCTGGCGTACGACGACGCCGGGCTCGACTCGAAGAAGAACCTCTTCTTGATGGGCGTCGAGGTCGAAGGCGCGCGGGATCGCGTCGGCGTCGCGGTCCTCGACTTCTCGACGGGCGAGCTCCTCGCGTGCGAGGCCGAGAGCGGAGAGGCGGCGCTCTCGGAGATCGTGCGGCTCGACCCGCGCGAGGTGCTCCTCGGGCTCGACGCCGGGCCGATCGGCGCCACGATCCGGACCGCGCTCCCGCGCGCCGCGGTGCGCGAAGAGTCCGCCGCGCTCGACGTCGAGCAGGCGATCGCCGTCCTCGACTCGGTGCTCGGCGCCGGTCAGGCGCGGAGGGCGTGCACGAGCGATCTCGCGCTCCGCGCCGCCGCGCGCTGCGTCGCGCTGGCGAAGGCGTGCGAGCCCGGACGGAAGCTCCCGATCTCGCGGCTCGCGGAGTATCCCCTCGGCGACACGCTCGTGCTCGACGACGCCACGCAGCGCCACCTCGAGCTCGTGAGGACGATGGACGGCGAGACCAAGGGATCGCTGCTCGATCAGATCGACGCCACCAGGACGTCCCCCGGCGCGCGCCTCCTCCGTCGCCGCCTCCTCGCGCCGCGCACCGGCGTCGCGGAGATCCGTCGCCGCCTCGACGGCGTCGAGCTCTTCGTCACGCAGCCGGGCCTCCGCGCGGACATCCGCGCGCGGCTGGCGAAGGTGGGGGACGTCGAGCGCCTCGCGGTGAAGCTCGCCGTCGAGCGCGTCGGCCCGCGCGAGCTGTCGCTCCTCCGCGCGTCGCTCGCGGAGCTGCCGGCGATCGACGACGCGCTCGCGGCCTGCCCGGATCCGACGACGCGCGA
>JAHBWF010000110.1 GCA_019637105.1 Labilithrix sp.
GCCTCGACGCGTCGGGGGGGCGAGGGAGGAGCCGACCTGACCGCGCGCCTACGCGCGCCGCGCCGCACCATGCTCGGGCTTCGTCCGTCTCAGCGCGCCTTCGGCGCGACGTTGGGGGTTCCGGGGAGCGCCGGGAGGCCGCCGAGCCCGCCCATCATCGCCGCCATGTCGACCACGCGATAGTCGGGCGGGACGACGAAGCGCGCGTCGTCGAGCTTCTTGCGGTCGACCTTCGTCGCCTCCATCCGCGTCTCTTCGGCGCCCGAGGCGTCGAACGTGACGGCGCGGAGCGGGAAGCGGTTCGCTTCGGTCGCCACCGCGGCGAGCGTGAGCTCCGGCGAGGTCCACCCGAGATCGCCCAGGTCGACCCAGGTGATGCCCTCGGCGACGCAGACCTCGGTCCGCCTGCCGTCGGCGACGACGTTCCAGACGTCGCACGAGTACCCGGCGACGACGTCCTTCTTGCCGGTCTTGTCGATCTTCGGCGGCGCGCTGGGCGTCCCCTTCGGCAGCCCGGGGAGCTGCCCCTTCGGCAGGCTCTTCGTCTTCTCGAGGTCGATGAGCATCGCCATCTTCTGCGGAGGCACGAGGATCCAGCCCTTCTTCTCCGGCGGATCGAGGAGGATCGCTCCTCCCTGCGCCAGCGTCGGGTTCTTGCTCGGTCCGCCGGCGAGATCGACGCGGTAGCGGGGCTTCTTGATCCCCATGACGATCTGCGCGGGCCCGTCGGTCGGGGGCCTGCCCTTCGTGGTGATCGTCGAGGTGATCTCGCCCTCGAAGTCGGAGCCGAGGAACGACAGGAGGCCGCCCGAGCCCGGCGGAGACGTCGCGGCGCCGGCGTCGTCGCTCTTGCCGATCGCCGCCTTGAGCTTGTCGCAGCCCGAAGACAAAACGCCGAGCGCGAGGCACCCGACGAGCAGCGCCGCGTGCCTCGCGTGACGGGACGACATCAGCCGTGGCCGCCCTTGACCGCCTCGACGCGCGCGAGGAGCAGCTCCTTGTGGAGCTTCAGCGCGCGAGGCATCGCCGGGCCGATGTTCTCGAAGAACTCGGTGTACGAGGCGATCTCCTTCTCCCACTCGTCGAGGTCGATGTGCGTCGCCTCGTCGACCTTCTCGTGCGGGATGTCGAGCCCGGAGAGGTCGAGGTCGCCGGCCTTCGGCACCCAGCCGAAGAGCGTCTCCTGGCCGCCGACGCGCAGGCGCGCGCGGTCGACGATCCACTTGAGGACGCGCATGTTCTCGCCGAAGCCCGGCCAGAGGAACTTGCCGTCCTTGCCCTTCCGGAACCAGTTCACGAGGAAGAACTTCGGCGGCTGCGTCAGCGCCGACTGCATCCGCAGCCAGTGCTGGAAGTACTCGCCCATGTTGTAGCCGCAGAAGGGGAGCATCGCGAAGGGATCGCGGCGGACGACGCCGACCTTGCCGGTCGCCGCCGCGGTCGTCTCCGAGCCGAGCGTCGCGCCGAAGAAGACGCCGTGCATCCACGAGAACGCCTGCATGACGAGCGGGATGGTCGTCGCGCGGCGGCCGCCGAAGATGATGGCGCTGATCGGGACGCCCTCCGGGTCGTCGTAGAAGCGCGAGAGGCAGGGGTTGTTCGTCGCCGGCGAGGTGAAGCGCGCGTTCGGGTGCGCCGCCTTCTCGGTCGACTTCGGGCTCCAGTCGTTGCCCTTCCAGTCGATGAGCTCCGGCGGGACCGGGCCGTCCTTCCCCTCCCACCAGACGTCGCCGTCGGGGGTGCGCGCGACGTTCGTGAAGATCGTGTCGCGCATGACCGTCTTCATCGCGTTCGGGTTCGACTCGTAGCTCGTGCCGGGCGCGACGCCGAAGTAGCCGAACTCGGGGTTCACGGCGTAGAGGCGGCCGTCGTCGCCGACGCGCATCCAGGCGATGTCGTCGCCCACGGTCCAGATCTTCCAGCCCTTGAAGCGCTTGGGCGGGATCATCATCGCGAAGTTCGTCTTGCCGCACGCGCTCGGGAAGGCCGCCGCGACGTAGGTCATCTCGCCCTCGGGGCTCTCGACGCCGAGGATGAGCATGTGCTCGGCGAGCCAGCCCTCCTTCTTTCCGAGGTAGCTGCCGATGCGGAGCGCCAGGCACTTCTTGCCGAGCAGGACGTTGCCGCCGTAGCCCGAGCCGACCGACCAGATCGTGTTGTCCTGCGGGAAGTGGCAGATGTACCGGCGCTCCGGGTTGCAATCGAGCGTCGAGTGCAGGCCGCGGTTGAACTCGTTCGAGTCGCCGAGCATGTCGAGCGCGATCTTCCCCATGCGGGTCATGATCCGCATGTTGAGCGCGACGTAGATGCTGTCGGTCAGCTCGACGCCGATCTTCGACATCTTCGACCCCGCGGGCCCCATGATGTACGGGACGACGTACATCGTCCGGCCCTTCATCGAGCCCGCGAAGAGCTTGCCGAGCTTGGCGTACGCCTCGGCGGGCGCCATCCAGTTGTTCGTCGGACCGGCCTCGTCCTTCGTCGGCGTGCAGATGAACGTGAGCTGCTCGACGCGCGCGACGTCGTTCGGGTTCGAGCGGTGGAGGAAGCAGCCCGGGAGCTTCTCCGGGTTCAGCGGCTCGAGGATCTTCTGCGCGACGGCCTCGTCCTCGAGGCGCTTCTTCTCGTCCAGGCCGCCGTCGCACCACACGACGCGGTCGGGCTGCGTGAGCGCCGCCATCTCCGCGACCCATTTGAGGAGGTGCTCGTTCTTCGTCAGCGGTTTACCGGACGGATCCTTCGGGATGGCAACAGCACTCATGAGGCCGTCTTTACCGCAGCTTTCGCGATAGCGCATCTCCCTTCCGTGGCGGCGCGAAGCTCGGCCGACGATGCGGCGTGTTTTCCCTGCCCGCGTCGGTTCGAGCGGATCGCGCCGCGCGCGGCGAGCCGCGTCTCCCGCGCGTCGCGAGCGCGACACTCAGGCGTGCGTTGCTAGCGGAGGCGGGCGACGGCGGACGGCGCGCGCTCCGCGACGACGGGTTTCGCGCGCGGGCGCGCCTGCGCTATCCGTCGACGTAGATGCACACGATCATCCTCTCCGGGCCCGGGAAGAACGCGCTCTCCACGGCGCTGATGGCGCGGACGCTCGACGCGGTCCGCGCCGCGAAGCACGAGCCGATCTTCTTGACGGGCGACGGCGACGCCTTCTCCGCGGGGCTCAACCTGAAGGAGCTGTCGAACCTCGACGTCGCGGGGATGACGACCTTCCTCGAGACGCTCGAAGAGCTCGTCAAAGCGCTCTACGAGCACCCCGCGCCGGTGGTCGCGTGGGTGAACGGTCACGCGATCGCAGGCGGGTGCGTGCTCGCGCTCACCGCGGACGTCCGCGTCATGACGGGCAAGGACGGCGCGCGCATCGGCCTCAACGAGGTCGCGCTCGGGCTCCGCTTCCCGCCGCTCACGTTCGCGATGGCGCGTGCCCGCCTGACCGCGCCCGCGCTCGAGCGGGTCCTGCTCGAGTCCGCCCTCTACGAGGCGGACGACGCCCGCGCGCTCGGGCTCGTCGACGTCGTCGGCGAGGAGTCGCTCGCGCGCGCGACGCTCTCGAAGCTGGCCTCGCACCCGCGGGACATCTACGCGGCGACGAAGCTCCTGCTCCGCCCGCGCCTCGAGGTCGCCGACGCCGACCTCAGGCGCTTTCGTGAAGACACGATCCCGTACTGGGCCTCGCCCGAGCGGCGCGCCGCGCTCCTCTCGGTGCTCGATCGCCGGCGCTGAGCCGCGGCGGTCACGGGGCGGCGGAGCGGACGGCGCGGGCGGCGCGATCGATCGAGCGCGCGACGGCCGCCTCCTCGCCGACGCCGCCGTACCGGTGGCGCGCGTAGACGAGCAGGGCCTCGCTCGCGGCGCGCGCCCAGCTCGCGTCGACGGCCGCGAGCCGCCGCGCGAAGGCCTCGATCGGCTCCGACTCTCCGCGCGCGTGGCCGGCGCCCGCGAGGGCGTCGGCGAGCTCCTCGAAGCACGGCAGCGGTAGGTCGGGCGCGCGCGCGTCGCCCGGCCGGCGACGGCGGGCGCGGACACGTCCCCCGAGCCAGCGGACGCCCGCGAGGACCGCCGCCACGCCCGCGAGGACCGCCGCCGTGCCGAGGAGACCGAGCGCCGTGAGCGCGGCGACGACGCGCTCGAGCGCGAGCGCGACGAGGTCGCCGGCGTGGTCGAGCGCGCCGGCGCCGCGGCCGAACGACTCGCTCGCGGGCGTCGGGTCCCAGCCGCGCCACGCGCCGTCGACCCACGCCTCCACCCACGCGTGGGCGTCGCGATCGCGCACCACCGCGCGTCCGGTGAGCGGGTTGACCTCGGTGACGCGGTAGCCGCCGACCACGCGCGCCGGGATCCCCTGGGTCCGCGCCATCAGGACCATCGCCGACGCGAACATCTCGCAGTGTCCTTCGCGGTGGACCGTGACGAAGTCGACGACGGGATCGACGCCGGTCGTGCGCGGGACGGCGAGCGAGTACTCGAAGCGCCCGAGCTCGCGCGAGATGGCCTCGAGCTTCTCGCGCGCGGTCGTCGCCGAGGCGGTCCAGCCGCCGGCGATCGGCGCGAGCGAGCGCCGCACGGCCTCCGGCACGTCGAGGTCGAGCGGCGTCGGCGGCAGGGCCGGCGCCGGCGGGGTCGCGCAGTCGCTCGTGCGGAGCGAGAGGGCCGGCGGTGAGTCGCCGCGGGCGCGGCGCGCGACGCCGAACGCGTCGATCTCCACCTTGCCCGACGACACGCGGAGATCGCACGCGCCGGCCGGCAAGAACCAGCGCATGTCGTTCCCTTCGGGCGCGCCGCGCACGAGCGTCACGCGCGTCGTCGCCGGCGCGCGCGCGCCGGTCGCAGCGACGGCGCGGAGGGCGCTCCCGCGCTCGGTCGTGAGCCAGTACGGCGGCGCGTAGCGATCGTAGACGGCGCCGCGGAGGTACTCCGGCCGCGGGCCCTCGATCCGCATCACGATCGCGTCGCTCTGGAGCATCCCGCGGGTCGCGCCGAGCACCATCGTCGTCGAGAACGCCGTGGCCTCGGCGCCGTCCACGCCCAGCATCGCGCGGATGCGTTGCTCGATCCGCGCCGCGAGGCGCGGCAGCCCCGCCACGAGGCCGGCGGCGACCGAGGCCGTGACGACCGCGAGGAGGGCCGCCGTCGCGAGCGAGGGCCGCGCGGCCGCGGTCGTCCCGGGCGAGCGCGCGGCGCGCATCGCCGCGAGGCAGCCGAGGAGCAAGAGGAGGCACGCGGCGCCGTACGGGAGCCCCGCGTCGACCTGACCGGCCGCGGTCGCGGCGGCGATCGCCGCCACGACGCTCGCGCGGGCGCGCACGCTGGGCCGCTCGAACAGCGCCGCCGCTCCCCACGCCGCGACGAGGCACGCGAGCGCGATCGCGCGCGTCGTCGCCCCGAGCGGGCGCGTCGCGCCGACGAGCCCGACCACGGCGGTCGCGCCCAGCGCCGGCGTGAAGCGGAGCGCGAGCGGCCGCGTCACCACGCGAGCGCCTCGCCGCCGCGGATCGCCGCCGCGAGCCGGTCGTCGACGACGAGCGCCGCGCCGACGAGCCCGCGATCGCGCAGCTCTCGCTCGAGCCGCTCCTGCTCCGAGCCCGCCGGCGCGCTCGGCACGATCGCGATCACGGTCGAGAGCTGGGCGAGGTGGGGCTCGAGCCGCGCGACGAGCCGGCGCGCGTCGAGCTCCGGGCCGGCCTCGACCGCGGCGAGCAGCTCGAGCGCTTGGTCGAGCCAGCCGAGGCTGCGCCCCACCGTCAGGTCGTGCACCGCCTCGCCGACGACGAGGACGTCGATGAGCGCCTCTCCGCGCGAGAGGTGCGCGACGACGCCCGCCGCGAGCTCGATCGCGGCCTCGAGCCGGTTGGGATCGCGCGTGCTCGTGTCGAGCACCACGCCGACGCGCGTGAAATACTCCTGCTGGTACTCGCGGACCGCGGGCTTGCCCGTCCGCGCCCAGGTCTTCGCGTGGAGGTCGCGGACCGCGTCGCCCGGGCGATACGGCCGCACGCCGAGGAGGTCCATCGACTCGCCGGCCTTCGACGCGAGCGCGACGCCGCCGGGCTGGTGCTTCGTCGCCACGGCGATCGGCAGGCGCGTCACGTTCGCGATCCGCGGCACGACGTGGACCTTGACGCCGTCGCTCGCCACGCGCGGCCCGCACGCCAGGCCGAGCGGCGCGACGCGCGCGGCGGTGAACGAGTCGAGGTGGTGGAGGCCGCGCGCGACGAAGCGCGCGCGCATGGTCGCGGCGGCCGTCGCGCCGGGGCTCACGACGATCTCGTCGGGCGGCGTCCCCGTCCACGTGCCGTCCCAGGTGAGGAACGGCCCGCGCACGCGGAGCGCGACCGGACCGTCGGCCGCCGCGCCGGCCTCGTCGCGGTGACACGCGACCGTGAACGTGACCTCTTCGCCCACCGTCACGCGGCGCGGGACGGACACCCTCACGGTCGCGCGCTCGAGCCGGAGCGTGCGCGCGGCGGCGAGCGAGCCGGCGACGAGGCCGACGAGGACCGAGAAGAGGAGGTAGGCGCTCGTCCGCTGGACGTCGGCCGAGAGCGCGCCGGCGACGAGCGTGACGACGAGGAGCATCCGCCCCTCGTCGGTGAGCGAGCCCCAGAGCGCGATCGCGGGCGCGACCGCCCGGCCCAGCCGACCCGTCCGGAACCGATCGCGCTCGGCCTTCGTCTTCGGGATGAGGATGTGGTTCAGGCGCGCGAGGCGGCGGCCGCTCAGCACGCCGTCCGCGGTCCTCGACTCGAAGCGGGTGCGCATGGGTCGTCGCCGTCAGGTGGGGACGCGGACCTCGCGCGCCACGTCGGTGAGGACCTCCGCGGCCGACACGCCGCCGTAGCGCGCCTCGGTCGTGAGCTGGACTCGGTGCGCGAGCACGGGCCCCGCGAGGGCGTGGACGTCCTCGGGGCTCACGTACGCGCGCCCGTGGAGCAGCGCGCGCGCCTGCGTCGCCCGGAAGAACGCGAGCGCGCCGCGCGGGCTGATCCCGCGCTCGATCGCCGTGGCGCGCCGGGTCCTCTGGACGATCTCGAGGAGGTACTTGCCGACCGGCTCCTTCACCTCGACGTCGCGCACCTCGCTCTGGATGCGCACGATCTCGTCTCGGTCGCAGACGGGCTCGACCGCGGCGAGCGGATCGTCCGTGCGCCGCGCGTAGAGCATCGCGAGCTCCGCCTCCGAGGACGGGTACCCGACGCCGATGCGGAGGAGGAAGCGATCGAGCTGCGCCTCCGGGAGCGGGTAGGTGCCCTGGTAGTCGGAGGGGTTCTGCGTGGCCACCACGAAGAACGGCACGGGGAGCGCGCGCGTCACGCCGTCGACCGTCGCCTGCGCCTCGTTCATCGCCTCGAGCAGCGCCGACTGCGTCCGCGGCGAAGCGCGGTTGATCTCGTCGGCCAAGAGGACGTTCGTGAACACGGGGCCCTCGTGGAACGACAGCGCGCCGTCGCGCGGGTTGAGGACCTGCGAGCCCAGGATGTCGGTCGGCAGCAGGTCGGGCGTGAACTGCACCCGGGTGAACGTCACGGCGAGGGCGCGCGCGAGCGCCTTCGCGAGCGTGGTCTTCCCCACGCCCGGCACGTCCTCGACGAGCACGTGGCCGGCGCCGAGGAGGCCGACCAGGAGGAGCTCGATGACGTCGTCCTTCCCGGACATGACGCCGCGCATCGCGTCCCTGAGGCGGTTCATGGTCGCACGGGTGGTCGACACGGACCTCGAGCATAAACCGCGGCCACGGTGCGATTGAGTGGAAATGACGCCCGATCCGTCCAACACTGTCCAGACGTCATGACAGGGAGGAGCTGTGGTCTTCGGCGGGTGGTCGTGCTCGCGCTCGTCGGCGCGGGGTGCTCGACCGCGAGCGGTACGCAGCCGAGCCGTCCGGTCGCCGCCGCGTCGCCTCCGAAGGACGACGGCAAGTCGGCCCAGGGCGGCGCGGGCGGCACGAGCCACTCGGCCGCGCTGGAGCAGCTCAAGGTCGCGCCCGTCTCCTCCAAGGCCGACAAGCAGCACGCGGTCCGCGTCCCGCTGCCGGACGCGGAGCACTGGACCCGCGTGCGCTTCCTCACGCTGAAGAGCCTCGTCGGCTTCCGCTACGGCAAGGACCACCACGCCATCTTCGCGGCCTTCGTCACCCACGTGGACGACAACTCCGTGCAAGGTGCATGCAACAAGAGCTTCGAGCAATGGGCGACGCCTTGGATCGAGGCGTTCGAGGTCGAGCTCAAGCACGACCCGCCGGTGGCGTTCGCGTGGAGCGCGCCGTCGCCGCCGCCGTCCCCGGGGGCCGAGCCGCCCGTGAAGAAGATCAGCATCGTCGACGTGGACCCGGTGCACGCGAAGACGGCGACGGTGCTGGCGCGCGAGTCGTACGAGGCCGCGTGGGCGGCCTACCCGGCGTGGGGCGACAAGGCGTGCCTCGTGACGGGGGTGGCCGTGCCCGCGCGCGACGATCCGCAGCGCGCCAGGGAGGTCCGCGACCGCTTCCTCCAGGAGGTCTTCCCGAAGATCGAGGTCACCGGCCACGAGGAGCCCAAGGAGCGGTACTGACCGCCGCGGCGACCCGGCCCGGCTCCCGTCGAGCGGGCTACTCGAGCTCGGCGACGACCGGCGCGTGATCCGAGGGGATCGAGCCCGAGCTCTTGCCCTTCTTGCGGTAGTCGCGGTCGACGTAGACGTCCTTCAGGCGGCTCGCGAGCACGGGCGTCGCGAGCAGGAGGTCGATCCGCATCCCCTCCTTCTTGTGGAAGGAGCCGGCGCGGTAGTCCCACCACGAGAAGCCGGGCTCGTCCGGGTAGCGGGCGCGGAAGAGATCGACGAGGCCCGCGCCGCGTAGGCGCTCGATCAGCGCGCGCTCCTCGTCGGTGTGGAAGATCTTGCCCTTGAAGCGGACGCCGCCGTACGAGTCGAGATCGGTCCAGCAGACGTTGAAGTCGCCGCCGAGGACGAGCGGCGCGTCCCGGTCAGCGCGCGACTCCACGTGCGTCGCGAGCCGCTCGAGCCAGCCGAGCTTCATCTTGTAGTCGGCGTGGCTCACGGTCTTGCCGTTGGGCACGTAGACGCTCGCCACCTCGAGGCCGTGCACCTTGGCCACGACGAAGCGCGCGCCGTGCTCGCCGGCGCCGGGCAGCTCGCGCAGGACGAGCTCCGGGCGCTCCTTCGCGATCACGGCGACGCCGTTCCAGCCTTGCTGGCCGGCGAGCACCGCCTGGTAGCCCGAGGCGCGGAGCTCGAGGTGAGGGAAGTCGTCTTCGGCGATCTTGAGCTCTTGGAGGCAGACGACGTCCGGCTGGCGTTCGGCGAGGAACTCGGCCAGGCGCTGGGACCGCGCGCGGATCCCGTTCACGTTCCAGGTCGCGAGGAGCACGCTGGCTCTCTAGATCGGCCCGGCCGCAGTGTCGACCTCGGAGGTCAGAGATCGCCGAGGTTGGGCGCGCGGGCGGCCGGCGTCGCGCCGGCGATCCGCCGGCCGTGCTCGTCGAGGCAGCGGACGGCCTCCTCGAGCGACGCCGCCCCGAGGAGCGCCTCGCGCGCGGCCTCGTCGAAGACGGAGCGCGAGAGCGCGGCGAGCACGCGCACCTCGTCGTCGTACGCGCGCGGCGGCAAGAGGAGGAGGAACACGATCCGCGCGGGCCGGCCGTCCGGCGCGTCGAAGTCGATCCCGCCCGGCGAGAGCCCGAGCGCGACGACGGGCTTGGTGAGCCCCTCGACGGGCGCGTGCGGGATCGCCACGTCGTCGCCGAGGCCGGTCGCCGCGACGAGCTCGCGCTCGAGGACGGAGATCAGCGCCGGCTCGACGAGGTCGCCGATGACCGGGCGGAGCGCGCGGCCGAGCTCTTCGATCGCGCGCGCCGACGTGTTCGCCGTGAGCGACGGGACGAACGCGCCGTCGCGGACGAGGCCCGCGGCGTCGTCCGCGCCGACGCCCGTGAGCGCGCTCGCGCCGCGCCCGCCGTACAAGAGGCGCTTCATCGACGGCCCGGCGAGCAGCGACGTCCCGACCGCCATCGTGACCAGGGCGACGAACACGCCGTCGTTCACGAGCTTGGCCTCGCGCGCGAGCAGCGCGAGGATGATCTCCATCGCGCCGCGCGCGTTGAGGCCGAAGCCCACGGCGAGCGACTCGCGCCACGGCATGCCGACGAGGCGCGCGCCGCCGGCGCAGCCGACGAGCTTCGCCGCCGTCGCCACCAGGAACACCACGAGGCAGAGCGCCGGGTCGAAGCTCGCGAGGAAGTCGACGCGGAGGGCGACCGACGCGAAGAAGACCGGGGCGAAGACGTTCGTGACGAACTGGTGGATCGTCTGCCGCGTGCGCTCGCGCAGGCGCGGGGAGGCGCCGAAGGCCACGCCGACGATGAAGCCGCCGAGCACGGCGTGGACGCCGATCGCCTGCGTCGCGGCGGCCCCGAGCATGGCGAGCACCGCGACGAGCGACAGCACGCGTCCGGGCGCGAGCTCGCCGTGGTCTTCGAGCGCGCCGAGCAGCCGATCGAGCAGGCGCCGTCCGGGGAGGAGGCAGAGGGCGGCGAACCCGGCGGCGAGGAGGACCGTGCGGGCGACCACGCCGATCTCGACGGACCCGCCGCGGAGAGGACCGAGGAGGACGCTGAACGCGATCCAGCCGACGAGGTCGTCGAGCATCGCGACCGTCATCACGAGGAGACCTACGTCCGACTTGAAGAGGCCGAGGTCGAGCAGCGTCTTAGCGATCACCGGGAGCGCCGAGATCGACAGCGCCACGCCGAGGAAGACGGCGAAGAGCCCGCGCTGCTCCGGCGCGCCGACGACGGAGTCGGGGACCGCGTGGCCGAGGGCGAGCCCGCCGAACAGCGGGACGACGACGCCGAGCGCCGCGACCAAGAGGGCGCTCCTGCCGCGACGCCCGACGATCTCGAGGTCGACCTCGAGGCCGGCGACGACGAGCAGCAGCACGACGGCCACGGTCGTGTAGCCGGAGAGCATCTCGGCGGGCGCGCCCGGCGGGAACAGCCACGCGTGGACGTCCGGGAGGAGGCGCTGGAGGCCCGTCGCGCCGAGGAGCAGGCCCGTCGAGAGCTCGCCGACGACGAGCGGGAGGCCGAAGGCGCGCGCCAGCTCGCCGAGGAGCCGCGCGACGCCGAGGAGCGTCGCGAGCGAGAGGAGGAAGACGAGCGCGTCGTGACCGTGCACCGCGTCCCCTCCCGCGCGCGCCGGCCGTCACGCCTCACGCGCGGCCGATCGCCTCGCAGAGCGCGCGGGTGTACTCCTCCGTGCCGGCGTTGCCGCCGAGGTCGGCCGTTCGGACGCCGCTCTCGAACGTCGCGAGGAGGCCCTTCTCGATCTTCTGCGCCGCGGCGTGCTCCCCGAGGTGGTGGAGCATCATGACGCCGCTCTGGATGAGCGCGGTCGGGTTGGCGAGGCCCATGCCGGCGATGTCCGGCGCCGTGCCGTGGACGGCCTCGAAGACCGCGGCCTCGAGGCCGATGTTGGCGCCCGGGACGATCCCGAGCCCGCCGACGAGCCCGGCGCCGAGGTCGCTCAGGATGTCGCCGTAGAGGTTCTCGGTCACGATGACGTCGAGCTTGTTCGCGTTCTTGACCATCTGCATCGCGCACGCGTCGACGATCACCTCGTGCGGCTCGATCCGGGGGTGCTTGAGCGCGACCTTGCGGAAGCACTCGAGCAGGAGCCCGTCGGAGAGCTTCATGATGTTCGCCTTGTGGACGACGGTGACGCGCTTTCGTCCGAGCCGCTCGGCGTAGTCGAAGGCGTACTCGCAGATGCGGAGGCACGCGCGCTCGGTGATGAGCTTCATCGACTGCGCGACCCCGGGCATGATCATGAGCTCGAGGCCGGCGTAGAGGTCCTCGGTGTTCTCGCGCACGATGACGATGTCCGTGCCCTCGAAGCGCGGCTCGATCCCGGGCAGGCTCCGCACCGGGCGGACGTTCGCGTAGAGGTCGAGCGCCTGGCGGAGGGTCACGTTCACCGAGCGGAACCCCTTGCCGATCGGGGTGCCGATCGGGCCCTTCAGCGCGACCTTGTTCCTCCGGATCGACTCGAGGACCTCCTCGGGGAGCGTCGTGCCGCGCTTCTCGGCGACCGCGGCGCCGGCCTCCTGCACCTCCCAGTCGATGGCGACCCCCGACGCGCCGAGGACTCGACGAGTCGCGTCGGCCACCTCGGGCCCGATTCCATCTCCGGGGATCAGCGTGATCGTGTGGGCCATCAGCGCGGCACAGCGTACTCTGTGCCGGCCGATGACGAAAGGCTCTGTCTCGTCCAACACGCTCCGCGTCGAGGCCAACGGGCTCGCGCACCGCGTCCTCGAGTGGTCTCCGCGCGACGCAACAGAAAAGAATGCGTCCATGACCACGGTCGTGCTCGTCCACGGCTACATGGACGCGGCGGGGACGTGGGACCGCGTCGCGCCCGCGCTCGCGGCGCGCGGGCACCGCGTGCTCGCGCCGGACGTGCGGGGCTTCGGCGACGGTGATCGCGCGCCGCGCGGGAGCTACTACCACTTCGCCGACTACGTCGCGGACCTCGCGGGGCTCGTCGACGCGCTCTCGCCGGGCGATCCCGTCGCCGTGGTCGGTCACTCGATGGGCGGCACGATCGCGACGCTCTACTCGGGCGCGTTCCCCGAGAACGTGATCCGCCTCGCGAACCTCGAGGGGCTCGGCCCGCCCGACAACCCGTGGGAGGTCGGGCCCACCCGCATGCGCCGGTGGATCGACGAGCTCCGAGGCGCGCGCCAGCGCGGAGAGCCGGCGCCGCTGCGGCGCGAGGACGCGCGTCGGCGGTTGGTCACGAACCACCCCGGCGTCCCGCGCGAGGTGCTCGATCACCGGCTGCCCCACCTCGTGCGCGAGGTGACCGACGCCGACGGCGCTCCGCGTGTGGTGTGGCGCTACGATCCGTTGCATAGGACCACATCGCCGGTGCCGTTCTTCGCGAAGCTGTTCGCCGAGTTCGCGCGGCTCGTGACGTGCCCCGTGCTGTTCGTGTCGGGGGGCGCGAGCGGCTACCACGTGCCCGACGAGGACGAGCGGCTCGCGGCGTTCGCCCACGTCGATCGCGCGACGCTCGAAGGCGCGGGTCACATGATGCACTGGACGCAGCCCGACGCGCTCGCCGGGCTGCTCGCCGACTTCCTCTGAGGCCGGAGCGCGGGGGCCTACCGAGGCGACGCGGGGCTCGCGGCGCCGCCGGAGGCGCGCGTCGCGAACCGCACGGCCCGACGTCCCAGGACGCCCCGTGCGCCGGCGACCTCGACGCCGCCGGGCGGCGTGCGCCCGCGAGCCTCGCTCTCGTGGTCGCACCTCGCCTCGTCGAAATCGACGGGGCGAGGGCGAGGTATTAGTGTCGGAGCGTGGCGTTCGTCGAGATCGTGGTCCTGGCCGTCGCGCTCGCCATGGACGCGATGGCCGTCGCCGGCGCGCGCGGCCTCGCGGCCGAGAGGATCCGCGCGCGCGAAGCGCTCCTCGTCGCGGCGTTCTTCGGCGGAGCTCAGGCCGCGATGCCGGCGCTCGGCTGGCTCGCCGGGGCGTCGCTGTCGTCGTGGATCGGCGGCTGGGGCCACTGGCTCACCTTCGTCGTCCTCACCGGCCTCGGGATCAAGATGATCCACGAGGCCGTCACCGCGTCCGACGATCCCGAGGCGCCGCGCGACGCGTCGCGCCCGTTCGGGTGGAAGGCGCTCGCGGCGCTCGCCGTCGCGACGAGCATCGACGCGCTCGGCGCCGGGATCACGCTCGCGGTGCGCGGCGCGAACGTCGTCGTCGCCTGCGCGACGATCGGGGCCGTCACCGCCGCGCTCTCGTTCGCCGGCGTCTACGTCGGGCACCGCTTCGGCGCGCGCGTCGGCAAGCGCCTCGACGTCCTCGGCGGCGTCGTCCTCGTCGCGCTCGGCGTCAAGGCGCTCGTCGAGCGCTTCCTCGGCGGGTGACGGCGCTCGCGCGAGCTCGCCCGGTGACGGCGCTCGCGCGAGCTCGCCGCGCCCGGCTCCTCGGTCGCGGTCGGGGCGCGCGACCCAGCGGGATCGGAGCTCGTGCGCCTCGAACCCGAGCGGAGCGAGCCCGCTCGTCTTCAGCGCGCGCCGGGGGCTCGCGCGCGCGCGACGAGGATCGTGTCGCCGTCGACGGCCGGCGAGGGGAGCCGGTCGCCGGCGCGCGCGGACCGGGCGAAGGTCTCGAGCGCCGCCTTCGCCGCCGCCGACAGGCGCACCTCCGCGACGCGCTCGCGATCGACCACGTGGGCGCGCGGGCGATCGACGTCGTTGACGCCGCGCTCGCCGAGGACCGCCTCGACGGCCTCCGCGATGGCGGGCCGCGCGTCGGCGTCGGCGCCGAGGCGCGCGAGGAGCTCCTCGCCGAGCCTCCGCGCCAGCTCGGGCGCCTTCGCCTTGCGGTACGCCGCCTCGACGCGCTCCTCCGAGGCGCGCTCCTTGCGCAGCACGTAAAACCCCTCGCTCGAGCGCACCGGCTCGGCGCTCGTCTGGCCCGGCGCGAGCGCCTCGAACGCGGCGCGCACCGGCGGAGCGAGCGCGTCGAGCCGCTCGGGCGCGAGCTCGCCGCCGTCGTCCCGGGTGGCGGCGTCCTCGGAGTGCTGCCTGGCGAGCGCGGCGAAGTCCTCGCCCTTCGCGGCGCGCGCGGCGAGGGCCTCGGCCTTCTTCTTCGCCGCGAGCCCGGGGGCCTTCTCTCCCCCGGCGACCTTGACGAGGAGCTGACGCAGCGGCCCCGTCGCCGCGGCGGCGTTCTCCGGCGCCTCGCTCCACGCCTTCACCGCGTCGGACGGCGCCGGTACGAGCGCTTCCACCCAGCGGCGGCGGACGACGACGTACTCGATGGCGAGCGGCGGGCCCTCGGGCGCCGTCGCCGCGGCCGGCCCCACGTCGGGCGCGGGTGACGCCGCGGGCGCCACGCCGCCGCCGCACGCGGTGAGCAGCGCCGCCGCGAGCGCGGCCGCGCCGCCGGCGAACCGCGAGCGGCCGCCCGTCACGGGGGCCCGTATCCCTCGACGACCTCCTCGAGGCGACGGTCTTCGCCGTCCTCGAGGAGCCCCACCGCGAGGACGTTGAGCCGCTCGGGCTGCGCGAGGAGGTGGGCCAGCGCGCGGATGTCCTCGCGCGTCACGGCGGCGTTCTTCGCGGCGCGGGTCTCCGGGGTCTCGAAGCGGTCGAAGAGCACGCCCGCGGCGTAGAAGCCCGCGAGCTCCTCCGGCGAGTCGAGCATCGTCCGCATGTCCCACAGGTGACGGCGGCGCGCCTTCTCGAGCTCCGCCTCGGTCGGGCCGGTGCGCGCGAGGTCGGCGAGGAGCGAGGTGATCTCGGTCGTGACGACGGCGGCGCGAGCGTGCTGCACGCCGGCGGCGAAGTCGAGGATGCCGTCGTCGTCGTAGCCGTCGTACGACGCGCTCACGTCGTAGCAGAGCCCCTTGTCGTCGCAGACGCGGTGGTAGAGCCGCGTCGACATCCCGTCGTCGAGGATCCGCATCAGCATGTCGATGGCCGGGCGCATCTCGGAGCGATCCGGCACGGCGCGGTAGCAGACGCGGAGCTCGGTCTGACTCGAGACGTTCTCGACGAGCTCGAAGCGCGCGCGCTTCTGCGCGTGGACGGGCGGCGCCGAGGTGACCCGCTCCCCGCGCGGCATGCGGGAGAAGTGCCGAGCGGCGAGCTCGAGCGCACGGTTCGGGTCGACGTCGCCCGAGAACGCGAGGACGGCGTTCGCCGCGTTGTAGTGACGGGCGTGGTGGCGCTTCAGCATCGCCCGGTCGAACGAGCGCACGCGCTCTTCGTCGCCCGTGATGGTGAACCCGAGCGGGTGATCCGGGTAGATGAGCCGACGCGACAGGTTGTCGGCGTCGATCATCCGCCCCTCGTCGTCGAGGTCCTCGAGGATCTCCTCGCAGACGATCTCCTTCTCGACGTCGATGTCCGCGAACGTCGGATCCATCATGACCTCGGCGAAGAGGCCGGTCGCGGCCGCGAGCGACTCGGGCGGCAGCGTCACCGAGAAGACGCCGAAGTCCACCTGCGTCGCCGCGTAGAGGTAGCCGCCGAGGCTCTCGAACGCGAGGTTCACGTCGTGCGCGTGCGGGAGCCGCGGGGTCCCGCGGTAGAGCATGTGCTCGAGGAAATGCGAGAGCCCATTCTCGGCGGGCGTCTCGAAGCGCGAGCCGACGCGCACGTAGAGCGCCACGTGGGCGCGGTGGAGCGGCGGCTGCGGCGACACGACGACGGTGAGGCCGTTGTCGAGCTTGTCGACGCGGCACGGATGGGAGGCGACCCCGCGCGGAGGTGCGTCCATCACCCCGCCTCCGCGCGCGAGGCGCGTCCGAGACCGCGGCGTCGCCGGGCGACGCGCGACGCGCGGCGGTCCTCGTCCGGCGAGGCGGGGCTCCGCCCGCCCCGGTACGCTCGCGATCTCGGGCGCATCTCCGGCCGGCGCGCGCGCACGACCTACTCGTCCTCGTCGTCGTGGGTCCCTGCGTCGGACTTGTTCCCGAAGAGGTTGTTCTCGTCGACCTTGATCTCCTGCTTCGACGACTCGCGGAGGCGGCGCACGTAGTACGCGAGCGCCTCGTTCTGCTTCGTGCCGAGGAGCTGGAGCACGTACGTGTCGCGCTCCTTGTCGAACTCCTCCTTGGTCGCGGGCTTGCGCTCCTTGAGCTGGACCACGATGAAGCCGTCGTCGGTGTGGACCGGCTCGGGGGAGACGTCGTTCGGCTTGCCCTCGAACGCGAACTGGACGATCGACTCGGTCGCCTCGCCGGAGATCGCGGGGATGGGATCGCCGCCGCGGTTGAACGCGCTGGACGTGAGGAGCTGCGGACGCTGCGGGTCCTTGTCGGCCGTGAACGTCTCCGGAGGCGGCGGCGCGGCGCCGGCGTCGCCCGCGGCGGCCTCGGGCTTCTCGGGCTTCGGCGTGTACTTGCCGTACTTCGCGATGGCCGCGGCGATCGCGTCGTCCGCGCTCTTGCCGCCCTTGATGTCGTCGTTGATCTCCTTCGCCACCGTCTTGGCGAGCTCCTCGGACTTGGAGCTCTTGTACGCCTTGACGACGTCGTCGCGCGACGACGCGTCCCGCTTGATGATGTGGAAGCCGAAGGTCGTCTGGACGAGCTTCTGATCGAGCTCGCCGGGCTTGAGGGCTTCGACCGACGTCCTGAACTCGGGGACGAAGTTCTCGACCATCTCGCCGGGGTACTGGCCGCCCTTGTCCTTGCTGCCGGGATCGTCGGAGAACTCCTTCGCGAGCGCCGCGAAGTCTTCGCCCTTCTTGATGCGCTCGAGGATCCCCTCGGCCTTCTTCCGGGCGGCCTCGAGCTCCTCCGGCTTGTCCTTGTCGCCCTTCACGAGGATGTGCCGGACCGGCACCATGATCTTGGCGCCGTTGGCCTTCGCCCACTCGTCGACGTCGCGCCCGTCGGAGCTGATCGCGTACTTCTCGATCCACCCCTTGCGCACGACGACGTAGCTCACGGTCGCGGTGCTGCGCTCGTCGACGTAGCGATCGAACGCCTCCTCGTCGGCGACGCGGACGGGCGCCTTCACGAGGTCGCGCATCTTCGAGGCGAGGAGCTCGCGCGCCTGCCACTCGCGGAACTCCGACGGCGAGCGGTTGGCGAGCTGCTTGACGGTGCGCTCGTAGACCTTGAGGTCGAACTCCTTCGTCTCCTTGTTCTTGTAGCCGCCGGGGATGAGGTGATCGACGAGGACGCGGCCCTCGTCGAAGCCCAGCTGGCGGCCGACGGCCGGGTTGTCGGCCGGGAGGCTCACGTAGATGTTGCCGCGGAAGATGCTGTCGGTGATCTCGTCCTCGCTGACCGTCAGGCCCAGGCGCTCGGCCTCGCCGATGAGCAGCTCGCGCTCGATCAAGCCCTCGAGCACGAAGCGGGACGCCACGGCCTGCCTCATGCCCGGCGTCCCTCGCGCGAAGACCAGGCGGTAGGCCGCGCGGTGCGCCTTCGGCTCGATGCAGCTGCCCCGGACGCGCGCGGCGCACGCGTCGCTCAGCGGGCCGAGCTTCTTGCCGGCGCTCGGGTTGAACCCGAGGATGAAGACGAGGACGGTGGCTACGATGACCGCGCCGTAAACGACGGAAGTCAGCCCTTTTTGCCTGAAGAGATCGAGCATCGTGGACGCGCACCCCATAACACGGGAGCGGCGGGTTCTCTACCAAGGCAACGGTTCGGGGGCGACCTCATCGGGCCGCCGAAAGCCCGCGCGGCGGCGGCGTCGGCGCGCGCCGGCCGCTTCGCGGCGTGGGCCCTCGCGGCGGCGGTGCGAGCGGGGCGCGACGACCGAGACGTCCGCCGCCCGCGCGGCGTCGCACGCCGGGCCCTCCGCGGCGCGTCCGGCGGGTCGATCGTCAGCGGTGGCTGACGGCTTTCTCGAGAGACAACACGAACTTGAGGATCGGCACCGCGTCCTCGACCGTCGCGACGTCGTGCGAGAGGTTGACCTCGTAGAACGTGTCGAGCGTGCGGGAGGCGTCCGCGGGATCCTTCACCGCGGTCACGGCGGTCGACGTCTCGGCGAAGCCCTGCGCGACGGCGGGCTCGGCGAGCTTCCGGACGCGTTCGAAGAGCGCCGGCTCGTCCTCGTTCGGGAAATCCGCCTTCTGCGCCCGCAAGACGACGCGCACCTGGACCTTGCCGTCCTCCATGGGGGCGACGCGCACGCCCGAGTCGAGGATGAGGTTCTCCCGGACTCGCTCCGCGAGGACGACCTCCTGCGGGAGCGTGCGGAAGACCTCGAAGCCGCTCGCGACGAGCGCCTTCTTCAGCTGCTGCGGAGTTGAAGTCAAAGGCGGACCAAAAACCCGGGAAACGCGAGTGAATGAGCCGCGGTGAGGAGGGCGGAGCGCCCGGCTCCCGCGGACACGTGCGAGGTTCGCACGGCGGAGTGTCCTACATTCTGACCAAAGCGCCCCGTCCGTCAACTGCGAAGAGAAAGACGGAACATTTCGTCGGATACGAGGAGACCCGCCCGCGCGAGGAGGCTCCCGCCGGGCGGGGCCGAACGGGCGGGGCGAAGTCCCGAGGGCGAGCCCGGGCTCCGGGGCTCCGCGCCGGCCGGACGGCGTCGCCGAGGTCGCCGAGGACGGACGGCGTCGCCGAGGACTTGTGCGAGGGGCGACGGGCTCTGCTACCATCGCGGAAGGTCGACACCTGTGACCGAGCGAACCAATCCTCCCCCTGGTGGTGCCCCGCCCGCTCCCGTCGCTTCGGGACCCGGCAAGCTCCCGAGCGGCGTGCACGCGATGCGCCGCGGCGGAGCCCGTCGTGAGGTCACCGAGCGCGTCACCCTCCGGTCGGACGACGGCCGCGTCCTCGAGGGATGGGCCCTCAACGTCAGTCGCGGCGGCCTCCGCGCGATCCTCGAGGACAAGGTCATCCTCGGCCAGAAGTTCGAGGTCGGCGTCGGCACCGACGAGAGCATCCATCGCGTGGGGCGCATCGTCTGGATCCAGGAGGAGCCGGACGGCGTCATCGTCGGGATCGAGTTCACGGGGACGTCGGGGACGCACAAGTCCGTCCCGCCGCCTCCGCCCGGCGCGCTGAGCGAGCCGAGCGTCCCCGCCGCCGGGCGCCTGCCGTCCGCGGACGTCGGCGACGCGAAGGCGGGCGCGGACGGCGATCCGTCCTCGGAGCCCTGACCCGCCGGGGGCGCGCGTTCACTGGGCGCAGGCCAGCGGGACGGCGACCTCGTTCCCGCGCGGACCGATGAACGTCGCCTGGTTCGTCCCGTCGTAGCGCAGCTCGTAGCGCGCGTCGGTCGCGAGGTCCGTCACGATGATCCTCCCGCCCGGGTCCGGACACGCGCGGCGGCAACGCCGGAGGTTCTCGAGCTGGGTGCGGATCCGGCGCTCGCCGACCTCGCCCTCGGAGGTGCCGTCGAGGCGGATGCACGGCTCGCCGAGCTTCCAGCCGATCGTATGCTCGTTCGTCCGGCGGAACGCGCGCCCGCGCGCCGTCGCCCCCGAGAGCTCGGCCCTCCAGGACATCGTACGGTCCGCGCCTCCCGCCGTGATCTCGGCCGTCGCCGTCCAGTCGACGGTGGCGCGGTTCACGGAGAAGCCGCTCGCCCGGAGCTCGAGGTGCAGCCGGTCCGCCTCGACGCGGTAGGACGCCGTGACGACGCCGCTGACCGCGCGCAGGCCGTTCGGTCCCAGGCAGCGGTCGAAGGTGTAGGTCGCCGTCTTCGCCGTCGCGTCGTCGACGACGTCGAGGCAGCCGCGCGGGAAATAGATCGCCCGCGCGCCGTCGCCGAGGCCGCGCGCCTCGAGGTCGCCGCCCTCGAGCGGCGCCGACGCGAGGCCGAGCGTCCCGGGCGCCGACGACACGAGCGACGCCGTGAGGAGCTGGGCGTCGGTCTCGGCGGCCACGCTGTCGGAGCCGTCCTCGACCACCGCGCGGTCGTCGCCGGGCTCCGGCGTGGCGGGGTCGTCGCCGTCGTCGTCTCTCCTGCACCCGAGCGCGAGGCACGCCGCCGCGAGGAACGCGAGCGTCGTCAGGGGGGCGCTCCGCCGGGTCATCGCCGTCTCAGCGTAGCACCCGACGTGCCGGCGAGGACGCCGCCGCGCCCGCGCGCGTTCGCCGCGATCCGGCGGCCGATCGGGGGCCCGTCCCCGGACGCGCTCGCGTCCACCGGACCGCCCGCCTCGACCAGCGCGCGCCGACGCTCCGTCACCTTCCCAGCCGCGAGAGGTCGTGCGAAGACAGGAGGATGACGCAAGGTTCGACGCGCGCCCGCGTCCTCCACTGGTTCGTCCGCGGAGGCGTGGCGAGGACGCAGGACGGGGTCGAGGTCGCCGTCGACGTCGATCCGCTGGTCGTCGGTCGCGACGAGGGCGCCGGGATCCGGCTCTCGGACCCCGAGGTCAGCGCGGTCCACTGCGAGCTGCGCGCGGTGAACGAGGGCGTGCTCGTGCGTGACCTCGGCAGCACCAACGGGACGTTCGTCGGCGGCCTGCGCGTGCGCGAGGGCGTCATCACCACGACCTCCGAGCTCGTCGTCGGGCAGAGCCGGATCACGATCGAGCCCGCGAACAAGCAGCGCGTCGACGTCGGCTACGCCGATCGCTTCGGCGAGCTCGTCGGCTCGTCGCCGAAGATGCGCCGCCTCTTCGGCGTGCTCGAGAAGGTGGCCGCGACCCCGCTGTCGATCCTCATCCTGGGCGAGACGGGCACGGGCAAGGAGGTCGTCGCGCGGAGCGTCCACCAGGCGGGCGAGCGCAAGAACGGCCCGTTCGTCGTCGTCGACTGCGGCTCGATCCCCCAGTCGCTCGCCGAGAGCCTCCTGTTCGGGCACGAGAAGGGCTCCTTCACCGGCGCCACCGAGCGGAAGAAGGGCGCGCTCGCCGAGGCGCACGGCGGCACGCTGTTCTTGGACGAGCTCGGCGAGCTGCCGATCGACATCCAGCCGAAGCTGCTCCGCGCGCTCGCGGAGCGCCAGGTGAAGCGCGTGGGCGGGAGCGCCTTCGAGCCGATCGACGTGCGCGTCGTCGCGGCGACGCGGCGCGATCTCGCGGCCGAGATGAACGCCGGCCGCTTCCGCAGCGACCTCTACTTCCGGATCGCGCAGGTCCGCGTGGAGCTCCCCGCGCTCCGCGAGCGGCTCGACGATCTCCCGACGCTCGTCGAGGCGGTCTGCCGTCGAGCGCGCCGCCCGGAGGCGACCTCGGTCGTGGTCGACTGGATCGAGCGGCGGCTCGGCTCGTACGACTGGCCGGGCAACGTGCGCGAGCTCGTGAACGTGGTCGAGGTCGCGGCGACGCTCGCGGACAGCCCCGAGGCGATCGACGACGTCCTCACGCTCGCGCGGGACGTCTCCGGCGGGGACGGGCCCCAGCGCCCGCAGACCGCGTTCGCCGAGGCCAAGCGCGGAGCGATCGCGGCGTTCGAGCGCGACTACTTCAGCCAGCTCGCGCGCGGAGCGAAGGGCAACGTCAGCGAGATGGCGCGGCAGAGCGGCATGGAGCGCCACCACGTGCGCGCGTACCTCCGCAAGTACGGCATCGAGAAGGGCTGACCACGCGCGCGCGAGTGACGGACGCTGCGAGGCACGCGTCGCGAGGGACGGGCGCCCCGCGCGCGCGGAGGATCAGCGCGGGAGGGGCGCGCGGAAGGCGCCGGACTCGAGGGCGGCGATCTGGCGCTCGATCCAGGTCGAGACGGCGGCGTGCGGGATGAGGCCCTTGCGGTCGGCGACGTAGTCGAGCCCCTGGAGCACCTCGGCGTAGGGGCCGAAGCCCTGCACGCGGAAGGGGATGACGATCGCCTTGCCGTCCTCCTGCGAGGCGCGCTCCACGAAGGCGCGGATGCGCTTCTCGGCCGCGACGCGCTTCTCCGGCCAGTCCTCGCGGAGCGTCTCGACCTGCACCCGTCGGAACGGAGCGCGCGCCCGCACCGCGCCGGCGAGGGCGTCGAGCTTGGTGAGCCAGCGCTCGTTCTCGGCGTCGTCGCCCGGGCCGTGGGCGAGGATGAGGACGTCCTCGCGCGCGGGGGTCTTGCTGAGGGCGGAGGCGCGATCGGCGAGCACGGCGCCGATCTCCTGGGCGTCGGCGAGCCCCTCCGTCGTGAGCGCGAACGACGCGCCCGTGGCCACGCGGAAGAACTCCATCGAGTGCTCGCCGTGTCCGGCGTGCCCCGCGCCAGCGTGCGCCGCGTGTTCTGCGCCGGCGTGTCCGGCGTGCGCCGCGTGCGCGTGTCCCGCGCCGGCGTGCCCGGCGTGGTCGCTCCCGGCTCTCTCCGGCGCTCCGGGGCGCAGGCCGAAGATCTGCTCCGTTTGCTCGAACCAGCTCTCGCCGCTGACGAAGAGGCGCACGACCCCGATCTTGCGGACGTTCTGCGCTTCGAGCTTGCGCACGCCCTCTTGCAACGTCGCCGCGTCGGCCATCCCGAACGCGACCTCGATCGCGTACCGCGCCTTCAGCGGCTTCACCGCCACGAGCACGGCCTCGTTCCACTCCGGCGTCCCGCCGTGCGCCATCACGAGGACGCCGAAGGCGCTCGCCGACGGCTCGGGCGCCGCCGCCGTCCCGTGCGCGGTCCCGCTCGCCGGCGGGGCGGCGTCCCTCGACGCGCATCCGGAGAGCAGGAGCGCCGCGAACGCCGTCGCGGCCACCGACGCACACCCACGTGGAAGCCGACGGTTCGTCCAGCCGCCTGCACCTCGACGACTCGTTCGCCGCACCGCTCCGGACGCCATGGCGCGAGGATACTCCCCCTTGAGGTGAAATTGAAAGTCATATTCATCAGTCCCGGCCACGATCCGCGTCGGGAGCTACACTCGGGGGCGGAGAAACGACCATGCCGCTCGCGCTTTCCGTCTGGCTCGATCGCTCGTCTCTTCGCCCCGACGAGGACGGCCGCTGCGCGGTCGCGGTCGAGCTCGCGGCGTCCGGGGCGCCGGTCGAGGGCGCGCGGCCGCCCGCGCGGACGATCCTCGCGCTCGACGTCTCGGCGTCGATGAAGGGGGAGCCGCTCGAGCACGTGATCCGCTCCGTCGATCGCCTCCTGGACGCGCTCGGCGGCGAGCGCGACGGCGCTCCGGCGGACGAGGTCGGGATCGTGGCGTTTTCGGACGACGCCGCGCGCGTCGTCGAGCCCGTGCGCGTCGACGCGGCGGGCAAGCGGCTCGTCCGCGCTCGGGTCGGGCGCCTCGTCGCCGATCGCGGGACCAACATCGAGGCCGGGCTCGAGCGCGCCGCGGAGATGCTCGCCGACGCGCCTGCGACGACGCGGCGCGGCGTCGTCCTCCTGTCCGACGGCGCTCCCAACGTGGGCGCGCACACGGCGGAGGCGCTCCGCGAGATCGTGCGCCGGCACCGCCCGGCGATCTCGTTCTTCTCGTTGGGCTACGGGCTCGACCACTGCGAGGACGTGCTCTCCGCGATCGGCGAGGCCGGCGGCGGCGGCTACGAGCTCGTCCACGATCCGTCCGTCTGCGCGCGCTCGTTCGCGCGGGCGCTCGGCGCGCAGGGGGACGTCGTGGCGACGGGGATCGAGCTGGTCGTGACGCCGGCCGCCGGGGTGGAGATCGCCCGCTTCGTCGGCCACGAGGACACGCGCTTCACGCGCGAGGGCGTCGTGGTCTCGCTCGCGGACATGGTGAACGGCGCGCGCCGCCTCGTCGTGGCCGATCTCCGCGTCCGCGCCCCGGGCGCCGAGCGCTTCGTCGCCGACGTCGTCGAGGTGACCGCGCGCTTCCGCGCGTCGGCCTCGAGCGACGGCGCGTCGGTCACGCGGACGGCCGCG
>JAHBWF010000111.1 GCA_019637105.1 Labilithrix sp.
GTCGACGCCGCGCGCCGCGAGCGCGGGCGCGAGCTCGTTGTAGCGCGGCACGTGGGCCGACGAGCACGTCGGCGTGAACGCGCCTGGGAGCGCGAAGACGACGACCTTCTTGCCGCCGAACAGCTCCTTCGTCGTGACGTCCTTCCACTGCGCGCCTTCGCGCGTCCGGAACGTGACGTCGGGGATCTTCTGACCTTCCATGTTCTTCATCTCGACTTCTCCTCTCTTCTCTTCCTTCTCTGCGGACTCGAGCTACGCGTCGGTGGACCGGACGGCTCCGCCGTCGAGCTTCGCGGCGACGTCACGGAGCGCCGTGCGGAGCCCCTCCTCCACCACCGGGTGGTAGAACGGCATCGCGAGCATCTGATCGATCGTCAGCCCGGCCTGGTGCGCCCAGGCCAGGAGGTGGGCGAGGTGCTCGGCGCGAGGCCCCGCGATCTCCGCGCCGAGGAAGCGGCGCGAGGTCGGGTCGGCGTACAGCCGCGCCATGCCCTTGTTCTGCAGGATGATCCGGCTGCGCCCCTGGTTGCCGAAGTCGACCTCGCCCGCGACGAACGCGCCGCGCGCGGAGGCGGCGCGGAAGCCGCCCCCGACCACCGCGAGCGCAGGCTCCGTGAACGCGATCGCGAGCGGCGTCCGGCGCCGACCCGGCCGGACGTCGGGGAAGCGCGCCGCGTTCTCGCCCGCGATCGTCCCCTCGTCGGCCGCCTCGTGCAGGAGCGGGACGTCGTCGTTCGCGTCCCCGGCGACGAACACGTGCGTGTCGCCCCAGCGGAGCGTCGCCCGATCGATCTTGGCGGACGGGCCGATCCCGGCGCGCTCGACGTCGAGGCTCGCGACGTTCGGGCGCCGGCCGGCCGCGATCAGCGCGGCCTCGAAGTGCTCGACGCGCTCGTTGCCCTCGGCGTCGACGAAGCGCACGGCCACGCCGGTCTCCCCCTCGGGCAGGGCGGCGCGGACCTTCGCGTCGAAGTCGACGTCGAGCTCCTCCCGCAGCGCGGCCGCGGCCGCGGCCTTCACGGCCGGATCGCCGAGCGGCCCCACCGTGTTGCCCTTGCCGAAGACGCGGACGCGCACGCCCAGGCGATGCAGCGCCTGCCCGAGCTCGAGCCCGATGACGCCCGCGCCGAAGACCGCGACCGATCGCGGGAGATCGTCCCACGCGAAGACGTCGTCGTTGACGATCAGCCGATCGCGGATCGCGTCGAACATCGGCGGGATGAACGGCGACGATCCGGTCGCGATCACGATCGACGTCGCCTCGACGCGCGTACCGTCGACGTCGAGCGCGTTCGGTCCGACGAAGCGCGCCCGCCCGGTGATGTGGTGCTCCGCCGGGATGCCGTCGACGCCCTCGAGCACGAAGCCGACGAACCGGTCGCGCTCGCGCCGCACGCGCGCCATCACGGCGCGTCCGTCGACCGCGACGGTCGCGCTCACGCCGAAGGGCTCGGCGTGCGTCGCGTGGTGCGCGGCCTCCGCGGCCGCGATCAGGAGCTTGCTCGGCATGCACCCGACGCGCGCACACGTCGTGCCGTGAGCGCCGGCCTCGATCAGCACCGTGTCCTTGCCGAGCTTGCGCGCGGCGCGGTAGGCCGCGAGGCCCGCCGTGCCGGCTCCGATCACCGCTACGTCCACCGTTCGCGTCGCTGTCTCGTTCATGGCTCACCCAACCTACGGCGCCGAGCTTGATTCGCCCAACACGAAATATCTAAGCTCGTGATAGTCTATGCCTACCATGAGCGTCGCGGCGCATGACCTCTCCATCCGCCAGCTCCAATATGTCGTCGCGGTCGCCGACACGCTCGGATTCCACCGCGCGGCCGAGCGCTGCGGCGTGTCGCAGCCGACGCTGAGCTCCCAGGTGCAGAAGCTCGAGGAGGTCCTCGGCGTGCGCGTCTTCGAGCGCGACAAACGCCGCGTCCTCGTCACGGCGGCGGGCGCGGCGGTCGTCGCCCACGCGCGCCGCGTGCTCGTGGAGGTGGACGACCTCGTCGCCGCCGCGGCCGAGGCGGCGGATCCGTTCGCCGGCACGCTCCGCGTCGGCGTCATCCCTACCGTCGCTCCCTACCTCCTGCCCTTCGTCACGCCCGCGATCGCGACGCGATGGCCGCGCTTGCGCCTGGCGCTCGTCGAGGAGAAGACCGACGAGCTGCTCGCGGACCTCCGCGCGGGCGCGCTCGACGCGGGCTTGCTCGCGCTGGTCGACGGGATGGACGACCTCGAGCACGCGACGGTCCTCGAGGATCCGTTCGTCGCCGCGGTGCCGCGCGCGCACCCGCTCGCGCGCAAGCGCGCCGTCTCGCTCGGCGACCTCGAGGACCAGCCGGTGCTCTTGCTCGAGGACGGCCACTGCCTCCGGACGCAGGCGCTCAGCCTCTGCCAGCGCGCCGGCGCGGCCGAGACCGATCTCCGCGCCACCAGCCTCGCGACGCTCGTCCAGATGGTCTCGTCGGGCGCGGGCGTCACGCTCCTCCCCAGCGTCGCCGTCGACGTCGAGAACCGGCGCGGCCAGCTCGCCGTCCGCCCGCTCGCCGGGCGCCCGCAGGGCCGCACGATCTGCCTCGCGTGGCGCAAGGTGGCTCCTCTCGGCGGCGCCCTGCGCGAGCTCGCCAAGGTCATGGCCAACGCCGCGCGCGGCGCGACGAAGCTCCCGCGCGAGGCGAAGGACGCCGGCGCGACGTGAAGGGCGCGCGACTCAGCGCGCGCGGCGCGGGCGACGACGCGCGACGGCGAACGCGACGGCGGCGAACGCGAGCGACGCGAGCGTCGACGGCGCGTGACCGCGGCGCGAGCGCGACGGCGGCGAGCAGGCGAGCATCGACGGCCTCCGATCGCCGGGGCCATTGCTGCAGCGGAGTCGCTCGCGTCGGCGGCGCGCGAGGCAGGCGGCTCGCTGGCAGGCGCGGCCGTTCCGATCACCTGTATCACCACCCCCGCCCCCCTCCGTCTACCGCGGCGTCGTCGTCGACGGTCGCGGGGTGGTTCACGCCGTTGTCGGGCCCGCACGAGACCAAGTCACGCGGAGCTTGGCGGGCGCGATCGTCGCGGCGCTGCCGACGACGATCGGCGTGGCTCGACGTCGTGCGCGCCCGCCTTGACCCCGTTGTCGCGGAGTGCGACCCGCCGCCGTCGCACGCCGTGAAGAGGTTGAGGACCGTGCGCGCGCCCTCGCTCGCGTCGAGCGTGCCCAGCCCCTGGTACCAGTAGTGTCCGTCGACCTTCGTCTCCCACGCGACGACCGCCGCGTACGGCGCGAGCCCCGCGTCGGGCTCGAGCGCGAGGCGGACCATCGCGACGTCGGCCTCCTCGACGCAGCTCCCGGCCGACGTCGTGACCGATCGGGTCGCGCGATCGGTCGCGGCGACGGTCAACGTCCCGGTCGTCGTCGGCAGCGCCCGCGCCGCGGTGACCGTGAACACGCTCTCGAGCGTGAGCGGTGGATCGGCGTCGTCAGGCCCGATGGCTCAGTAGCGAAGCGTGTAGCTGCCCGGAGCGAGCGGGGCGGTCGGCGCGAAGCAGGTCCGGTGACCGACTTCGCGGGCGCCCCGCGACGGGTTCGTCGGCGGCGTCGAAGAGGCGGAGGTCGATGCCTCCTCCCCGCGCACCACGATCCCGGGCGCCGACGCCGGCAGGCTCTCTCCCGTCCGCGGCGCATTCGATCGTCTCCGGAGTGTCGCGGCGTGCACGCGTCGGCGCGGACCTCCACGAGCGAGCCAGCAGCGAGGCGAAGGAGCGAAGAAGAGCAGGAGGCGGCGGTAGTCCCGGTCGGTAGGCCCATGATGCGCGGGCCCGAGCGGCATCAGGCTAACGCGCGCGCGCACCCGAGTCCGCGCGACACGGTCGAAACACGCGGAAATGCGCGTCCATCGCCTCCGGTCGCCCCGACGACGCGATCGCGCTGGCACACGCTGACACGGGCGCGACTTCGCCCGCAATGCCGTCAATCCGACCTCGGCCGCTCGCCCTGACGACTCGCGCCGCGAGCCGACAGCGAGCCCTCACTGTGAGCCGACGGCAGGCCCTCGCGAGCCGACAGCATGAACTCGCGAGCCGGCAACGAGCCCCGAGCTCGACCTGCGGAAGAACCGAGCGGTTGTCGAAGACCGCCACAACCGGCGACAACGACGCGCGACGCGCGCGACGTGTCTCGCCTCGCAGCACTGTCTGGACCTGGATCTCGTGTCGAATGAGCAGCGGCAACGTCGCCGATTTGATCGGGTTTGCGCTATTGCGCTGATTTCATCGTGCGTCGCTTTCGAGGATCCGCAGGGCTCCGGAGCTGGACGCAGCAGAATCTCCGGAGCCATCCGCATGTGCCGTCTTCGCGCGCGACACCCTCCTCCCCCACGAGTCGCCGTCTGTCGACTCTGCTCGCTTTGTGGAGGCGAACCTGCTTCCCCGCGTCCGTTCGCGCGGCGCGTTGCTCCGCCGGGCACCGACGTCTCCGTCGCGGGGAGGCGCGGCAGATGGCGGCGCCGCGGATCGCAAGGCCACAGACGGACCGGCAACAGCAGGATGCTGGGCCCAGCCATGCCGGTGTGGGATGCTGACGAGGTCGTCGCGGAGCTCCGTCCGGGATTTTCTAGCTTGCTACAAGGCGGGGCTACAGGCACGGATTGGCGGCTGCAAGGGCGCGTGCTCCTCTCCGCCAAGGTTCGACGCCGGCGAGTCACGTCGACGAGGACGATCAGCCGCGAGGGACTCTCCGCCGGGTCGAGGCCTGTCTCCTGGACGTGGTCAGCAGCGCCGCTTTGCGCCGCCGGGAGGAGGTTCGACGCTCAACGTTCCGATCACCTTTCGGCGCTGACGGCCGATCTCGCCCCGGTGTGAGGGAGAGTCCTCGCCGCCGTCAGGAATCCGCGACGGGCCTCGAGGATGCTCCTTGCGACAACGCCCTCGAGGTCACCGTCATCGGCGTCGACACGACCGTCTGGGATATACGGCGGAGGCGTCAGGCCGGGCGCGTTCAAGCCATCCGACCCGTACCGGGACGCATTTGCAGCTGACCGCCGACGAGCTCAGCGCGCCCTCCGGACCCGTCGGAGGTCCATCGACTTGCCGTCACCAGAGCGGCGACCACTGTCGAAACCGCACCGACGTCGATCCGGAGTCGAAAAGGATTGGAAGTCCGACCCGAAGTCCGCTCGCGGGCTATGAGAGGCAAAATCCGCGAAATTCAGTGCCGGAGGAGAGTCGAACCCCGACCTGGCGCGTATGGCACCCGCTCTAACCAACGCTGAGCTACTCCGGCGGTCGGGTCATGGCTGAAGGACGCGATCTATAAACCGGCCCGTGCCTCAGCGGCAAGCGTCGTGAATCGCCAGCGGGGACGCCGGGCTCCTTCGCGGCGGCGCTCGCGCGCCCGCAGCTCCGGCCAGCGTCACGTTCGCCTCGCCGAGCGACACGGCACGCGGTGCGCTTCCTCCGCAGGGCCAAAGGTGCGCTCGACGTCGCGACACGCGCCGCTCGAGCCGTGCAACGCGCGATCACGCCTTTGAGCATGAGCGAGCGTGTCGACGCGTGCCGGCCCGGGTGCCGACCTGGGAACGAGACGCTGTCGCGATCCCCGCAAAGCAGCGAGAGATCGCGCGCGACGCCGTTCCGCCGCGCGCTGCGCGCTGGCCTCTGCTTATCGACGCGCTCGTACCATTGAGACGCCGGACCGAAAGAGAAGGAGAGCATTTCCACATGTCCGAGAGTTCCGAGCGTCCGTCCCGTGGGCGATGTTAACTGCTCTTGGCGCCCGCCATGTCCGTGGCAGGGATCGCCGTCATGGCGTCGATCTCACAAGCGAGCGCGAGCCGCCGGAAGGATCACCAAGGGCGAGGAGCTCAACGCGGAGAGATCAGCTGCTTCTTTCCCCCCTGCGCCGACAACTGCAGGAACGAGGCGTACCTCGGGTGCCGCAGGAAGCAGCAGGAATGCGCGCCGGTACGCCGACGGCTTCCAGGCAGCGTTCACGCGCGAGAGATTCGCCAGTATCAGAGCCTCGATGACCGCCGCTTGCGATCGTCGGGTCGCACGGCGAAACCGGCTCCGGCGCGCGCTGGACCTCGCGGCGAGCCTCCCGAACAGCTACGAGGGGCAAGGAGGATCCGCGCGCAAGTCCTCGCGCAGGACAAGGACGTCGACGTCAAATGTTCCCACCACGCGAAGCCCGCGGTGGGAGCCCCGGCGCAAAATCGCGTCGTGCGACGATATACGTACGAAGTACCTCGACTACATGCACTTCGTCGACACGGCGAACTCGTGCAAGAACGACAAGGGCTGCGTGGTCGACATGGCTACGCAAAGGCCCCGGCGAACCCGCGCAGTCGGGCATCGCCGACCGCAGCAAAGTCACTTCGGCACGACGCTCCCGGGCTCCGCCCAGCGGCGGTCGTCGAAAGAACGCGCGTTCTACCCCGGCGTAATGTTCCTCACGCCGCACGTACGCGCGGCGCTCGCGGCGACGCACCCGCAGTGGGCGGCCACCCTCGACGACGATCGCGAAGTCACGCGGAGACTCAACTACCACCGCTGGGGGACAGGACCGCCGAGGGGCCGCCCATCGTGCGCGGCTTCGCCGACGAGTTCGGCTACACCGAGCGCTCCGCACGACGAGCAGGACGTCCCGCTCCCGGAGGCCTCGCCCACCGCAAGCGCGCATCGACGAGTTCAGTCGGCGTACCGGGCTATACCGCGACCGAGTCATGCGCGCATGCCAGCAGCCAGGCGCGGTTGCTGGGACCTCCCCCAAGCTTCGCCAGCTCGGATTCCTGGAGAGCGTGAGGGCGACCGTGGATCCACACCAAGGTGCTCTCATCGACCCAGGGCTCGGACGAGCGCGATCCAGCGTCTTCGCGAACCAGCGTTCCGCATCGATCCGACGGTCGACGCTCATCCCGACGGGCGCGATCAGCGTGGGCGGCTTCCTCTCGCAGGAGGTCGGCGTCTCGAGCGTCTTCTGGCGGCGACGCGACGCGACCAGCGGCCCAGGAGGAACGACGCCGGCAACGGCGGCACACCCCGCGCCCTTGCCCTGGGGCAGCGGCGCCGAGCACCACCACCCCTGCGCCCGCGAACCCCGACCCGACCATCATGCCGTCGACGTGGCTCGACGCGTTCGGACCGCTCGGCGTGGAGCTCTTCAACCGGTGGAGCGTCGATCCCCGGTCGGCGACACACGACAGGCGGAACGCCTCGACTCGTTTGCGACGCCGAAGGGCCCGGGCCCCTACCGACAGCTCGCCTGCAATGTCACGAACATCGTCCTCGACGAGCTGTCACGTGACAACCCAGGTTGCTTCGACACGAACTACTACGGCGCTGCGACTGAGGCCGTCGATGTTCAACGACCGCTTCCACAAGACGGCGCACTACATGGCCGAGCGAGCGACTGCGTACAACAGTGCATGCGCTGGACGAACGGAGACTTCTCCACCGTCCCGATCTTGTTCGGAGGACCGCCCGGTCGATGGGGAGTACTTTGAGGCGCAACGTGACCTCTCGCGCGTCCTTCCTGCTCCGCGCGAGAACGTGCTGTCGAGCCGCGTGCAGTACTTCGGCGAGGAGGAAGGGCGATCGCGTCGCCTTCGGCTCGGACGAGGCGTTCGGCGGCGGCATACACCTACCGCGTCGGCGCGCACCAACGTGCGTCAGGAGCGCACCGACGAGGGCGCCATCTACCGTATGGACTTCAACGCAGGGGCGAACTTCCGCGCCTGGGCGTCGGCCCTCTACGAAGGACATCGTCGACGCCGCCGCGAACGTGCGCGTCAACACCCAAAGACCAGGGCGAGGCGAGCTTCTATCGAAAGTTCATCGTCGTCGGCAAACAGATCATCGCGCCCGGGTGACCGATCTCAACCTCGCTCTCGCTGTCGAAACACGAGAAGAAGGGTACACCATCTTCCGCTCGACGTACCCGCTCCCGTACGGCTTCTTCGTCACGATCAAGGCAGGCGTCGAGCTCGCGGCGGGCGTGACACGTTCTTGCTCGAGACAGACGCGCCCCAGCCCGACTCGTGCAACGGAAAACCAGTGCTCGGCTACCGACACGCGACTCGATCCGTACGCGAAGGCCGCGCTGTTCGGCTCCGCCCGGGAGCTGGCTCGGCATCCTCGAAGGTGGGCTCGGGTCGAGGCCGACCTCATCCCGCGCCGACGTCCCCCGTCGTCGTCAACAGCGGCATCGTCACTCCCGAAGCCGGGCGGCATGACCCAGCCGCCGCCGAAATCGAGTTCAACATGACCGGCAAGCTCGCGATGAGAGCACGCTCGCCGGCAACGTCGACGTCTGCGGCGTTTCACCGTGTTCTGCGGTGCCACGAGCTCGTGTCGTGGCCGGGGAATCAACCTCGGCACGGTCGACCTCTTCGAGCCGATCCAAGCGCGCACGCGCCTCAGCACCTTCTGAGGCCGCCGCCGAGCGGAGGGGGCGCGGCCGACCGTCGCGCCCCCTCCAGCCTGCAGCGTCACGAACCAGCGCGATATGCGACGAACCGAAGGAGATTTCGACGATGAACCGTAAGCGATGGATCTGGACCGCCGCCGCCCTCTGACGCTGACCACGGCGGGCGCCCTGTCGGCTGCGTGCGCGACGCCGCCCTCGGCCAGCCACGGCGCGACGGCGGCGGAGATCGGCTTCCGGACGAAGTGGCCCATCGGCGGCGCGCTCCGCTACGAGCTCTCGTGGAAGACGCAGATGCTCGTCTCCGCCAGGCGGTAGGGTCCGCCGGAGCGAATGGCCTGAAGCGGCGCCGAGCTCGACGCCGTGCTCGTCCTCAAAGGTCGCCAAGGTCTCGCAGCACGAGACGACGTTACTCGCCTCGCTCGAGGGCATCAAGACGGCAGGGTTGCTCCGTCGAGAACGGGAGCGGACGGCACGATGCCGAACGCTGAGGCGGTCCGGACGGCGCTCGAGGGCAGAGCGTCGCCCTCGAGGTGGACGACCGCGGGCGGCTCGTCTCCATGCGCACGCCAGCAGACGCGCACGCGATGCTCGGCGATGTCATGAAGAGCCCTCGCGACCGAGCTGACGTTCGAGCTCGCCGAAAGGACGACGCGATCACCTGGACGGCGGAAGAGCCAGCGACGATCGGCAAGGCGCTCGGCGACTACCGCTACGAGCGCACCGGCGATCAGTACGTCGTCGGCGGGACTGACGCGGCTACACGAGTTCACGCCGTGGTTATCAAGCACGCCCCCGACAGCGAACGGTTCACGCGGTTGACGTTCACGCGAGACGGCTTGCGTGCTCTCCGAAAATCACCGGACGTGGACGTGCGCGTCGCGCACGCGCAGGAAGGCTGATTCGCCGCCGCGACCCAGATATCCCTCTCGTCGTCGAGAAGCGCACGCGAATCGCTCTTCGGCGGCGACGAGAGGCTTCCGCGATCCTACCGCATCCACCCGAGGACGACGAGCGACGAGCGGGCGAGCCTGGCGCTCGTCGGCTCGTTCGGCGGAAGGATCTCGCGGCGCTCGTCGCGACCTACGCCACCGGGCGGCGCCCGACGCAAACGCTCCGCGAAGGCGGCCGCGTTCCTCCGACTGAACCCGAAAGAGTGCGAGACGCTCGAGGCCATGTTCGCGCGCGACCAGTCGGCGCGCGCGAAGAGCTATCGTCTTCGACGTGCTCGTGACGCGGGCTCGAAGGAGGCAGGCCGCATTGATGAGAATGCTCGACAGCCCTCCGGCGCGACGCACGATCCCGAAGCGCATCGTCAGCTCGTGCAGCGCCGCTCGTCGTGCGCCCGACGACGGACGCGCTCGCGTACATCCGCGAGCTCGAGCGCAAGGCGTCGTCATCGGGCGACACGGCGCTCGCTGCGGCGCTCGTGACCCGCGGCGCCGTCACGCAGGCCCGGCTCCGCAAGACCGGTGACACGACCGCCGAGGAAGAGGCTCATTGCGCTCCTCGACCGCGCGCGCGGGACCTCTCTCGAAGAAGAGCACGCCGGACCACGTCGTCCTCGTGATGGCGGTCGGCAACCCTGGAGCACCCCGCGCAGGCGGGCGCTCCTGGCCTCGAGCGACGACAAACCAGGGTGCGCGCCAGCGTCGCCATCGCGCTCCGCCATAACGACGACCGCGACGCGCCAGAAAGCTCCTCATGAAACTCGCTGGCGGCGACGCCCGAGCCCTTCGTCGCGCCACTGCCATCGAGTCTCACCTCGCGCGACCTGAGCCACGCAGGCTCGGACCCTCACGGATCTCGTGCATCAGTCAGGGCAGGACGAACGCGGGCGGACCTCTCGCCCTCGGCACGGCGATCGGCGCGCACGCGTCAGGCTGGCCGTCCGCGAGATCACGAGACCCTGATCGCGCGGGCTCCCGACGAAGGCGGTCACCTGGACCTCCGGGCGACGCTCGAGGGCCTGCCGCCCGACCTGATCGCCGTCATCGGCCTCGCGCGCAGCGCCCCGTTTCCAATGGGCGTGGCGCCGGGCCGCCGCCAGGAACGGGGTCGACCTCCGGGGTGATCGGCTCCAATCTGAGCCAGCGGAGGCCGGGGCGATGCTCCTCGATGTGAAGCGGGCTGCAACGGGTGAGCACTGGGAGATCCGGAGACACGCGCACGTCGGGCCGCCCTTTGTCAGAGGGGCTCAACCTCGCGTGCGAGCTGCTTTGTCTCCGGCTCTCTCCCTCCTCCGGCGCTGAGCTTCAGTAAACTGCGGGCCAGCTTCAGCTCGAAACGCAACCGGCGCCCGGCTGCGGCCTACGAACTGAAGTCAGTGCCGAGCTGCGCGCTGGAAAGTAGGAGCAAACGCGCGGACCGCTAATCAGGTGTCGCGCCGGGGCGGCAGATCGCTCGGCGTCGATGCAAGCCGACATCGAGCCCCCGTTCGCGGGTCCGGCCGTCTCGGTGCCGTCGACGACCGGCGCGTTGCAATACGTGCAGAGCTCGCCCTCGACCATGAGCGTGCACGGATGGCTCCACGCGCAGATCCGAGACGCGCCGCAGTCGTCGTCGGTCCGGCACGTGCTCTGTCCGAGGCAGACGTTCTGGCCGGCGAAGCCGACGCCGCATCCGCAGACGCCCGACGGTCCGCAGTCGTCGTCCTTCGTGCACGCGTCGTAGGTGCAGCGGGCGCCCAGCGAGCCGGACGGGAGGCACGTCGGAGCGTCGCAGCGGCCGCCGCCGTCGGCGTCGCACGCGTCGTCCGCTCGCGCCAGATCCCGCCTCCGTCCGACGGCGTCGCAGAAGCCGGGATCGCGCGCACGCGCAGGCACCGCACGCACGCGGTGGTCCGCCTCCTTCGGGCGTCCGGCCTCCACACCGGCCTCCATAGTCACTCGGTCTCCGGCGGCGGCGCGGCGTCGCCAGGCGTCATCCCCGCCGTCCGCCGACCCCGGCGCGCCGCCATTATCTCGCGTCGCTCCCGCACGCGCCGACGACGGCCGGCGGAACGACGAGCAGCCGCGGCACACGCGAGCTGCGCATGAAGGAATTCGACGCATAGCAAACCTCTTCATGCTGCCAGACCTCTCCCGGAATCATGTCGCCAGACCTTCTCGAGCTCACGCTTTAGCAGACCTCTCGGGAATCATGCTCCCGAAGACCTCTCCGCATCGTGACGCGCAGGCGCAGCGGCCCCCGGCCGTTCCACGCAAGGCATGTGCCGACACCAAATCCACGGGTTTCCGGTGTGCCACCGGCTACTCGCGCGAGGCGGCGCGACCGCTACGTCATGGAATCGCCGAGCGAGCCGCAGCGAATCCGGAACCATCGCGGCGAGCCTCGACGCCCGGCGCCTGACGCCCTCCGCCGGACGGCCTCACTTCACGATCCGGGTTCTTCGCGACGGGCAGCGCCTGGATCGACGACGTGCGCCCGGCTTCCGCAGCGCGGCGAGGCGGATCCGAACGAGCTGGCTCTCCGGAAGAAACGTCGGCGCAGATGCGATGTCGATCCGCTCGGACGGACGGGCGGCCAGGTGACCTTCGCGGTGCCGTCGGCGGCGATGGTGAGCTCGAGGATGACCGTGCCCTGCTTCAGCTCGAGCATCGCGCTCTTCGGGAAGGCGTTGGCCCAGAGAGGATCGACCTTGCGTGGAGCCGGAAGTACGGGAGGAGCAGCCGGATCGTTCGTGTTCCAGTCGACGGGATCGCCGTCACGCCGGAGCCGAGCGGCCTGGCGACCGAGCCGCCCGACAGGACCACCACCGGCGCCGGATCACGGGCGCCGGTGACCACTCGGCTCCTGCCGTCCGCGACGCCGCCAGCGGCGCTCGCGTGAATCAAGCTCTGGACGGTGCTCGCGACCTCTTGATCGCTGTGGAAGCGGTGTCATCGGGCGTCCGTTCGAGATCCCCGGGATATCGTCGGCGGGCGCCCTCGGCGACGGACAGGCGCACATGCGCGACGCGCGCCGCCTTGCGGTGTTAAGCGCCCTCGCGTCCGTGCGCGCATCTTTGCCAGGCTGCCAGGAGCTGGCCGGCTCGGTCGGCGCCCGCCGGCGCCCGGGCGCGCGCGCTCGTCGGGCGCGTCCGAGCCGACGTGTCCGCCGATCACGCCGCGCGGGGCGACCAGCCCGACCGCGGCTCGGATCAGCGCGCGTCCGGACAGCGCTCGGGCCGCTCGCCGCCGCCCGTCGCGAGGAACGTGAGCTCCATCGGGTGGGTCGTCGCGCGCCGGTCCTCGTGCGTCGTCCGCCGCGCGGCCGTGCGGAGGCGCTGGACCTGATCGCGATCGAGCCGGCTCGTCGGATCCGGATCCAGCTTCATCGCGTCGTTCATCGCGGCGAGGTTCGTCGCGCGCGCGCCGGCGGCGTCTCCGCCGGCGCCCGGCGATCCGGTGTCGACGCGCGCGACCGTCGCGCCGCCGTAGACCGACGGCGCGGTGCCCTCGGGGACGACCTCACGATCGGCGATCAACGTCCCCTCGGAGACGCCCGGCAGCTCGATCGCGATCACCGCCGTCGGCGCCTCCACCGCGCGGCGCTCGGCCTCGCGCGCCTCCTTGGCCGCGAGCGAGCGGTACGCGCCCCACCCGACGCCGCCGACGGCGATCACGTGCGCGACGAGCGACCCGACGATCGACCAGGTCGCCTTCGCGGGCTCGAGGTTTCTGCGTCGTTCCGCCAAGGTCCCTACCGTCGATCGTACGTCATCGTGCCGCGGAGCCATACCGTTGGACGGCGACGGCCCAAGGTCGATGTAAGCACACAGCGTGCGCCGGGCAGCTCATCCGGGGGCGAATCTCCGCCGGAACCTGCGCTCGGCGTTCGCCGACGTCGCCTCGCAGAGCGCCTCGAACGGCACGCCGCGGAGCTCCGCCACGCGGCGGGCCGTGTGGACGACGAAGGCCGGCTCGCACGGCTTGCCCCGCAGCGGCACCGGCGCCAGGTACGGGCTGTCGGTCTCGACGAGGATGCGATCCGCCGGCGCCCACGCCGCGACGTCCTGGATCGCCGAGGAGCTCTTGAAGGTCACGATCCCGGAGAACGACAGGTCGAAGCCGAGGTTCAGCGCGCGCTCGGCGAACGCGCGGTCCTCGCTGAAGCAATGGATGACGCCGCCCACGTCGCGCGCGCCCTCGCGCTCGAGGATCTCGAGCGTGTCGGCCGGCGCGCTGCGCGTGTGCACCACGATCGGCTTGTCGACGTCGCGCGCGAGGTGCACGAGGCGCGCGAAGACCTCGCGCTGGAGCGCTCGAGGCGAGTGGTCGTAGTGGTAGTCGAGGCCGATCTCCCCGACGGCGAGCACCTCGGGCTCCCGCGCGAGCGCGGCGAGCTCGGCGTACGCGGCGTCGTCGAGGATGACGGCGTCGTGCGGGTGGACGCCCACGGCCGAGCCGATCCGATCGGGCAAGCGCCGCGCGAGCTCGACCGCGGCGCGCGCCGGAGCGAGGTCGCGTCCGACGCCGATGACGACGAAGCCGCGGACGCCGACCGCGGCGGCGCGCGCGAGGGCCTCGTCCGGACCGCTCGGGAAGTACTGCGGATCGAGGTGGCAGTGCGTATCGATGAGCGACGTGGCCCCGGGTTCGGGCATGCCGTATCGTACCGCTCGTGAGCGTCGTCGGCGAAGAACGCTTTCGCGAGCTCCTCGATCCCGGCGGCGTCCTCCGGATCGGCGCGCTCGCGTCGCCGGAGCGGAGCGCGGGCTACACCGTCTTCGCCCAGCGGAGCGACGCCGCGCTCGACGTCGCGGCGCTCAAGGCGCACGCCGCGCGCTTCTTCGACACCAAGCTGGGGCTCACGGTCGACAAGGCCTACCGCGACGCGCCGCCGACGACCGACGCCGCGCGGATCGTGCTCGCGAGCGACGACGGCGCCGCGTCGGGGACCCGGCTCTGCTTCGCGCGGCCGACGGCGCCGGCCGACCACGCCGCCGCCGAGGCGGCCGAGCGGGCCCAGGCCACCCACGGGATGGCGCTCCTCGCCCACCGGTGCCCCACCGTGTGGCTCGTCGTCCGCGAGTCGGACGACGACCGCGTCGCGCTCACCCTCGCGGCCATCCTCGCGAGCGCGCTGCTCGGGCCCATCCTCTCGCCGGACGGCGACGAGCTCTTCGGCGTCCGCACGGCGCGGATGAAGCTCGAGGGGCGCGCGCGCCCGTACCGCTGAAGGGGCCGAGCACGGCTCGAAATCATGCTCGGCCCCGACGAGCTCCTCGTCGTCACGGGGCGGCACGCGCACCCCGCCCCGAAGAAGCGCGGGGCCTTCGGGGCCCCACCCCACGCGGCGCTCGCTTCGCGAGCTGAATTTCGATCGAGCTTCTCGCTCGTTGATTCCGCGGCGCGGCGCCCTCGCGGGCCGCGCCCCGGAGGCGCCGACGCGCGGCGCTACTGGGACATCGCCGCGCAGTACGTCGCGTAGACGCGCCCCTTCGCCGTCCCTTCGGCGAAGGTGGCGTCGACCTCGATCTCGACCGACGTCTCGCCGTCGATCGCGACGATCGTGACGTTCACGTCGGTCGCCGTCGTGAACGGCTTGGGAGCGTCGATCTGGTCGCCCGCGAAGTCGAAGAGCGTGACGCTGACGCCGTCGCTCTTCGTGAAGCGCGCGCCCGGCTCGCCCTTCGGGACCCCGCTCACGATGAGCGTCCGCTTCGGGGTCTCCTTCTCCGGACACTCCTCGACGCCGCCCTCGTGCGCCTCGAGGTACAGCGTCTCCGTCTCGCCCTCCTCCGTCAGGCCGTACTGCGCGCGATCGAGCGCGCGCGAGACCTCGTTGATCGTCGCCTCCACGCGCGTCCCCCGGGCCGGAGCCGCGTCGCCGGGGCTCGTCCCGCCGTCGTCGTCGCCGGCCGCGGCGTCCTCGCCGTCCTCGACCTCGCCGTCGTCCGCGGCGGCGGGCGGCGTCGTGGCGTCCTCGGTCGAGCACGCGAGGACGAACGCCAGCGACGCGGCGGAGAGCAGGCAAGCGAGCGACGTGCGCATGAGCGTCACTCTATCAGAGGCGCGCTCCGCGGAGGGCGCGCCGCCGGCGGCCGACGGAAGAGCGTCACGAGGATCGCCGCGCGCACGAACCAGTCGGTCGTCGATCCCATCCACACCCCGACGAGGCCGAGGCCCGCGACGATCGTGAAGAGCCACGTCGCCGTCAGCCGCACGAACACCGCGCCGAGCATGCTCACGCCCAGCGCCTGCCGCGTCTTCCCAGCGCCGCGGAGGGCCTGCGCGAGCACGAGCCCGGTCGCCATGAAGGGCTGCGCGACGGCGAGCACGGGCATCGCGGAGCGGCCGATCGCCGTCACCTGCGCGTCGTCCGAGAAGATCGGCAGGATCACGTCGCGGAGCGCCAGCGCGCCGAGGCCGAACGACGTGAGCGTGAGGACGGCGTAGCGCGCGGCGATCCACGCCGCGCTCCTCGCCTCGTCCGGCTTGCCTGCGCCGAGCTTCTGCGCCACGAGCGCGGCCGCGGCGACGCCGAAGCCGTCCGCCGAGAGGAAGCAGATGGACTCCACGCTGATGAGCGACTGGTTCGCGGCCATCGCCGCGTCGCCGAGGCGCACGACGACGAACGCGTAGACCATGAACCCCACGTGATAGATGACCCGCTCGAGGAAGGCCGGGACGCCGACCCTCACGAGCTCTCGCGCCTCGCCCTTCACGGCGCGCGACACGGCCCCCGCCGCCGACGCGGAGCCCGCCGACGCCGCGCCGGCCCCCGCCGCCGCGCCGGAGCCCGCCGCCGCGCCCGGCGACACGACGTCCGCTCGAAGCGAGACGCCGCGCGCGCGGCTCGTGAGCGCCAGCGTGGCGAGCGCCGCCTCGATCGCGAACGTCACGGCGGTGCTCACCCCCGCGCCGCGCGCCCCCATCGCGGGGATCACCCCGAACGCGCCCAGGATCAGCGCCCGGTTCAACGCGACGTGGACGACGTTGGCGACCACGCCGATGACGAGCGGCGTCCGCGTGTCGCCGCCCGCCTGGAGCGTCGCGGTCGACGTCGCGGCGATGAAGACGAGCGGCGAGGCGGCGATCGTCACGCCGAGGTACGCGCGCGCCTCGCTCATCGCCGCGTCGGACACGCTCGCGGTCACGAGCGGGAGCGCGGCGAGCACCAGCGGCGTGGCCAGCGCGAGCGCGACGCCGAGCGCGACCGCCATCGCGAGCGAGAGCCACGCGACACGCCTCGCCCCCGCGCGATCGCCGGCGCCCACGTGGCGCCCCACGCGCGCGATCGTGCCGACCTCGAACGCGGCGAAGACGCTCCAGATCGACCACTCGAGCGCGCCGCCGATCTGCATCGCCGCGAGCGACGCCTCGCCGTGACGCCCGAGCATGACGCGATCGACCACGAAGACGAGCGTCTGGAGCAGCGAGTGCGCGATCGCGGGCACGGCGAGGCGCCGGACCTCGCGCGCCAGCGCCGCGCGGCCTTCACGGTCACCTCGGAGGCTGTCGAGGAAGGTGCTCAGGCGACGATCAGGTCGCTGTAGCGCCTGCGGAGCAGCATGCTCGCGAGGTCGACGCCGCACGCGTCGCAGTACCCGAAGCGGGACGCCAGCCGGTCGAGCGCCCCGCGCGCCTCGCGGGCGCGGGTGGCGTCGAGCCCCGAGCCCTCGTCGCGGACGAGGATGACGATGTCGCGGGCCAGCTTCGCCACTTCGGTCCGCTTGTCGGCGAAGATCGCCTCGCGGAGGCGCCGGAGGTAGTGCGGGAAGACCGCGGCGGCCTCGACCTTCTGGCCCGGGTGATCGATCGCCCAGGCGGCGATGGCGCTGATCATCTGCTTGCGCGCGTCCTCGGCGCCGCCCTTCACGTCGAGCAGGCGCTCGACCTCGCGCATCATCCCCTCGTCGGGCTCCTCGTACTCGCCGGTCAGGCGGTTGCGAATGCGCTCCTTCTTCACCCACACGCTCACGTGCTGGACGTAGCGCTCGAAGAGGTCGTCGTACTGCTGGTCCTCGACGAGGCCGCTCGACGCGTAGAGCTCCTGCTCCCACGCGGTGAGCAAGCGCGACGCGAGCGTCTCGCGGAACAGCTTGACGTCGTGGTAGCCGCCGGCCTGCGTGTCCTGCTGGAGCCACTCGAACTCGGCCTTCCGCATGCAGAGCTGCTCGATCTCGTCGAGCACGGCCAGCGGGGAGAGGCAGCGGTACGCGGTCGACTGCGCCGCGTCGAGCAGGACGCCGCGCATCTCGCGCGGGCTCGCGCCGATGCGCCCCTCGTAGATCGGGTACGCGTCGCTCTCCTCGAACACCTCGCGGACGCCCGCGCGGAGGATCTTCTGCGCGTCCGGCTCGAGGCGCTCGGGCGCCTGCGACGTCGCGTAGAGGTCCATCTTCTCGACCGCCGTGAGCCCGGAGAGCGCGTTCGAGAGCGCCCGCGTGTACTTGTCCGTGTTGGGCTTGCGCATGCGCGTGAGGACCGCGAACTGCGCGGCCATCTCGGTGGCGTGCGGCGCCACGTGCCGGCGGATGTGCGGCACGACGTGCGTGTCGTAGATGCGCTGCTCGTGGACGGCGCTCCTGAGGTAAGGGGTGCGGATCAGCTCGAGGCGGCCGCGGAAGCTCGCGAACTCCGGGTGCTCGCGGAACGCGTCGAGGTGCAGCTCGTTGGCGCTCCCCGTCATCACGCAGTTGAGCAGGACGTTCTGCTGCGTGAGCGCGACCTCCCCGGTCTCGATCGAGAGCTGGAGGTACTTGAACGCGTCGAGCGGGCGCTTCAAGAGATCGCTGAACTCGAGCAGGCCGCCGGCCGCGTCGACGAGCTCGCCCTTCGCCTCGTAGAGCGTGACGGCCTGGAGCGACGCCGGGAGCGACGCGAGCGAGCGGTCCATCGTGAGCTGGCGCTCCGCGGCGTCGACGCTCATCTGCGGGCCGATCGTGACGGCGCCGACGCGGTAGCGCTGCGAGACGAAGTAGCGCTCGACCTGGACGTGCTTCAGCACCTCGGTGTACGAGCCGTCGTAGCTCGAGAGCAGCGCCTCGAAGACCGTCTGGCTCTTGTGCGAGAGCTCGCCGCGCAGGATCCAGTCGCTGAAGCCGTCGCTCACCGACGCGTCGCCCTTCTGCTTCGCGAGGCGCTCGAGCAGCCGCTGCCGCTCCTCCTTCGGGATCAAGAACAGCGGGTGATCGCGGACCTCGACGAGCAGCTTGGCGTCGACCTGATCGTCCGGCAGGTGCGCGTAGCTGATGACCTGCGAGGACGACTCCTTCTGCCCGAACCCGAGGCTGCCGCGGAGCGTCTTCGACGACGGGAAGACCCAGTTGAAGCGGTAGAGCGCGCCTTGATCGAGCGTCGAGTAGTGCTCGATGCCGCGCATCATGCAGGCGACGATCGTGCTCTTCGCCGAGCCGTTCGGGCCGTGCAGGAGGACGAGTCGGTTCGGCCGCCCCTCGCGGACGAAGTTCGAGATGCTCCGGTAGATCTCCTCCTGGACCTGCTCCTGTCCGATCAGCGCGTGGTGGCTCTGCGACGGATCCCACGCGAGATCGAAGAGGCGCCACCGGGTGAACTTCCCCCACGGCTGCTCGACGACGACGGTGCCGAAGTGGTCGAAGCAGTCGCGCAGGTAGCGGCTCGCGTCGCGGGCGTAGCGCACCGGATCGGTCCCGAAGAGATCGAGGTACTCGGAGAAGGAGAGGACGCGGCGTCCCTTCTGGAACCGCTTCTCGACGCTCTCCGCTACGGCCGCGATCTCCGCCGCAACGCTGGTCTTGTCGCTCTCGGCCTGGGGCATTTCCCGAGGTTACACCAGACGGAAAGCGCAGACATCGGACGCGACGCCCCAGCCTCCGTTCTTCGGAGGCGGTCGCGCGGAAGCCCAGACGTGACGAAGCGGAGCTACCTCGTGGGCAGCTCCGCTTCGGTAGAGGCTCGACGGTCGAGTTACTTGACCGCGACCGCGATCGGCCCCTTGCACTGGTCGCCGTTGCAGATGAACGCCTTGACGGTCCCTTCGCACTTGGCGCCCTTGAACTTCGCCGCGTGGTCGTCGACCGACACCTTCTCGCCCTTGTCCCACTTCCAGGGGGCCTTGTCGTTCGTGTGCCACGGCGCCTTCGCCGTCGCGGTCACGGCGCCGCCGGCGCACGTGACGTTCACGAGATCCTCGTCTCCCCCTGCACGCGACTCCGACGTCGTCGAGATGGCCACGATCGCCGCACCGACCGCCACGAAAGAGCCCAGGACCTTCGACACTCGCATCGTTCACTCTCCTTCCCGGACCGGCCGGGACTTCGTGGATTGTTTCCCTCCACGGCGGGGAGGGTCAAGAGGGTTGCTGAAGGTTGAAGCGAATTGGACGGTGTTCAGCGTGCCGAATCCGCGCGCCCAATTCAAGCTGCTCGGTCGAGCCGTGTGCTTCGGAGAGGTTCGACGGACGACGCGCTCGCAGCTTCAACCCTTTCGTTCGCGACTTCGTTTCGAGTTCAACGGAGATAGATCTCGAGGTACGGCTCCGCGTCGACGATCGTCCCCGAAGCGGAGGCGAGCCCCGGTCGACCTACACCCACCGCATCGGTGGACGAGCGATCCACGCCGAGCGAGCTGAGAGCAAACGTCGAACCAGACGTCGTCTCGTTGTCCGCGACGATCGCGATCCCCTGGTCATTCGGATCGCGGCGGCCCCAATGTCGAACCAGCTCGCGGACATCCAGGCGAACGAGCGAGCGCGCCCCCGGGTCGACGCGCGTCGACGGCGCGCGCGTCTCCACCGACCGCGGCTGGATGGCCCACGAGACCGATCCGCCCTCCCAGACATCGATGATCCGGGTAGCGTGTAGGTGGATGGGCGCCGGATCGTCGTCGACGTCGGCCGACCGCCGGAGCACGACGTACGCCTCGACGACGTTGGAGGTCGGCGGGACGGCGACGGAGAAGCGAAGGAAGAGCTTGCCGCCGTCCTTCCCGAGGACGAACACCGTCGGGAGGGCCCCGCGCGACGGGCCGTCGCCGCTCTTCACGTACGCGACGTCGACGGGGCGCACGACGACGCGACGCGCGCTGTCGACCGCGGGCTTCACCGTCGCCTTCTCGATCTGACAGCGCCCGGCCACGCACGCGCTCTTGTCCGCGCAGTCGCTCGACGCGGAGCACAGTCGCGCGCGTGGAACGCAGCCGCTCGCGAGCGCGGCGAAGCTCGTCCCGACGAGCGCGATCGCCGCGCGCGTCATCACGGACGAGGCCGAGCGCCCGCGGCGGAGCCCGGCGCGCCCGTCACGCGGTGGTCGGGGATCGCCCCAAGCTGGCCGTCGCACGGCGCCGAGCTTAGCATGGCCGCTCATGGTCGAGACCGCCGCCGCCGAGACGAAGAGCGCCGCGCGCGCCCCTCTCCTTCGCGTGCGCGACCTCGTGACGAGCTTCCGCACCGAGCAGGGCGTGCTCCGCGCGGTCGACGAGGTCTCCTTCGAGGTCCCCGAGGGCGCGACGCTCGGCATCGTCGGCGAGAGCGGCTGCGGGAAGAGCGTCACCGCGCTCTCGATCCTCCGCCTCATCCCGCACCCTCAGGGGGCGATCGAGCAGGGCTCCATCGAGCTCCGGGGCAAGGACATCCTGCGCCTCTCCGAGCGCGAGATGCAGGAGGTCCGCGGCAACGAGATCTCCATGATCTTCCAGGAGCCGATGACGAGCCTCAACCCGGTCTACACCGTGGGCGCGCAGATCATCGAGGCGATCCGGCTCCACCAGAAGAAGTCGCGGCGCGAGGCGCGGCAGCGCGCGATCGAGATGCTCCGCCTCGTCGGCATCCCCGCGCCCGAGACCAACATCGACGCCTACCCGCACCAGCTCTCGGGCGGGATGCGCCAGCGCGTGATGATCGCGATGGCGCTCGCGTGCGAGCCGAGCCTGCTCATCGCCGACGAGCCGACGACCGCGCTCGACGTCACCATCCAGGCGCAGATCCTCGAGCTCATCGCGAAGCTCCGCGACAAGCTCGGGATGTCCGTCGTCCTCATCACGCACGACCTCGGCGTCGTCGCCGAGGTCGCGAGCCACGTCGTCGTCATGTACGCCGGGCGGGTCGTCGAGCGCGCGCCCGTTGCGAGCTTGTTCGAGCGGCCCCGTCACCCCTACACCCGCGGCCTCCTCCGGAGCCTGCCGTCGTTCGAGGTGACGGGGACCACGACGGTCGACGACGCTCCGCGTCGCCGCGCGCGCCTCCCCGTCATCGAGGGGATCGTCCCCGACCTGATGGCGTTGCCGGCGGGCTGCCGCTTCGCCGATCGCTGCCCGATGGTCCTCGAGGCTTGCCGCGCGGACGAGCCGACGCTCGACCCCGTCGCCGGCGATCCGAAGCACCTCTCGCGCTGCGTCCACGCCGAGGAGGTCTGACCGAGCCTGACGTCGCGCCGTCTTTCGGCTACCAAGGAGCTGACGTGTCTCTGACCTCGGAGGACAACCTGGAGACGGCCGCGGCGGCGGCCTCGCCGGAGCGCGCCGCGCGGCCGCGCACGCTCGTCGCCACCGAGCGCCTCGGGAAGTACTTCCCCGTCGGCACGAGCTTCTTCGCGCGCTCCCAGAAGCTGCTCCGCGCCGTCGACGGCGTCTCGCTCCGCGTCCGGCGCGGCGAGACGGTCGGCCTGGTCGGGGAGAGCGGCTGCGGAAAGAGCACGCTCGGGCGCCTCATCCTGCGGCTCGTGGAGCCGACCTTCGGCCGCGTCGTCTACGACGGGCGCGACATCCTCCCGCTCGCGGCGAGCGAGATGCGCCCGCTCCGCCGGAAGATGCAGATCATCTTCCAGGACCCCTACTCGAGCCTCAACCCCCGCATGACGGTGCGCGACATCGTCGGCGAGGCGATCCAGATCCACAAGCTCGCGGCGACGAAGAAGGACGAGGAGGAGATGGTCGCCGGCCTGCTCCGCAAGGTCGGCCTCCGTCCGGACGCGATGGGCCGCTACCCGCACGAGTTCTCGGGCGGGCAGCGCCAGCGCATCGGCATCGCGCGGGCCTTGGCGGTGCAGCCCGAGTTCATCGTCTGCGACGAGCCGATCAGCGCGCTCGACGTCTCCATCCAGGCGCAGATCGTCAACCTGCTCATGGACCTGCAGGACGAGCTCGGCGTCGCGTTCCTCTTCATCTCGCACGACCTGCGCGTCGTCCGGCACATCAGCCACCGCGTCGCGGTGATGTACCTCGGCAAGATCGTCGAGCAGGGCGCCGTCGAGCAGGTGTACGGCGCCTCGCAGCACCCCTACACGCGCGCGCTCCTCGGGGCCGTCCCGGCGCCGGACCCGGAGAAGAAGCGGCTCCGCATCGTGCTCGAGGGCGACGCCCCGAACGCGATCGAGCCGCCCGCGGGCTGCCCGTTCCACCCGCGCTGCCCGCGCCGGATCGACAACACGTGCGATCGCGAGGTCCCGACGCTCGCCGAGCAGGCGCTCGGCTCGGGGCACAAGGTCGCCTGCTGGAACCCGCACGTGGAGTGAGCCATGGGCGGGCCGACGGACACAGAGCCCTCCGCGGCCGCGGCGCCGCGCCCGCCGGAGCCGCCCGAGGGGCACGCCGCGCCGCCGAAGAGCATCGGCCGCTACGAGGTCGAGCGCCTCGTGGGTCAGGGCGGGATGGGCCGCGTCTGGCTCGCGCGCGACACCGTCCTCGGGCGCAAGGTCGCGATCAAGGTGCTGCGCGACGATCTGGCGCTGCCGCCGCCCGTCCGCGACGAGCTCGTCGTGCGCATGGGCCACGAGGCGCGCGCCGCCGCCGCCGTGAGCCACCCCAACATCGTCACGCTGCACGACATGGGCGAGGACGACGACGTCGGCCTCTTCCTCGTCTTCGAGTACGTCACGACCAGGCGCGACGCCGTCGAGGTCCGGGCGGACGGCGCCGCGGTCGAGGGCGACGAGGACGTCGTGCTCTCGCTGCGCGATCGGCTCAAGCGCGGGCCGCTCCCCTTCGCCGAGGTCGCCAAGCTCGCGCGCGAGCTCGGCGGCGCGCTGACCTTCGCCCACGAGGCCGGCGTCATTCATCGCGACGTGAAGCCGGAGAACATCCTGTTCTCGCGGAGCGGGTTCAAGATCGCCGACTTCGGGATCGCCCGGATCCCCGACTCGACGATCACGCGCGCGAACACCGTGCTCGGCACGCCCGCCTACACGGCGCCGGAGGCCCTCTCGAAGGGCGAGTTCGGTCCCGCGTCGGATCAGTTCTCCCTCGCCGCGACCCTCTACGAGGCAGCGACCGGCGGGCGCGCGTTCGCGGGCGAGGACGCGATCGCCACGGCGGGCAAGGTCTCGAGCGAGCGGCCGCCGCCGCTCCACGAGTCCATCGGGCCGGAGGCCGTCGTCCGCGCGCTCGACGTGACGCTGCAGCGCGGCCTCGCGAAGGAGCCGGAGGCGCGCTTCGCGACCTGCGCCGAGCTCGGCCAGGAGGTGGCGCGGGTGATCGAGAGCGGGGCCGCGCCGCGGCGGGGGGCGGGCGCGCGCTCGGCGTCCCACCTCACGCCGGTGCCCGGGCTCATCGAGCTCGAGCGCACGCCTTTGTCGTCGCGCATGGCGATCGTCGAGCGGGCCATGAGCGAGCACGGCGCCGGGCCGCCGTCGGGCGAGACGCCGCGGCCTTCGATCTTCCTCCGGCGACGAACGCACCGCTTCCAGAACATCGCCGCGGGCGTCGCCCTCATCGTGATCGTGGCGCTGGTGCTGCTCGGACGCCGGACGCCGGCCCGCGAGAGCGCGGCGAGCACGTCCGCCGAGCCCGCCAGCGCGTCGGCGCCGC
>JAHBWF010000112.1 GCA_019637105.1 Labilithrix sp.
CGGCCGCGGGGATGACGCAGGCAGGCGGCGCGGGCGCGACGTCGACGGTCCTCGGTGTCGGCGCGGCGAAGGGGGCGGCGGTCACGACGACGTTCAAGGTGAGCGCCTCGCTCGCCTCGCTCGCCGGCAAGGTCGCCCTCGGCGTGGTCGCGGTGTCGGCGACCGCGGCCGTCGCGCTGTCGTCGGGAGACGGCGCCGCCTCGCGCGCCCCGTCGGCCGGCGTTCCCGTCGCCGTGGAGGCGCGCTCCGCGGCGCGCCTCCACGCCGCGCCGCCGGCGTCGCTCGCCCCCGCGCCGAGCGCCGAGGAGCCGAGCGCGCCGGCGTCGCTCGCCCCCGCGCCGAGGGCCGAAAAGCCAAGCGTTGAGGGGCCGAGCGCCGATCAGGCCTCCGCGTCGGGATCGGCCGCCGCGCGCGCGGCCCCCGCGCCGGCGTCGACGGCGTCGAGCGCGTCCGTGCCGCCGCCCGTCGAGGCGCGTCCGTCGAACGCCGGCGCGGGCGAGCAGGCGCCGTCGCTCTCCGAAGAGGTCACGCTGCTCGATCGCGCGCGCGCGACGTCGGCGTCACGCCCGAGCGCCGCGCTCGCCCTCCTCGACGAGCACGCCCGCCGGTTCCCCGGCGGCGCCCTGCGCGACGAGGCGGCGGTCCTGCGCGTCGAGGCGCTCGTCGCGAGCGGCGACCGCGCCGCGGCGCTCCGGGTCGCGAGGCCTTACCTCGACGCTCGCGGAGGCTCGCCCATCGCGGCGCGCATGCGCGCGCTGATCGAAGACGGCGGAGCGATCCCGTGATCAACCGCGACGGCTCGGATCCATCCCTGGGCATGAGCTCCTCGACGTCTCCTCGTTCGCCTCTCCTCCGCGCGGCTCCGCTCTTCCTCTCGGCGCTCGCCTTCGCCGCCTGCGACGGAAAGATCATCACCTTCAGCGAGGCCGACGAGCTCGGCGTCGACTCCGAGGACGCGTCGCCCCCGAGCGACGACGTGCTCGACGCGTCGGTCGAATCGTCGTCTCCGCCGATCGACGCTCCGGCGTCCGGCGCGTTCGGCTGCCAGGTCGTGAAGGTCGTCGCCACGCCGCTCGGCGACTCGGGCGCCGTCAGCTACGGGCGCACGCTCGTGAACGGCGACAGCACGACGATGGAGCACGTCGGCGACCAGAGGTTCACCGTCACCTGCAGGGACGGCGCCACGGAGCTCATGCGCGTGACCTTCGGCCCGTACACCGGCTTCACGGACTACCCCGTCGCCGTCGGGGATCTCGTCCTCCACGGTCAGGCCTCGGATCGGCCGTGCACGGTGAGCCTCTCCAGCGCGCACCCGGCGATCCGCGGGTTCCTGTCGTGCGAGGTGGAGCCGTACTCGGACGGCAACATCTTCTCCCTGACCGCGGCGCCGGTCGGGCTGGGCGCCTTCGACGTCCTCGCGCCCTGACGCGCTCGCGGGGAACGGACCCGGGGAACGGACCTCTGCGATCGCAGAGGCACGAATCGTTGGCGCCGACGCCGGGGCGTCGCCTCGGCGCGTCCGCGCCCGTGAGCACCGCGGCGACGGGATCGCTCGCCGGCACACGAAGGCACATCCGGGCGGGCTGCGGCGCCGCACACGAAGAGCACCGGGCGGGCTGCGGCGCCGCCGAAGGCGCCGGCCGCGCGAGCCTCGAGCTCGCATGGGTCTTGCTTGGGCCGCGGCATGCTCCGAACCTGGCTTCCGCTCTCCCTCGCGCTCGGCGCCCTCGCTTGCGGAGGTGGCACCTCGCCCTCGCCGACGAACGGGACCGAAGGCGCTGGAGACGCCACGCGGGGAGGTGACGCCGCCGCCTCGACCGATGGCCTCCACCGGTTTTGTCCGGCGGAAGGCTGCGCGACCGGTCAGGAGTGCGTCACGGCGAACAGCCCCGAGGGCGAGCTCTCGACCTGCGAAATCCGCTGCACCTCCCACGCCGAGTGCCCGGACGGCCTCCGCTGCAACCTGCCGCCCGTCTTGCCCGACTCGCTCGTCCACGTCTGCGTCGACTGAGCGCTCTCGCCGGAGGTCCGTCGTCGTCAGAGGAGATCGGCGATCCCCGCTCTCGTCAGCGCGTCGCGCGCGGCCTCCTCCCAGCCCTTGTTCGCGGCGGGGCTCGCCGGGCTCGGGTGGGGCATCGTGATGACGTCGTCCCTGCCCGTGACGATCGCCGCGCGCTTGGCGGCGTAGACGCCGACGCCGACGACGCGCCGCGGCTCCAGGATCGCGATCGCCTCGGCGAGCGCGTCGTCGCAGACGGCCTCGAGCGCCGCGCGCTCGCCCTTGGCGAGCTTGTCGGGCGTGAGGTTCGCGCCGCTCTCTCCGAGGAAGAGGAGCGGGCAGTAGTTGAGGACGAAGGCGCGCGCGAAGAAGTCCTCGGCGACGGGGTAGCGCCGCGCGAACGCGCCCCACAGGCGCTGGCCCGAGATCTCGCTCCGCGCGCACGCGAAGCCCAGGACGGGGCGCTTCTCGTGGAAGCGTCGCGGCGGCGTGACGTCGCCTTCGAGTCGGAGGTAGTCGCGGACGGCGGCGACCTCCCCGAAGGGGACGCCGGTCTGCCCCATGCCGAACGGGCCCGGGTTCATCCCGAGGAGGAGCACCTCCTTGGGACCGCGCCCGTAGCGCTCGAGGTAGGCGCGCGCGACCGGCCAGGCGTACTCGAGCGGGTTGTAGACGTAGGCGACGGGCTCGCCGAAGCGGAGGCGCTTCACCCTCGTCTTGAGCCGCTCCGCGACGGCGACGAGATCCGTCGGGGGCTTCTGGGCGGGCACGCGGGATCCGAGGCTCGAGGAGCTGGCCGTCATCGATCTGCTCGGGGCCATCTTCTCACTCTACGGCGCGTCGCGACAGCGAGATGCGCTTGCGCGCCAGGTCCACGCCGAGGACGCGCACCTTGACGCGATCGCCGACGCGCGCGACCTCGTGCGGATCCTTGACGAAGCGATCGGCGAGCTCGGAGACGTGGACGAGCCCGTCTTGCTTGACGCCGAGATCGACGAAGGCGCCGAACGCCGTCACGTTCGTGACCACGCCGTCGAGGACCATGCCCGGCGCGACGTCCTCGAGGGTGCGGACGTCGTCGCGGAACTTCGGCGGCTCGAAGGCGTCGCGAGGATCGCGGCCCGGCTTGGCGAGCTCGCGCCGGATGTCCTCGAGGGTGGGGAGGCCGACGTCGCCGACCGCGTACGAGGACCACGGGATCCCGGCGAGGAGCGCCTCGTCGCCGACGAGCGCGCGCGGCGCGACGCCCGCGTCCTTCGCGATGCGCTCGACGAGGGCGTAGCGCTCGGGGTGGACGGCGCTCGCGTCGAGCGGATCCTCGCCGTCGCGTACGCGGACGAACCCCGCGGCCTGCTCGAAGGCCTTCGGACCGAGGCCCGCGACGTCGAGGAGCTCCTTGCGCGCGCGGAACGCGCCGCGCTCCTGCCGGTGGCGGACGATCTTCTTCGCGAGCGCCGGCCCGATCCCGGCGACGTGGGCGAGGAGCGGCGCGCTCGCCGTGTTGAGCTCGACGCCCACGGAGTTGACGCAGCTCTCGACGACCTCCTCGAGCTTCTTCGCGAGCAGCGCCTGGTCGACGTCGTGCTGGTACTGGCCGACGCCGATCGCCTTCGGGTCGAGCTTCACGAGCTCGGCGAGCGGATCCTGGAGGCGCCGCGCGATCGAGACGGCCCCGCGCACCGTGAGGTCGACGTCGGGCAGCTCCTCGCGCGCGACGTCGCTCGCGGAGTACACGCTCGCCCCCGACTCGCTCACGAGGACGACGAGGACCTCGTCGGCGAGGCCGGCGTCGCGGAGGACGCCCCGGCAGAAGTCGGCGGTCTCGCGCCCGTGGGTGCCGTTTCCGACCGCGATCGCGAAGGGCGAGAGGCGCTTCACGAGGTCGAGCACCGTGCGCCCGGCGTGCTCGCGCGCGGCGTGGCCGGTCACGAGGTTGACGAGCGTGTGCGTCAGGAGCTTGCCCGTGTCGTCGACCACGGCGCACTTGCACCCGGTGCGCTGCCCGGGATCGATCCCGAGCACCACACGCCGGCCGAGCGGCGCGGCGAGGAGGAGCTTGGCGAGGTTCTGGGCGAAGACGCCGACCGCCGCGAGGTCCGAGCGCGTCTTCAGGTCGTCGCGGACGTCGCCCTCGATCGACGGCAGGAGGAGGCGCTTCATCGAGTCGACGACCGCCTCCTCGAGCGCGCCGGCGAACGGCGAGCCCCGCCGCACGCCGACGCGGGCGAAGAGCTCGCGCGCGAGCGCGTCCTCGTCGACGCGGATCTTGACGCGCAGGACGCCCTCCGCCTCGCCGCGGGCGATCGCGAGCCAGCGGTGCGACGGGATGCTCCTGGCGGGCTCCGAGTGGCGGTAGTAGGCCTCGAACTTCGTCGGCTGCTGCGTCTTCGCCTTCACGGCGGACGACTCGACGAGCCCCTCGCGGTCGAAGCGCGCGCGGACGAGCGCCCGCGCGTCTCGGCGCTCGGCGACGACCTCGGCCACGATGTCGCGCGCCCCGGCGAGCGCGGCCTCCGCGTCGGGGACGCCCTCGGCCGGAGCGACGAAGGGGCCGGCCTCGGCGGCGACGTTCCCCGACGCCGGCTGCGCGAGGATGCGCCGCGCGAGCGGCTCGAGCCCGCGCTCCCGCGCGATCGACGCGCGCGTCTTTCGCTTCGGACGGAAGGGGAGGTACAGGTCCTCGAGCTCGGCGCGGGTGCGGCAACGCTCGATCGCCGCGCGCAGCTCGGGCGTGAGCTTGCCCTGCTCGGCGACGGTCGACAGGACGGTCGCGCGGCGCTCCTCGAGCGCGCCGAGCTGCGCGCGCTTGTCCTCGATCGCGCGGAGCGCCACCTCGTCGAGGCCCTTGGTCTGCTCCTTCCGGTAGCGGGCGATGAACGGCACGGTCGCGCCGCCTCGGAGGAGCGACATCGCGGCGCGGACGGCGGCCGGATCGAGGCGCAGCTCCTCGGCGACGCGGGGGGCGAGGTCGGGCGCGGTCATGAGCGAGGCTCATACCACCCCGCGCGGGTCGAACGCAGCGACGGAGGGCTCGACGTCGTATGACATTGATCATATAACGATGATCATATGAACGATGGAGCCGCGCGCGAGGTCGTCGTCTTCGTCCACTCGACGGGGACGGGGCCGTTTTTGTGGGCCGGGGTGCCGGACGCGGCGATCGGGGGGCGGGAGAAGATCCTCCCGGCGAACCTCGGCTACCCGCCGAACCCGCCGATCGAGCGCGGACGTGAGGTGACCCCCGCGGACGACGCCGCCGAGGTCCTGCGCGCGATCCCGGACGGCGCGCGCGTGCACCTCGTGGCGCACTCGTACGGAGGGCTCGTCGCGCTCGAGGCGATCGGCGCGATCGCCGATCGTGTCGCGTCGATCTTCCTGTACGAGCCGGTCTTCTTCGGCGCGCTCGCCAAGGCCTCGGACGCGGATCCCGAGGCGATCGAGCAGGCGCGCGCGTTCGCGTCGCACCCGTGGTTCCTCCACGATCCGGACAAGGGCGGTCGGGCCGAGTGGCTCGAGGTGTTCATCGACTACTGGAACCGCCCGGGCTCGTGGGCGCGGATGCCGGAGCCGATGCGCGAGCTCTCGCTCTCGCTCGGGTGGAAGATGTTCCTGGAGGTGCGCGCGATCTTCCGCGACGAGACGCCGTTCGACGCCTGGGCGTTGCCGGCGCCGACGACGATCGCCGTCGGAGAGCGGACGACCACGGCGTCGCGGGCAATGTCGCGGCGGCTCGCGCGCGACAGGGCGAACGTCACGTTGGTCGACGTCCCCGGGGTCGGCCACATGGCGCCGTTGACCCACGCGGGCAGGGTCCACGAGGAGCTGGCCCGCCACGTGGCGCGCTACGACGAGCGGACACGAGCAGAGGGGAGATGACATGAGCGTCAAGGTCGAGCGAAAGGAGCGGACCCGCGCGGCGATCGTCGCGTCGGCGTGCGATCTCCTCCGTCAGCGCGGGATCGGCGGCGCGCGCGTCGCCGACGTGATGAGCGGGGTGGGGCTCACCGTCGGCGGGTTCTACGCGCATTTCGCGTCGAAGGAGGCGCTGGTCGACGAGGCGATCCGCCGAACGGCCACGGCCATGCGGAGCAGGCTCTTCGATCGGATCGAGGAGAAGCCGGCGGCGGTCCGGGCCGAGGTCGTGCTGAAGCGCTACCTCTCGGCGGCGCACCGCGACGACGCCGCGAACGGCTGTCCGATGCCCGCCGTGGTCGGCGAGGTCTCGACGACGACGCCCGAGCACCGCGACGTCCTCGCCGAGCAGATCAGCGAGCTCGCCGAAGAGCTCGCGCGGCACGTGGTCAAGAGCGAGGCGACGACGCGGCGCGCGACGGCGCTCGGGATGATCGCGCTCATGTACGGGGGGATCAGCCTCGCGCGCGCGGTGAAGGGCACCGATCTCTCCGACGAGATCCTCCGCGCGTGCCGAGCCTTCGGGAGAGGTGAACGATGAGCTCCGAGTTCGAACGAGCGACGGCGATCCAGGACGACGGCGACGGCGGCTACACCGGGGACGTCCCGGACCTCTGGCAGCAGGGCAAGGGCGCCTTCGGCGGCGTCGTCGTCGGGATCCTCACGCGCGCGATCGTCGCGTCCGAGGAGGACCGCGGCCGCAGGCTCAGGTCGCTCACGGCCGACCTCTGCGCGCCGGCGCTGCCCGGCCCGGTCGAGGTGCGGCGGGCGAGCCTGCGGCGCGGCGCGAGCGTGTCCTTCGTCGAGGCGCGGCTCACCCAAAACGGAGGGCTCGTCGCGCACGCGAGCGCCGCGCTCGCCTCGGCGCGCGCGATCTCCCCGGCCGCGATCCGGCCCGCCCCGCCGAAGCGCGTCCCCTGGCGCGACGTCCCCGCCGTTCCGGTCGAGCCGCCGCTGGGCCCGGTCTTCGCGCGGAGGTACGAGTATCGCTCGACCGGGCCGCTGCCGTTCGTCGGAGGGGCCGAGGCCGCGGCCGAGGGGTGGATCCGCGAGAAGGCCGCGCCGTCCGTGCTGGACGAGGCGGCGATCGCCGGGCTGCTCGACGCGTGGTGGCCGACGGTCTTCGCCGTCGAGGCGGGGCCGCGGGCGGTCGCGACGGTGGGCTACACGATGCAGCTGCTCGTCGATCCGCGCGGGCTCGATCCTTCGGAGCCGCTGTACTTCCGGGCGCGCGGCGTCGCCGGCGGAGACAACTTCTTCGTCGAGATGCGCGAGCTCTGGTCGGACGACGCCGTCGTCGCGATGAACCAGCAGACCTTCGCGCTCTTGACCTGAGCGCTCACGCGAGCGCGCCGAGGGCCTCGAGGAGGCGGACGACGGCGGCCGCCTGGACGCCGGCGACGACGTCGTCGAGGACGATGCCCCAGCCTCCGGGAAGCTTCTCGGCGCGGCGCGCCGGGAAGGGCTTCGTCATGTCGAAGACGCGGAACGAGACGACGGCGGCGATCGTCCCGCGCGTCGTGGGCGGCGCCGCCGCGAGCGCGAAGAGGACCCCGGCGACCTCGTCGATGACGACGAGCTGCGGATCCTTCGCGCCGCAATCGTGCGCCACGACGCCCGCCGCCCACACGCCGACGAGGGTGACGACGCCGGCGACCGCGAGGACGAAGAGCGCTCCGCCGCCGCGGACGGCGTACCACAGCGGCAGCGCGCCGAGCGTGCCGACGGTGCCCGGCGCGACCGGCGAGAGGCCGCAGCCGAACCACGTCGCGAGCACGCGCGCGAGCCGCGCCTCGAGCGAGCTCGTAGGTGGCGGCGCGCTCATTCGGCCTCCGCGACGGTGCCGGTGGCCGCCTGCGCGGCGGGCTCGGTCGTCGACGTCGACGGCACGAGGCGCCGGAGGACGAGCGACGTGATCACCGCGTAGGCCGATCCGAGGATGCCGTCGAGCAGCCAGTGGTGGTCGAGGTAGATCGACGCGAAGACCATGAGGAGCCAGTACGCGACCGCGAGGGCCCTGAGGCGCGGCCCGAAGGAGCGCCAGCCCTCGAGCACGACGAGCATCGGGTAGGCGCAGTGCAGCGAGGGGATCGCCCCGAAGACGCTGCTCGCCTTCGCGTACATCCCGTGGAAATACGCGACGCCGAGCATCGCGTCGACCCGCATGAGCGCCGGTCCCTCGCTCGCGCGCGTCGCGAGGTCGACGGCGCAGCCGTGCGCGTGGAAGTACCAGGGCGGCGCGGCCGGGAAGAGGTGGTACGTCACGAACCCGGCGACGTTCATCGCGAAGAAGGCCCAGGTGAAGCGCCGCATCGCCGGGCGGTCGCGGAGCGCCAGGAACACGGCGCAGGCGAACGAGACGAGGATGAACGTCGCGTAGGGGAACGCCGCCAAGAGGTCGATCGCGGGCCAGTGGTGGACGCGGAACCAGTCGTGCAGCGTGATCGTCGCGCCGTCGACCTCGAAGCCGAAGAGCCTCGCCTCGAGGGCGCGGACGTCGCAGACGTGGACGCGCTCCGGCGTCAGCCCGAGGCGCTGCAGCGGCCGCATGCCGTCGTACAGGAGGCCGACGAGCCCGATCGGATAGACCGCGACGAGGACCGACTTGGTGCGGGCGTTCGTGTACGCGAGGCCGAGCACGAGGAGCACCGCCCCGACGTGCTCCGGGCGGAGGTCCCCGCGCGCCGTCGACACGAGCGCGTAGAGCACGAACGGGACGAGGGGCGCGAGCGGATAGCGAGGCCAGAGGCGCCGCACGTGGTCGCGGAGCGCCCCGAGGCGCGCGATCACGGCGCGCCGTCCTCGCCGCGCTCGGGCTCCACCGCTCGAAAGACGAACCGCGCGTGCATCGGGTAAGTGTACGCCAGGCTCACGAGGATCGAGACGACGGCGCGGGTCACCAGGTACGACGGGTTCGCGACCGCGAGGACCGCGCCGAGGAGGCTCGCGTTGAGGAGCGCTCCTCCGGCGCAGACGACGGCGTAGCGCAGCGCCTGCGACGTCATCGAGCCCCGGTGGAGCGCCCGGAACGCCCAGGTCCGCCCGAGCGTGAAGTTCGTGACGCCGCCGGCCGCCGCCGAGAGGAGCGTGGCGTAGGCGGGGGAGGCGCCGAAGAGCTCGACGAGGGCGACCATCGACGAGAAGTCGACGAGCGTGGCGAGCGCGGCGGCGATCTGGTGCCGTCCCAGCAGGCGGAGATCGGCGAGCGGCGCCGCGGGCTCGACGCGCCGGTGGTCGCCGAGCGAGCGCGCCGCCGGGCGTGACGACGAGTCGTTCACGGATGACGCTCGCGCGTGACGACCGAGTCGATGGGCGCGCCCGCGTGGCCCATCGACCTGCTCTCGGGCGCCGACGCCGGCGCGGTGTCTTGCTCCGTGAGGCGCGCCTCGCGCTCGGCCTGCCGCGCCGCGCGGAGCAGGCGCGCGACGGCGGACACGTTGCCGACGAGGGCGATCGCGGCGAGCGCCGCGACCATCGGCAGGAGCCTGAAGGCGAGCGGCGCGTCGGCGAGCGCGAGCTCCGTGATCGGGACGAGCGCCGCCGCGCCGATCAGGTAGGCCACGCGGTGCGCTCGCCGCATCGGCGCGGCGGAGTCCTCCGCGCCGAGCTCGCGCAGCACCGACGACGCGTAGCTCACCATGAAGCTGCCGACCAGGGCCGCGATCGTGAGGGCGAGCAGCCACGCATCCTCGTGGACGAACAGCGCGACCCCGCCGAGGAGGAGCGCGTCGACGTAGCGGTCGATCGTCGTGTCGAGGACCTGGCCGAAGCGCGTCGCCGTGCGGGTCTCGCGCGCGACGATGCCGTCGAGCGCGTCGGCGAGCGTCGCGATCGCGGCGACCGCCGCGCCCGCGCCGAAGTGACCGGCGCCGAAGAGGACGCCGGCGCCCGCGGCGATCGCGAGCGAGGCGACCGAGACGGCGTTCGCGGAGAGGCCGAGCCGGCCGAGCGCGCGCCCGATGGGGAAGATCACGGCGTAGACGGCCTCCATCGGCACCTTGCCGAGGAGCGGCAGACCGCGCTCGCGCGCGAGCCGCTCGTGCCCGCGGAGACCCCAGGCGACCTTGGCCACGGCGAACGCCACGAGCGCGCTCGCGAGGACGCCCCAGAGGGCGATCGCGCTCGCGAGGTCGATGTTCGTCTCGACGTCCTCCATGAACGGCCGGTCCCCGTCAGTCGTAGTACTCGTTGCCGAGGTGCGTGACGAGGTCCTCTCCGGCCATCCAGCGTAGCGTGTTCTTCAGCTTGATGAGCTGAACGAACAGGTCGTGGTCCGGCTGGAGGCCGGCCGCCGCCTGCGGGGATTTGAAGTAGAACCCGAGCCACTCCTGGATCCCGCGGAAGTCGGCGCGCTGGGCGAGATCCATGAAGAGCGCCAGATCGAGGACGATCGGCGCGGCGAGGATCGAGTCGCGGCAGAGGAAGTTGACCTTGATCTGCATCGGGTAGCCGAGCCACCCGAACAGGTCGATGTTGTCCCAGCCCTCCTTGGCGTCGCCGCGCGGCGGGTAGTAGTCGATGCGGACCTTGTGAACGACCCCGCCGTAGAGGTCGGGGTGCGTCTCGGGCTCCAGGATGGCGTCGAGGACGCCGAGCTTCGAGGCCTCCTTCGTCTTGAAGGCGCTCGGATCGTCGAGGACCTCGCCGTCGCGGTTGCCGAGGATGTTCGTCGAGTACCAGCCGTCGAGGCCGAGGAGGCGCGCCTTGAGGCCCGGCGCGATGACCGTCTTCATCAGCGTCTGGCCGGTCTTGAAGTCCTTGCCGGCGATGGGCGTCCGCGTCTCCTTGGCGAGCTCGATGGCCGCGGGGAAGTCGACGGCGAGGTTGGGAGCGCCGTTGGCGAACGGGACGCCCTCGCGGAGGCACGCCCACGCGTAGAGCTGCGCGTTGGAGATGGCGGGGTCGTTCTTCGCCAGCCCGGCCTCGAACGCGTCGATCGTCTGGTGGACGGGGCCCGGGGTGATGAACGTCTCGGTCGATCCGCACCAGACCGCGACGACGCGCGAGAGGTTCTTGTCGGCGCGAAACCGCGCGATGTCGGCGCGCAGCTGCTCGACCATCTCGGCCTTCGTCGCGGCGCTCTTCACGTGCGTGCCGGTGAGGCGCGACACGTACTCCGGGTAGAACGCGCCGGGCATCGGCCGGATGCTCGACAGCTCGTCCCTGATCGGCTCGAGGTGTCGGTCCTCGAGGACGTTCGCGCGCTTCGCGGCGGAGTAGGCGTCGTCCGGGAAGATGTCCCAGCCGGCGATCTCGACGTCGGCGAGGTCCGCCAGCGGGACGAGGTCCTGGATCCGAGGGACGCGGTTGTCGGTCCGCTTGCCGAGCCGGATGGTCCCGAGCTGCGTGAGCGAGCCGACGGGCTTTCCCAGCCCGCGCCGGGCGAGGAGGATCCCCGCGATCGCCGTGGTCGCCACGGCACCCATGCCGGGTAGCAAGATGCCGAGCTTCCCGCTCGCGGGGCGGATCTGGTTTGGTTTCTGCATGACTCCTCCGCCCTGGGGCGTTTTGGTTACTGATGCACTCCAGCCGATTTGGTTGCGGACAAAACCGACGGACCGTGTCGGGTTTCGGCTGAGCGCAGCGGGGCGCACCACCATCTGGTTCGCCGATGGGCGCACGAGATTGCACGTTTCTGCGCCCGGCTCATGCTCCTTTCGTCGTCGGATCCCGCCGACGGCCGCACGTCGGCCGTCGACACGCGATCTACCGCATGCAAATGTGGCGCGCGGCGAATCGGCGCCGGGGAGGGCTGCGTCACCACGACGCGTCCGTCACTTCGTGGCGGCGAGCTCGCGGAGGCGCCGCGCGAACACGAACGTCCCGCCGGGGATCACGGCGGCGACCATCGCCAGGGCGGCGTAGCGTCCCGTCAGCCGCCGCGTCGCGAGGGCGTCGAGGACCACCGCGGTGTACGCGAGGAAGGCGAGGCCGTGCACCAGCCCGACGATCCGCGTGGGCGTCGGCATGTGCGCGATGTACTTGAGCGGCATCGCGATCGCGACGAGGACGAGCAGCGAGACGCCCTCGATCCACGCGAGCAAGTACAGCCGCCGGAGCTTCGATTCACCTGCGTCGGTCATCGCCTCCTCTCTAGAGTCGAATCCTCCCGGAGTCGAATCCTCTCGGAGGCGCTCGGCCGGAGGCGAGCCGCGGGAGCCGAGCCGCTCAGGGCCGGACGAGCGGTCGACCGTACGACAAGGAGGGCCACGGGATCGCGAGCGCGACGAGCAGGGCGGTGGCGAGGCCCCCGAGCGCGAGCCGGCGGAAGCGGGCGCGGTCGAGCTCGGCGCGGCGCGCCCAGGTCCACGTCGCGTGCGCGATCACGACGGCGACGAGCATCGCCGCCGGGTGGACGACGCCGAAGAAGCGGAGCGCGTCGCCGGCGCCCCAGGCCTCGCGCAGGTCGCGACGCGCGATCTCGGCGATCGGGCTGCTCACGAAATAGAGCGTGAAGCCGAGGGCGAGCTGGAGATCCATCGCGCCGATCCACGCCCGCGCGACCCCTCCGTCCGACGCCGTCCAGGGGCGTCCGGTCGCCCACCCGCGGACGGAGCGCGCGAGCACGACGGCGAGCGAAGCGACGACCGCCCACCGCGTCCACGAGTGGAGGGTGAGCAGGACCGCGAGGAACATCCCCGCATTGTGATGCCGTCGCGCGCGGCGCGTCCGAAATTCGACGCGGGCTCAGGGCGCGCCGCCCGGCCAGCCGATCCGGAACATCCCGCGACCCGTCGGCAGCGCCGAGAACCCGAAGAGCAGCGTCCCGACGAGCATGCCGTTGACGACGAGCCCGGTGGTGCGGCCCGGCAAGAGCCAGACGGACCAGAACAGCCAGACGCCGAGAGGGGCGACGATCCAGCGCGCCCAGGTCTGTCCGAAGTACGCGAGCCCGCCGAGCGCGACGGCGAAGAGGCCGACGGCGCCGGTGTTGGCCATCTGCTCCGGCGAGCTCTGGAAGAAGAGCATCGAGAAGAGCAGCCACCCGCCCAAGAGGACGTCGGCGACGCTCGCGATTCCATCGATCCTCATGGGCTCGGCTCTCGAGGAGGGCGTTTGGCTTCCGGGCGCCGGGGACGCCGTCAGATCCGGACGAGGATGGCGTCGGGTTCGGAGGCGACCATGCCGATCGCCTCTTCGTTCTCGGCCTGCGACGCGACGGCGATCCGGACGAGCGGCTGGTCCCTGCGCGGCGGCTGTTCGCGGCCGAGGCGGATCACCGACGTGTCGAAGCCGGAGTCGTGGAGCGCGGAGAGCTCCCGCAACGTCGCGCCGTCGCGCTCGCGGCTCGAGAGCGCGAAGGCGAGCTCGGCGCGGATCCCCTCGGTGCCGGAGGCGGCGCAGTGCTCCTCCATCCAGCGCAGGGTGTGGCCGATCATCGCGAGCTCGTGATCGATCGCCGCCTGCTCGTCGAGGGCGGCGCGCCGCGCCTCCCGGCGCATGTGGAGGATCCCGAGGCGCTTCTCGATCACGGGGTTCCGCGGGCGGTCGGAGACGAGGCACGACTCGAGCGCGGAGATCTCCTCGTCCAGGCGCGTCCGCCCCACGACTTCGAGCGAGCTCCGGGACGCGCGGTGCGCGATGGCGAGGCGCACATAGAGCTCGATCAAGCGCTCGATGCCCAGGAAATCGTCCCCGTGGGCGCTCGGGTGGCTCCGCTCGCGCAGCGCGGCGGCGATCTTCTCGAGCGCATTGAGCTCGCGACGGTGCTCCTCGCTCATGCGCATCAGGAGCACAGCGCGGGCGGACGCCGCCTCGGCGTGGGCCCGAGCGTCGATGCGCGCGTCCACCGCCCGCCTCACCCATCCCAGGTGCGGCATCAAGAGGAACGCGAGCACCTCGGCGACGAAGAGTCCCACCATCGCGGCCTCGAGATCGAGTGCGAGCAGCATGAGCGCTGCGGGGATGGTGAGCACGAGCGCGTAGGTGAAGTGAACGAGGGTGAAGCGTCGGTATACGCCCGATGAGTGCTTCCACCCGGTCCGGTCAGCTCGCTGCGCCATACCAACTCCTCCTGGCCGTCGTCCTCCGTGTCCGCGCGCAACGTCCGTGCCCCGGGTGCGTCGTGGCGAAGACGCGCCCCCGACAGTGAAATCTTCCGCAGCCCAAGGGCAGGGCTCGAAGCGAAGCGCGCACGTGTTCCCCAACGCGGCCGACCGCGTCGCGCGCTCTCGCCACGGTGCGTGCGCTGACGCTCGCTCCGCGCGCGCGGGCGCGCGGGCCCCGTGGCGTAGGAAGTCGCGGGGCCGCGCCGGCTCGTCCTTGACCAGGCTGATCCGCTTCCCGATCGCGGCGGCCGGCGCGCGGGGGTAAGGAGGGCCATGGTCACCTTCTTCGGGACAGGTCTGCTCGGCAGCGGCTTCGTGCGCGCTCTCCTCCGGCGCGGTGAGACCGTGCACGTATGGAACCGCACGGCGGACAAGGCGCGCGCCCTCGAGGCCGACGGCGCCCGCGTCTTCTCCGACCCCGCCGCGGCGGCCGAGGGGGCCGAGCGCGTGCACCTGTCGCTGTCGGACGACGCCTCCGTGGACGACGTGCTCGAGCGGGCGTCGCCCGGCCTCGGGAGGGACGTCCTCCTCGTGGATCACACGACGACGTCGGCGTCGGGCACAGCCGACCGTGTGGCGCGCTGGAACGAGCGCGGCCGTCGCCTGGTCCACGCCCCCGTGTTCATGGGCCCGAAGAACGCGCTCGACGCGACCGGCCTGATGCTCGTGTCTGGAGAGCGCACGCGCGTCGAGGCTGCGCGCCCACACCTCGAACGGATGACCGGCAAGCTCGTCGACCTCGGCGATCGCGCGGACGCCGCGGCCGGCTTCAAGCTGCTCGGGAACCTCTTCCTCATGTTCGTGACCAGCGGTCTGGCCGAGTTCTTCACCCTCGCGCGCGCCATGGATGTCGATCCGCGCACGGCTGCCTCGCTCTTCGAGCACTTCAACCCCGGCCTCACGCTGGGGGCCCGGATCGATCGCATGCTCGCGGCCGACTGGTCGAAGGCGTCGTGGGAGCTCGCGATGGCGCGCAAAGACGCGCGCCTCATGGTCGAGGAGGCGAGCCGGGCCGGGGTGCCGTTCGCGGTGCTCCCCGCCATCGCCGCGCGCATGGATGAGCTGGTCGCGGCCGGCCACGGCAGGTCGGACTGGACGGTCCTGGCGAAGGACGCGCTCGAGGGAGCGAAGCGCCGCGCCTGAGCCGGACCCGGGCGCGGACGTCCGCTCTACGACGCGGGGCGGGGAGCGCGCCTGCGCGCCGCCGTCCGGGCAGCGGCGCGCTCGGCGGGCCGCCCGCCCGCGGGGGCGCGCTCGTGCGCGCGGCTCGCGGGCGCTCCGGCGCTGGCGCCCTGGAGGACGAGGTCGACCACCTGCTCGACGCGGCGGTCGCTCACGACGAGGTTCTCCATCTGGACCCAGTTGACGATGGGCGCGACGACGCACTGGACGACGAGCTCGGCCTCGGAGCGCTTCGGCAGCTCCCCGCGCCGGACGGCGCGCGCGACGATCTCCTCCGGGATGCACCGGGTCGTGTCGTGGATGTACGCCCACATCGCGACGAGCTCGGGGTGCTCGCTCTCGGCGGCCATGACGCGGAAGAGGCCGCGACCGCGCGGCGTGCCGACGGCGTCGCGGATCCGGCAGGCGAACGCGACGAGGTCGCCCCGCAGCGAGCCCTCGTCCGGCGTCGCGAGGAGCTCGTCGATCGCGATGTGGAGCGCCGCCTGCACCAGGTCGGCCTTCCGCGGCCAGCGGCGGTAGATCGAGGTCTTGTTGACCCCGGCGCGCTCGGCGACCACCTCGATCGACAGCGCGCGGTAGCCGACGGTCGACAGCTCGTGGAGGGTCGCGTCGAGCACCTTCGCCACGAAGCGTTCGCCGCGCACCTGCGAGCTCACGGACGTCATCCGCGTTCAGGATAGCCGATGCGGCGGCCGGTCATCAACATAAAGCAACGTGCCGTTGCTTTGTCGGAACGGCCGCGGCCGTGCGTGCATCGCAACGGAGCGTTGCAATCGACGCAGAGACCCCCAGCTACCATGAAACGCACCCACCACGTCCTCCACATCCTCCTCGCCGTCGCCGCGTCCACCGCCGTCGTCTCCTGCAAGAAGGCCGCAGGGGCGGGCGCGGTCGCGCAAGAGACCCCCCGCCCGGCCGCGCGCGTAGAGACGGCGAGCGTGGTGTCGCGCGACGCTCCGACCTGGCTGCTCCTGACCGGGCAGCTGAAGGGGGCGCACGAGACCAACCTCGCGGCCAACGTGGCCGGGCGGATCGTCTCCACCAAGGTCGAGCGCGGCAGCGTCGTGAAGGCGGGGGACGTCATCGCGACGGTCGACGTGCGCGCCGCGAGCCTGTCGGCGGCGGAGGCGAAGGCGCACGCGGCGTCGGCGCTCGCGCAGGCCGACATCGCGAAGATCGAGTGCGGCCGCGCGAAGAGCCTGGTCGCGAGCGGCGCGATCAGCAACGCCGAGCTCGATCGCGTCGAGGCGCAGTGCAAGTCGAGCGAGCTCACGGCCGCCGCGACCCAGGCCCGCTCGGAGCTCGCGGCGAAGAACGTCGGCGACGGCGTCATCCGCGCGCCCTTCGCGGGGGCCATCTCCGAGCGCTTCGTCGACGTCGGCGCGTTCGTCCACATGGACACGAAGGTCGTCACGATGGTCGATCTCTCGGAGCTGCGCCTCGAGCTCACCGTCCCCGAGACGAGCATCGAGCACGCGAAGCCGGGCGCCAAGGTCCGCTTCTCCGTCCCTGGGTACCGCGATCGCGCGTTCGACGGCGAGGTGCGCTACGTGGCCGCGTCGGTCCGCCAGGCGACGCGTGACGTCGTCGCCGAGGCCGTCGTCCACGACCCCGACGGGGTCCTCCGGTCGGGGATGTTCGCGTCGGTCCGGCTCGCGCAAGGGAGCGTGAAGGCTCCGTCGATCCCGAAGTCCGCGCTCGTCGTGCGCGACGGCAAGGACACCGTGTTCGTGGTCGTCGACAAGAAGGTCGAGCAGCGCATCGTCCAGGTCGGCGACGAGGTCGGCGACGGCCTCGTCGCGACGCTCCGGGGCGTCGCCGAGGGGGAGCGGGTCGTGGTCTCCCCTCCGCCCGACCTGACGAACAACCAGTCCGTGGAGTGATCGGAGCATCTCATGCAGTGGCTCGCCAAGCTCTCCATCAAGCGCCCCGTCTTCGCGACCGTCCTCATGGTCCTGTTGGTCGCCCTGGGGGCGATGTCCTACGGGAAGCTCGGTCTCGACTACTTCCCGAACGTCGACATCCCGGTCGTCGTGATCACCACCACGCTGCCGGGGTCGGCGGCGCAGGAGATCGAGTCCGACGTCACCGACAAGATCGAGGGGTCGGTCAACACGATCAGCGGCATCGACGAGCTCCGCTCCACCTCGAGCGAGGGCGTCTCGATCGTGACCGCGATGTTCGTCCTCGACAAGCCCGCGGACGTCGCGGCTCAGGAGGTGCGCGACAAGGTCAGCCAGATCCTGCCGGAGCTCCCCAAGGGCATCGACCCGCCGGTCGTGAGCAAGATCGACCCGGGCGCCAGCCCGGTGCTCTTCGTCGCGCTGCGCTCGAAGGAGTCGGTCCGCGACATCTCCGAGCTCGCCGACAAGGTCGTCCGGCGCCGGCTCGAGACGATCGACGGCGTCGGCGAGGTCACGCTCGTCGGCGCGCGGAAGCGGCAGATCAACGTCCTGATGGATCCGATCGCGCTCCGCTCCCACGGCCTGACGGCGTTCGACGTCCAGCGCGCGCTCGGCGCTCAGAACCTCAACGTCCCGGGCGGCAGCGTCGAGACCGGCCCGGCCGACATCACGCTCCGCGTCGCGGGCCGCGTCGGCTCGGTGGCCGAGATCGGCCGGATCATCGTCCAGCAGAAGGACGGGCACCTCGTGCGCGTCGACGACGTCGCGCGCGTGGAGGACGGCACGGAGCGGGAGGAGTCCGCCGCGCAGTACGACGGCGAGCGGACCGTCGTCCTCCAGATCAAGAAGCAGTCCGGCAAGAACACCGTCGCGGTCGTCGATCAGGTGCTCGCGCGCATCGGCGAGATCCGGAGCGAGCTGCCGGCGGGCGTCTCCCTCGAGGTCGTCTACGACAACTCCGGCGTCATCCGCACCTCGACGCACGCGGTCCTCGAGCACCTCGTCCTCGGCGCCGTCCTGGCCGCGGTGATCGTGCTCGTCTTCCTCGGCAGCGGTCGCAGCACCGCGATCGCCGCGCTCGCGATCCCGATCTCGATCGTCGGGACCTTCGCGGTCATGTACCTCTTCGGCTTCACGTTGAACTTCCTCACGCTGCTCGCGCTCGCGCTCGCGGTCGGCCTCGTGATCGACGACGCGATCGTCGTGATCGAGAACATCATGAGCTTCATCGAGAAGCGCGGGATGAAGCCGTTCCCGGCGGCGGCGCTCGCGACGAAGGAGATCGGCCTCGCCGTCCTCGCCACGACGCTGGCGCTCATGGCCGTCTTCGTCCCGCTCGCCTTCATGGAAGGGATCATCGGCCGCTTCCTCCAGAGCTTCGGCCTCACGATGGCCTCGGCGATCGGCGTGTCCCTGTTCGTCTCCTTCACGCTCACGCCGATGCTCGGCGCCCGGCTGCTCAAGCGGCACGATCCGAACGCCCCGCCAGGGCTGCTCACGCGCGTCGTCGACGTCGTCTACAAGCCGCTCGAGCGCGGGTACGTCGCGCTCCTGCGCCGCGCGATGCGCTTCCGCTGGGTCGTCCTCGCCGTCTGCGTGGGCGCGCTGGCGATGCTCGGCCCCATCGGCTCGAGGCTGACGGGCGGCTTCATGCCTCCGAACGACAAGGCGCAGTTCCAGATCACGCTGCGCGCCAAGGAGGGCACGAGCGTGGCGGAGACGATGCTCGTCGCCGACCGCCTCGCCCAGGACGTCAAGGCGCTCCCCGGCGTCGCGCACACGCTCGTCACGGTCGGGAGCGACGCCCGCAAGACCGCGAACCTCGCGACGGTGCGCGTGCTCCTGACCGAGCCGGGCACGCGCGACATCGCGCAGGACGCGATCATGCAGCAGACGCGGACCGAGATCGTCCCGCGCCTCGGCGAGGACTTCCGCGTCGCCGTCGAGGAGGTGCCCGACTTCGGCGGCGGAGAGTCGAACGCGCCGATCCAGTTCGCGCTCACCGGTCCGGACCTCGACGAGCTCGGCCGGATCGCGACGCGGCTCACCGAGGAGCTCCGTAAGTTCCCCGGGGCGGTGGACGTCGACAGCTCGCTCATCGTCGGGAAGCCGGAGCTCCAGGCGAGCATCGATCGCGACCGCGCGGCGGACCTCGGCGTCAGCGTCGCCGACATCGCGTCGTCGCTCCAGCTCTTCGTCGGCGACCTCAAGGTCTCGACCTACGCCGAGCAGGGGCAGCAGTACGACATCCGGGTCCGCGCCGAGGAGCGTTACCGCTCGGACGAGACCGCGCTCCACCTGCTGAGCGTCCCGTCGACGAAGCTCGGGAGCGTCCCGCTCAGCGCGGTCGTGCAGCTCGCGCCGTCGACGGGCCCGTCCACCATCAACCGGCTCGGCCGCGCCCGGAGCATCAACATCACAGCGGCGTCGGCGCCCGGGGTCGGCGACTCGGTCGTCCAGGCCGCGCTCGAGGACATCGCCGCGCGCTCCGAGCTCCCGCCCGGCTACCGGCTCTCGCCGTCCGGCATCACGAAGGAGTCGGCGAAGATGGGGAAGGCCTTCATGCTCGCGTTCGCGATGTCGATCCTCCTCATGTACCTCGTGCTCGCGGCGCAGTTCGAGTCGTGGCTCGAGCCGTTCGTCATCCTCACGGCGCTCCCGCTCACCGTGCCCTTCGGGCTCCTGTCGCTGCTCGTCTTCAAGCAGAGCATCAACATGTTCTCGATGCTGGGCCTCCTCGTCCTCTTCGGCGTCGTGCAGAAGAACGCGGTCCTCCAGATCGACCACACGAAGCAGCTCATCGCGCAAGGTCAGAGCCGGCTCGACGCCATCCTCCACGCGAACGCCGACCGCCTCCGACCCATCTTGATGACGACCCTCGCGTTCGTCGCCGGCATGGTGCCGCTGCTCGTCTCGCGCGGCGTCGGCGCGGGGTTCAACCAGGCGATGAGCGGCATCGTCGTCGGAGGTCAGGCGCTGTCGCTGCTGCTCACGCTGCTCGCGACGCCGGTGATCTTCTCCCTCACCGACGACGTCGCGCGCTTCGTGAAGCGGATCCTCCCGAAGGGGGCGTCCCCGGAGGACAGCGGGCGGGCCGAGCTCGACGGCCTCGACGCGGCGCCCGCCGAGTGACCGGCGCGCGCCCCGCGTCGAGGCGCGGCGTCCTCGCGCGCCTCGCGCGCGAGGCGACGTTCAGCCGTGGACCTCGTTCGGATCGAACAAGCGGCCGACGACATGGAGGATCGACGGGAGGACGAACAGCGCGGCGAAGATGCACGCGATCTCGCCGACGGCGGCGAGCCGCCCGAACGACTGCAGCGCCTGGTTGTCCGCCACGATGAGCGAGCCGTACCCGATGATCGTCGTGTAGCTGCAGAGGGTGACGGCTCCGAGGTGGAGCTTCACGGCCTGGGTGACGTCACCGCCGAGCAGGCGCGATCGATCGTAGATGTTGAACGGGTACTCCGAGCCGATGCCGAAGGTGATGGGCAGGGCGATGAAGTTCAAGAAGTTCAGCTTCTCGTTCGTCCACGCGGCGACGCCGACCATCCAGACGACCCCGAGGACGAGCGCCGCGAGGACCACGCCCGTGCCGCGGCGGTTTCGCGTCGACAGCGCGACGACGATCGCGACCGCGCCGAACGACGCCGCCGTCGCGAGCGGGCCGTCGCGTTCCATCGAGCTGATCATCTCGGCGAACACGGTGGAGCGGCTCGCCGTGAGCACGCGGGTCCCGTCGGGCAGCTCGACGTTGTCCGTCGTCTTCGCGATCCGGAGCAGGTTGTGCCCGTCCGAGAGCGAGACGCCGCTCTTGTACTTCACGTAGAAGACGGTGCCGACCGTGCCGTTCGACTCCTCGAAGCGCCGGCGGAGCAGCGCGGGGAGGTCCTTCGCCTCGAGCACACGGAGCGTCTCCGGAGGGTTGACCTCCTCGACGCGGGCGCGCTCGTCGTCCGGCAGCTCGTGGAGGACCCGCGGCGTGAGCCGCTCGCGGATGCGCTCGAGGACCTCGAGCTTCTTCTCTTGCTCCTCCTTCGTCCCCGGGAGCAGATCGTTCACGGTCGCGATGTCCGCGATGACCGTGCCCTTCGGATCCGCCGCGTCGTTGGCGAGGATCTTGGCCTTGAGGAGCGGCACCTGCTCGGGGGTGTCGGCGAGCATCATCGCGCCCGCGACGTTCATCTTCCCGCCGAAGACCTTCTCCGCCTTGTTCGACCACTCGCCGGCGCCGCCCTGGTGCGAGTTGCGTGAGCCGAGGTTGTGGAAGTTGTACTCCCACGGGTCCTGGAGGAACCGCGGGATCTTCACCAGCGCGATCACCGTGAGCACGGCCGCGACGCCGACGAAGACCCGCGGGTAGCGCGCGGTCGTGTCGCCGACGAGGCGCGAGATCGAGCCGCGGCTCCCGTCGCCCTCGAGGACGGGCGGCGCCTGCCGGAGACCGGGGGGAAGCTTCTCCTGGAGCGCCTCGAGGAGGACGATCATCGCGGGGACGCAGGGGATCATCGAGATCCACACGAGCAGCATCCCGACGAAGCCGATGAAGCCGAACTGGCTGAACCCGCGGAAGCTGGTGATGGTGAGCGAGCCGTAGGCGATCGAGGCGACGCTCGCGCCGACGAGCTCGGCGCGGAAGGCGTTCCACACCGCCTCGCGGCGGGCGACCGCGGGCTCCATCTTGCGCGCGCGGAACTCGCGGTAGCGCGAGTAGAGGACGATCGGGTAGTTGACGCCGTTGCCGAGGATGATCGCCCCGAGGAACGCCCCCGACGAGTTGACGAAGCCGAACGCGTACGTCGCGAACGCGTAGGCGCAGCCGACGCCGAAGAGCGGCGGGAACCCGACGAGGGGGATCGCCCACATCGAGCGGTAGAAGAACGCGATGCCGGCGAGGATGAGGACGAGCGCGAGGCCGGTCGCCATCGCGGCCTCGCTGAGGAGCGACTCCTTCTCGGCCACCGCGTTCGGGATGTCACCGGCGTAGCCGATGACCATCTCGGGGTGGTAGGTCGCGGGCGACATCTCGGCGACGCGCGACTTCAGGCGGTCGAGCAGGGTGTCGCCGCCGGCGTCGCCGGTGCCGCTCGAGGTCGAGACGATGCGGAGGCCGACCATCCGCCCGTCCTCCGACGCGAAGTAGCCGGTCGGGAAGTCGTCGTGCTTGTTGGCGTGCGCCTCCCACTTCGCGCGGAAGTCGTCGAGGCCGAGGGCGCTCTTCTTCTCGGTGCTCTCGGCCGCGCCCGCGTCGGCGTCCGCGCCCGCGGCGGGCGCCTGCGCGCCTGCGCCGGCGTCCGCGCTCGCGGGGGCCGGCGTGTCGAGGGCCTCGAGGTCCTCGACGAGGCCGCTCTTGATCGCGATCTGGCGGTCGAGCGTGCGATCGGCCTCCTCGAGCTCGTCGAGCTCGGCGTAGAGCCACTTGTTGTCGTGGAAGAAGCTGCGGACCTCCTTCGTCCCGGTCTCCAGGTAGCCGATGAGCTCGGGGCCGCAGGCCTTCTTGCACGCGTCGTCGGCGCATTTCTCGACGCAAGCGATCCGGTCGGTGCGCTCCTTCTCGAGGCCGGCCGAGAGCGCGTCGATGAACCGCTCGTTCGCCGCGCGTTCGGGCGACTCCGCGATCACGATGAGCGTCGCGCCGCCGCCGACGCGTCCGAGCTGGTGCTCGAACGCGCGGAACCCGGGGCTGTCGCGCGGCAAGAGCTCGAGGAAGTCCGATCGGAGCTCGAGCTTGGACGCGTAGGCCCAGGAGGCGGCCATCAAGACGAAGGCGACGCCGAGGACAAGGAAGGGGAAGCGACCGCCGAAGTCGACGAGCCTCGTGACGAAACGACGAACCATCAAATGCTCACCGCGAGAGGGGACCGACGAGGCGGCGCGAGCGCCGCCAGGTGAACCTTCGTTGCGTGGCGTCTCAGATCAAGAACACCATGAAGTCGGCGTGGGTGCGCCGGCGCGCGGCCGACGCGGCGAGGCCGCGCCGCGACTCGAGCCGGAGCGACGAGCTCGCGGTCGACAGGGCCGAGCACGCGCCCGCGGTCGTGAGCGCCGCGAGCTCGGCGTTCGAGCGAGGCGACGACCGCGCGGGGCGCGCCGCCGGGACGCGATCGCCGGGCTCCTCGACGAGCATCGGCGCGACGTCGTCCGGCGCCGCCGTCGCGCTCGTCGCGCCCGCCGCGGACACCGGCGACGTGAGCGGATACGGCGCGATCAAGAGCGCGGCGACCGCGACGCACAGGGCGAGCAGGCGGGCGACGGCGATCGCCGGCCGGCGCGTTCTCGTGCTGCGCGAAGCGAGCGGCATCAGGCGCGCGCACCTTACTACGGCGGCCATCGTCACGCGAGGACGGCGCGACCACGCTCTCGGCGTCGAGCGCGCGCTGCTGGCGGCGCGCGGGCTCAGCGCGCCGCTCCTGCCGCGAGCGGTGAAGGGTAGAGCGGGGGCGTTCGGTTCTTGTCGTTCGGGCGACCGACGTCGACGTCCTCGAAGAGCAGCGCCGGCGTCACGATCGACTGCGAGTACTCCTCGACGACGAAGAGCTCCTTGCCCGCCGCGACGAGGTCCTTCTTGAGCTTCTTCGGGGCGAAGCCCTCGAGCGAGAGCCCGCGCACGGGCTCTTCCTTGCCGTCCTTGTAGCGGACGGCGACGCGCGCCTGGATCGTCTGCCCGCGTCCGATCCCGCTCGACTCGGAGAGCTGCCGGACCACGTACACGGCGCCCTTCGGTCCGGCGGATCGCGCCGCCGCCGCGAGGAGGTC
>JAHBWF010000113.1 GCA_019637105.1 Labilithrix sp.
GGCCTTCGGTCGCCGCGACGGCGGCGGCGCGGGTGACGGCGAGGAGGAAGAGATCATGCCGAGCTTCGACATCGTCTCCAAGGTCCCGTGGCACGAGGTCGACAACGCCCTCGGTCAGGCGCAAAAAGAGCTCGCTCAGCGCTTCGACTTCAAGGACACCCACACCGAGCTCGAGAAGACCTCCGAGGGGCTCGTGATCCGCTCGTCGAGCGAGGACCGCGCGAAGGCGGCGCTCGTGGTGCTCCAGGAGAAGCTCATCAAGCGCAAGGTGAGCCTCAAGTTCCTCGACGTGCAGGATCCGCAGGCCACCGGCAAGGGCGGCGCGCGCATCCTCGCGAAGGTCAAAGAGGGCATCGAGGGCGATCCGGCGCGGAAGATCGTGAACGGGATCAAGGAGAGCAAGATCAAGGTCCAGTCCTCGATCCAGGACGCGCAGGTGCGCGTCACCGGGAAGAACAAGGACGATCTGCAGAAGGCGATCGCGCTCGTGCGCGGCATGGAGCTCGACATCGAGCTCTCCTTCGTGAACTTTCGCGACTGAGCCGGCGCGGCGCTCGTCGAGCACGATCACGCGGTGACAGGTGACAGAAGAGGACCCATGGCAGAGGCGGACACGACCCGAGGCGCGCGAACGAAGACCACGACCACCGGCGCGCGGCCGAGGGCGGCGAAGCCCCACGACGCGGCCGCGCCGGCCCGGACCAGCTCGGCCAGGGCCAACGGCGCCGCGGCGAAGGCGACCCGCGACGCGACGGCGTCGAACGGCGCCGCGGCGAAGGCGGCCCGCGCGGCGGCGGCGTCGAACGGCGCCAGCGCGCGCGCGACGGCGCCCGGCGCCGCCACGCCGGCCAAGACCCCCGAGCCCGTCCGCCACCTCTTCGGCACCGACGGCATCCGCGGCACGGCCAACGAGTGGCCGATCACGCCCGAGCTCGCGCTCGGCCTCGGCAAGGCCGTGGCGCACGTCGCCGGCCGGAGCACCCCGAAGGCGCACGTCCCGCGGATCCTCATCGGCAAGGACACGCGCCTCTCGGGCTACATGATCGAGCAGGCGATCGCCGCCGGCATCTGCTCGATGGGCGCGCGCGTCATCCTCTGCGGGCCCATCCCGACGCCCGCCGTGGCCCAGCTCACCGTGAGCATGCGCGCCGACGCGGGCATCGTCATCAGCGCGAGCCACAACCCGTACCAGGACAACGGGATCAAGATCTTCGGGGCCGACGGCTTCAAGCTCGCCGACGCGATGGAGGCCGAGATCGAGCAGCTCATGTCCAACGACGCCCTGCTCGGCCTCCGTCCGACCGGCCCGGGCATCGGCAAGGCGTCGCGGCTCGACGACGCCGGCGGTCGCTACGTGGTCTTCGCCAAGGCCACGTTCCCGCGCGGCCTCACGCTCGACGGCGTGCGCATCGTCGTCGACGGCGCGCACGGCGCCGCCTACAAGGTCGCGCCCCTCGTGTTCGCCGAGCTCGGCGCGAGCGTCACGTCGATCGGCGTGAAGCCGAACGGCGTCAACATCAACAAGGACGCGGGGGCGCTCCACCCGGACAAGGTCCGCGCCGAGGTCGTCAAGCAGGGCGCGCAGATCGGCGTCGCGCTCGACGGCGACGCCGACCGCCTCATCGTCATCGACGAGAAGGGCCAGATCGTCGACGGCGACGTCGTCATGGCGATGTGCGCCGCGCGCATGCTCGACGACGGGCAGCTCGCGAAGCGCACGCTCGTCGCGACCGTGATGAGCAACCTCGGGCTCGAGCGGGCGATGAACAGCCGCGGAGGTACGCTGGTGCGCACCCAGGTCGGCGACCGCTACGTCGTCGAGGCGATGCGCAAGCACGGCTACAACCTCGGCGGCGAGCAGTCCGGCCACCTCATCTTCCTCGACCACGCGTCGACGGGAGACGGCATCGTCGCCGCGCTCCAGGTGCTCGCCATCATGGTCCGCACCGGCCGCCCCCTCTCGGAGCTCGCGCAGGAGGCGATGGAGCGCGTCCCGCAGGTGCTCGAGAACGTGACCTTGCCGAAGCGCCAGCCGCTCGAGAAGATGAAGCAGCTCGCCGCCGCGACCGCGAAGGTGAAGGACACGCTCGGCGAGGACGGCCGCGTCCTCATCCGCTGGAGCGGCACCGAGCCGAAGCTCCGCATCATGCTCGAGGGCCCGAACGAGGACCGCCTCCGCAGGTGGGCCAAGGACCTCGCCGCCGCCGCGCAGAAGGACGCGCGCGGCTGATCGGAGCGCCGGGCGGCACCGCCTCGAGCCCGCGCCGGATCGGAGCCGGCCGTGGAGCCGCGCGCCCCCGCGTCGCCCTCGAGCGCCGCAGCGGCTGCGCGCGGGGCGAGCGCGGGGGTGCTACACTGCCGTCATGGCCGCCGCCGCCTCGCTCTTCCCCGTCCAGGCGCCCTCCGCGTCGGAGGAGCCGCGGGTGCTCCTCTCGGACGTGCCTTGGGCCGCGTACGTCGTGCTGCGCGACGCGGTCGAGAGCGCCGGCGTGCGGATGACCTACCTGGAGGGGCGGCTCGAGATCATGAGTCCTTCGCGCGATCACGAGGTGAGCAAGAAGCAGATCGCGCGGCTGTTCGAGCTGTTCTGCCTCGAGCGCGACATCCCGCTCTACGGCTTCGGCTCGATGACGTTCCGGAGGGAAGAGAAGCAGCGCGGGCTCGAGCCGGACGAGTGCTACTGCCGCGGCGCGGAGCGCGACGTGCCAGACGTCGCCCTCGAGGTCGTCGTGACCCACGGCACGATCGACAAGCTCGAGGTCTACCGGGGCCTGGGTGTACGCGAGGTCTGGGTCTACGAGGCGGGCGCCTTCCGGATCCTCGTGCTCCGCGGCGAGACCTACGAGGTCACGGCTACGAGCGAGGTCTTCCCCGAGGTCGATCTCGGGCGCATCGCGCGCTATGCGGTCGACAAGGATCAGCCCGCCGCGCTCCGCGCGTTCCGGGCCGAGCTCCGGGGCGCCTAGTGTCCTGAATCCATGGTTCGTCGGGGGATCGCGAGGCCCGCTTCGCCTGGGAGGGCCTCGCGATCCCCGACGAAGCCGAACGTCGGACTCGGGGCACGTTCCTTTTCTCCTTTCCCGTGCCCGAGACCTTGCGGATTCGGGACACGGGATCGAGACGCGACGCCGCCCGAGCCGCGCTCCACGGCGGCGAGCCGATCGAGGCTCGCCGGTCGTCGCGCGGAGCCGCCCCCGCGCGCTCCGACGTCGCGGAGCGCTCGAAGACGAGGCATCTCTTCAGCTCGCGTCGCCGAGGCACCCTCGGCGAGCGGCGCGGGAGGGGCCGCGGGCCTACCGCCGACGCGATCGGCGTACGGCGTTTGAATCCCGCGGACGGCCCCTCCGTCTAGCGGTCCCATGCCGCCTCGCGTCCCCGTCCTGGTCCTCGCCGCGCTCTCCGTCCTCGCTTCGGCCGCCTGCTCGGTCGAGACCGTCGAACCGTCGACGGGCGAGCCCGCCGCGCCCGCCGGCGAGGCGGCCGGCGCGACGGACACGCCCGGCAGCGCGGTCGCGGACGACGACGAGGCGAGCTCCGACACGAAGAAGCCCGCCGCGACGAGCGAGACGATCCCGCGCGTCGTGCTCTCGGGCGCCTTCTCCAAGGTCACCGTCGACTACAAACGCGTGACCAAGTACATGGTGCTGACGATGCGCGGCGACTCGCCGCCGCTCTCGTCCGACGCCTCGGCCGTGAAGGCGTCGGCGATCGACGTGGCCGAGACCACCGAATACGAGCTCTTGTACCCGGCGAAGGGCAACTGCGACACGAACCCGAAGCTCACGATCGCCAACGGCGCGGTCCACCTCGAGCTCGATCGCGCGAGCGAGCCGAGCGGGACGATGTCCGACTGCCACATGCTCGCGCAGCTCATCCGCGCGAGCGACGGCGGCTTCCAGGCCCGCCTCGAGGACGTGTCGCTCGACGGCGGCGCCACGGTCATCACGGAGCTCCTCCTCGACGTCACCGGGCCCACGAGCTGACGCGGGGGAGCGCGGGGCGGCGCCGCGGCGCGGCCGGCGCCGTAGCGCGCCGACGGCGGCCACGCGAGCGCGCCGCTCGCGACCTGCGCCGCGAAGCTCGCGTACGCCGACGGGTTGTGGACGCTCTGCCACGGCGTCTGCGCCGAGAACGCCGGCTCCTGCCACTCGGAGACGTGAACGTCCGGCCGGCCGGAGAGCGAGTCGACGACGTGGACGCTCTCGTGCACCACCATCGCCGCGCGGCAGCGCGGGCCGAAGCCGCTGCCCGTCGCCGCGTCGTACGGCGCGAAGCAAGGCGTGAAGAAGACGCCGTGGCCGAACATCGCGTACGCGGGCGGGACCGCGGCGCCGGCCGGGAAGAGCGCGCGCGCCTCGTCGAGCGTCACGCTGGAGAAGAAGCGATCGCTCCTGACGATCACGTCGCGGGCCCGCGTGAACGTGCCGAGGATCAGCCAGACGTAGGCGATCCGCGCGACGCCCGACGACGCCCCGAGCGAGAAGTTCGTCGCGAGCGCGGCCGTCACGACGTCGTCCGGCCCCGGCGCCTCGCCGACGACGAGCGCGTCGAGGTGCGCGCGCAGCGCGGCGAGCGCGGCGTCGATCCACCCGAGCGCGATCGGCTTTCCTTCGACCTCCGCGAGCTCCCTCGGCGTCACTCCCCCGAGAGGATAGCCGCGGCCCACGCAGCCTCGCGAGCGCCCTCGCGCGGCGTACCGCTGCAGGCCGCCGCTGCACGCCGCCGCCTCGCCCGAACGACGCCGCTGCAAGCCGCCGCCTCGCCCCCGCGACGCCCCCGCTCCGAACGACGCCTCGCCCGCGACACCCCCGCTCCGAACGACGCCTCGCCCCCGCGACGCCCCCGCTCCGGACGACGCCTCGCGACACGCGAACGCGCGAACGGCGCCGCCCTCGGCCGAGAGCGGCGCCGCCCGAGGCGCGCCCCGTCCGAAGACGGGGCGCGTTTGCCTTCGTTCCGGCGAGTGTCCCGAGTCCATGGTCCGTCGGGGATCGCGAGGCCGCTTCGCCTGGGAGGGCGTCGCGAGGGTCCGACGAAGCCGGACGTCGGACTCGGGACACGTTGCGTCTTCTCATCCCCCGTGCCCGCGTCCGTGCGGACTCGGGACACTAGTAGCGGTAGTGCTCCGGCTTGAACGGGCCCTCGACCGCGACGCCGAGGTAGTCCGCCTGATCCTTCGTGAGCTTCGTGAGCTTCACGCCGAGCTTGCCGAGGTGGAACGCCGCGACCTTCTCGTCGAGGTGCTTCGGCAGCGTGTAGACCTTCTTCTCGTACTTGCCCGGGTTCTGCCAGAGCTCGATCTGCGCGAGCGTCTGGTTCGAGAACGACGAGCTCATGACGAACGACGGGTGGCCGTTCGCGCAGCCGAGGTTCACGAGGCGGCCGCGCGCGAGGAGCGTGAGGCGCTTGCCGTCCGGGAAGACGAACTGGTCGACCTGCGGCTTGATGTTCACCTCCTTGATCTCGGGGTTCTTCTCGAGCCACGCGACGTCGATCTCGCAGTCGAAGTGCCCGATGTTGCAGACGATGACCTGATCCTTCATCGCCTTCATGTGCTCGGCGCGGACGATGCCGGAGCAGCCGGTCGCCGTGACGACGATGTCGGCCTGCGGGGCGGCCTCCTCCATCGTGGTGACCTGGTAGCCCTCCATCGCGGCCTGGAGCGCGCAGATCGGGTCGATCTCGGTCACGAGGACGCGCGCGCCGAGGCCGCGAAGCGCCTGCGCGCAGCCCTTGCCGACGTCGCCGTAGCCCGCGACGACCGCGACCTTGCCGGCGAACATGACGCCGGTGGCGCGCTTGATGCCGTCGCCGAGCGACTCGCGGCAGCCGTAGAGGTTGTCGAACTTCGACTTCGTGACCGAGTCGTTGACGTTGATGGCGGGGACCTTGAGCGTGCCCTTCTTCGCCATGTCGTAGAGGCGGTGCACGCCCGTGGTCGTCTCCTCGGAGATGCCCTTGATGCCGTCGGGGCCATCGAAGAGCTCCGGGTGCTTCTCGTGCGCGATGATCGTGAGATCGCCGCCGTCGTCGAGGATCATGTTCGGACCCTTGCCGCCCTTGAACGCCTTGAGCTGCATCTCGATGCACTCGTTGTATTCGGCCTCGGTCTCGCCCTTCCAGGCGAAGACCGGCACGCCGGTGGCCGCGATGGCCGCCGCGGCGTGATCCTGCGTCGAGAAGATGTTGCAGCTCGTCCAGGTGACCTCGGCGCCGAGCTCCGTGAGGGTCTCGATGAGGACCGCGGTCTGGATCGTCATGTGGAGGCAGCCCGCGATGCGCGCGCCCTTGAGCGGCTTCGACGGGCCGTACTCCTTGCGGATCGCCATGAGGCCGGGCATCTCGCTCTCGGCGATGGTGATCTCCTTGCGGCCCCAGTCGGCGAGCTTGATGTCCGCGACCTTGTAGTTCGTGCTCATGGCTTACGTTCCCTTTCCTTCTTTTTTCGCAACGGGCCGGCGCTCGCCGGGCCCTCTCTGACCTTCGTGAACCGTGTCCGGCGAGGACGGACCGCGTCCGCCGCCCCCCGGCGCCGAGGAGCCCGCCGGGGCGCGCGCGACCAGCACCTGCCACGGCAAGTGCGCGTCCTTCCCGCGGCCGCACCAGGCCGACGGGAGCCGGACGACCTCGCCGCCGTCGAGCCCCGCCTCGAGGGCGAAGCGCTCGAGCTCCGCCGGCTCGAAGCCGAGCCAGAGGTCCGCCTCGTTGCGCATCGACTCGTCGTCGTGGCGCTCGTAGTCGATGACGACGATCGCGGCGCCCGGGCGCGCGAGCCGCGCGAGCTGGCGCACGAGGTCGACCGGGCGCGGCGCGTGGTGCAAGAGCCGCGACGCGAAGACGACGTCGGCGCCGTCGCCGACGTGCCCGCGGATCTCCGCGGCGCCGAGCTCGGACTTGAGGAGCTTCACGTTCGCGTAGCCGCGCGCCGTCACCCGGGCGCGCGCGCGGTCGAGCTGCGCCTCCGAGCGATCGACCGCGACGACGCGCTCGAACGCGGGCGCGAGGACGTCGAGGAGCGCCCCGTCCCCGGTGCCCGCGTCGACCGCGAGCGCGCGGCGCGGGAGCAAGCGCGCCAGCGCGGCGACGTACGCCGCCGTGGCGTCGGCCGGCTCGGGCACGGCGGCGTCCTTCGCCGGCGCCTGGGCGAAGAACTCGCGCGCGACGCGGTCGCGCTCGCGCAGGACGTCGGCGATGCGCGAGAGGCTCCCGTCGCCCTCGCAGAGCGCGCGCCCGCTCGCGAGCGCGTCGGCGACGACCGGATCGGCCGACGCCGCCTCGGCGATCCGCACGAGCGCGCGCGTGCCCTGCTTGCGCGCGAGCACCAGCCCGGCGGCCTTCAGCGGCGCGACGTGGCGCGAGACGTTCGGCTGGCTCTCGGACAAGAGGACGGCGAGCTCGCCGATCGCGAGCTCTTCCTCCGCGGCGAGCGCGAGGAGCCGCAGGCGCACCGGCTCCGCGAGCACCCGGTAGAGCTCCCATCGCGTCGTCGAGCCGATCGCGGCGTCCATCACGTCGGGATCTATATTCCGCCATACGAATGAACGCAAGGAGATGCCTTTCGCGCGACTATGCACCCCTATAAATGTTTCAATTTCAAATAGTTAGCCACATCCACGATGGGACGTAGGGTCACGGACGGACGGCGGTCACGCCGCGCCGCGGCAGGCCGGGGACGTCCGCGCCGGAGCTCCGCGCCGGAGCGACGAGGTCAGCGCGGCGGCGCGCCCACGCTCGCGAGGTCGAGCTCGGGCCAGTCGGCGCCCTGGCGATCGACGACCACGCAGTCCTCGGGCGTCCCGTCCTCGTGGACGAAGACGACGAAGTCGGTCTCGACGTCGAGCGTGAGCATCGGGTGGTGCCAGACGCCCGGCGCGTAGCTGATGCCTCGCGGCCCCTCGACGACGAACGCGGCGAGCGTCGTCAGGTCCGGCCGGTCGCCTCCGAGCGCGACCAGCGCGATGTAGCGTGACGCGTTCATCGGAACGAACAGCTGCGTCGAGCACGGGTGCTTCTCGAGGAGCGCGAGGGGACGGCGCTCCCGCGGGACCGGGCGCGAGCGAAACACCTTCACCTTGAGGCTGGCCGTCCCGGCGCGCGTGTTCTCCACGTCGCAGACGTCGTCGAAGCGGAGCGCCGTGCCGAGGTTGGCGATCTCGCCCGGCTCGCCGCGCGGCGAGGCCATCAGGACCCGGCCGTACGGCGCGTAGGCTTCCGGCGTCAGCCGCCGGGGCACGATGAGCTGGCTCACGGCCCGGACGATAGCAGACCGCTCGGGGACCTCGCGCTGGTCGAGCGCGGCGGGTATTCTGCGGCGGCTCCGCGATGCCCCCGCCGCCGCCCTCGCCGTCCGCCAGCGCCGCTTCGTCCGAAGCGCGTGAGACGCCGCCGGAGGGCGACCCCAGCGAAGGACGCGACGAAGGCGGCCGCGGACGGGAGGCCGCCCCGTCCGCCCTCGAGAGCGGGCAGATGCGACGCGCCTCTCCTCGCGATCGCGCCACCGCTCCGCGCGCCGCGCGGGCGAAGGCGCGCGCGAGGCGATGGGCCGCGCGCGCGCTGGTGCTCGCGGCCCCCGTCGCGGTCGTCCTCGACGACTTCGCGCGGCGGCGCGCCCGCATCGTCGACTTCGAGCCGGGCGAGCTCGCGTTCTACTTCGCGAGCGCCGCCGTCGGCGTCGTCCTCTGGACGTGCCTCCTCTCGGCCGCGTCGCGCGCGCGTGGCGCCGGCCGCTGGCCGATCCGCGTCCTCGTCGCGATCTGCGCGCTCCTCTGCGTCGGCAGCCAGCTCTACACGTTCGCGCGCTACGGCGCGTACATGAACCACCGCGCGGTGCTCGTCGGGACGTCGTTCCTCCCGAGCGTCGGGCAGCAGCTCTGGTTCGACCGCTGGACCTTCCTCCGCTCGCTGTCGCCGGCGATCGCGGCGGCGATCGCCGTCCCGGCGCTGGCCTCGCGCCTCGCGCCGATGCGCCAGCGCGCGCGCGGGTGGCTCTGCCTCGACGTCGCCCTCGTCGCGGCGCTCACGGCGATGTTCGTCTCCCCCGAGCGCGGCGCGGAGCAAGGGCAGCCGCCCGACGTGATGTACGTGTCGGCGATGGGCCAGCTGATGCGCGCGCGCTGGGACCACAACGAGACCGTCGAGCGCGTCCACCCCGGCCCGCGCTCGCCGGAGCCGGTGCCGGCGTTCGTCGCGCGCCCGTCGCGGCCCCGCAACGTCGTGATGGTCATCACCGAGTCCGTCCGCGCGCAGAGCGTGTGCGTCGAGTACACGCCGGACTGCAAGGTCACGCCGTTCTCCAACGCGGCCGCGAAGGACCGCATCCCCCTCACGCAGATGCGCGCGCTCGACTCGACGACGGCGATCTCGCTCGCGGTGATGTGGAACGGCCTGTTGCCGACGAGCGACCGGGCGGTCCAGCACACCGCGCCGATCCTCTGGGAGTACGCGCACGCGGCGGGGCTCGAGTCGGCGTACTACACGTCGCAGAACCTCCTGTTCGGAAACTCCGGGCTCTGGCTCGAGGGCCAGCCTTGGACGCGGCACGTGAGCGCGACGCAGATCGAGCCGGACGCGACCTACGAGGTCGGCGCGGACGACGGCAAGCTCGTCGATCACGTCATCGGCGACGTCGGCGCGCTCGAGGAGCCGTGGCTCGCGGTCGTGCACCTGTCGAACACGCACTTCCCTTACAAGGTCGATCCGGACGACATGCCCTTCACGCCGCAAGAAGAGGCGACCGGCCCCGGCTACGAGAACGAGATCCTGAACCGCTACCAGGACTCGATCCACATGCAGGACAAGGCGTTCGCCCGCCTGATCCGCGCGCTCCGCGCCCGCCCGGAGAGCGAGCGGACCGTGATCGTCTACGTCTCGGATCACGGCGAGCAGATGCGCGAGAAGGGCGCGGTCGGCCACACCGGCACGCTCTTCGATCCGGAGATCCGCATCCCGTTCTGGATCGACGCGCCGCCGGCCGCGCTCACGGACGCCGAGCGCGCGAGCCTCCGCGCGCTCGAGCGGACGCCGGTCACGCACCTCGACGTCTTCCCGACGATCATGGACCTGCTCGGCTTCTGGGACGCGCCCGAGCTCGCCGCGCTCCGATCGCGCGTGGCCGGCCAGAGCCTGCTCCGCGGCGGCTCCCCCGTGGACCGGGCGATCGCGATGACGAACTGCTCCGAGCTCTGGGCCTGCGCCTTCAAGAACTGGGGCGCCATCAAGGGCACGAAGAAGCTCATCGCCCACCAGGGCGACAGCGCCTGGAGCTGCTACGACGTCGCGGACGATCCGGGGGAGGAGCGCCGCCTCGATCTCGCCGAGTGCGCCGACCTCCTGCCGCTCGCCGAGGGGACGAGCGCCGGCAAGCGCCCGTTCTGACGGCGCGGCCCGCGGCGGGCGGCGGCCGCGGCCGGACGACCCGCGCGATCGCGCGCGCGGGCGGCGGCGGAGCGACGCCGCCGGGCCCGGCGCGGGAAGGTTTCTCGCTGGATTTGGGCCGACATATGCGACCATGGGCGTCGATGGCGGAAGGCCCCGGCCAAAGGATTCCCCCGCTCGCCCCGGCGGACGACGCGACCATGCAGGGCGCGGGCCGGCCGGAGTACGAGTCGGTCGATCTCGAGGAGCTCGAGGAGGCCCCCGCGAGCGTCGAAGAGCTGAGCGGGATCGACATCGAGATCGAAGAGGACAACGTCGACAAGCTCCTCGCGATGACCGGGGAGAGCTGGTCGATCGACGCCCAGCGCGAGACGCTGAAGGAGGCCGCGAAGGATCCGGCCTCGAAGACCGGCGACAAGGACAAGAAGGACGGCAAGGAGTCTCCGCCTCCGCCGGGCGTGAAGCCGTCGCTCCACATCCCGACCCCGTACGACTTCGGCGGCGCGAGCGCGGATCCGGGGTCCGGCGCGATCCTCGTCGAGGACGAGCCGTCGCGGCCCGCGCTGACGCGGCCGCCCCAGCGCACGATGCCTCCGCCGCTGCCCGGCGGCCCGGGCGCGGGGCCGCCGCCGCGCAGCGTCCCGCCGCCGCCTCTGCCGCCGAACCGGCCCGGCAGCGGCGGCTCGATCAAGCCTCTGCCCGGCCCGGCGTCGCGGCGCCCGCCCCCTCCCCCGCTGCCGAAGTCCGACACCACGGGCGCCTCGAAGCTCCACCCGGTCGCGCCGCCGGAGCGCGAGCCGCCGAGGACGTCGCCCGAGGGCAACGCGCTCGTCGAGCTCCTCTCGACGCGCATCGAGCGCCTCGCCGACGCCGAGGATCGCGTCGGCCTCGCGCGCGCGCACCTCGAGCTCGCGATCGTCCACGAGACGCTCGCCGACGACACGAAGGTCAACGCCGAGATCGAAGCGGCGCTCAAGGTCGATCCGGACCTCGCGCCCGCGCACGGGATCCTCCGCCGGAGGCTCCACCATCGCACGCAGCTCGTGCCGATGCTCCGCCACCTCGATCGCGAGATCGCGGTCGCGTCCGGCGAGGCCGCGGCGGTGGAGCTCCTCGTCGAGCGCGCGCGCCTGCTCGTCGCCGGCGATCGCGCGGACGACGCGCGCGAGGCGTGGGAGCTCGTCCTCGGCCGCGCGCCGCACCACGCGGCGACGCTCAAGGGCCTCGAGACGGATCTCGTCCGCCGCGTCTTCGTCGACGGCGCGACGCCGACGAAGATCCACGGCGACAAGGGCGAGCTCCTCCCCACGACCGACGAGGACCGGTGGGAGGACCTCGTCGCGCACCTGGGCCGGATGGCCGACGCGTACTCGGCGCAGGCCAACCTCGCCGCGTGGATCCACGTGGAGCGCGCGCGCATCCTCGAGCTCAGGCTCGGGCGCGTCGACGCCGCGCGCGGCGCGTTCGAGCGCGCGCTCCGGCTGGACGGCGGCGTCGGCCCCGTCCGCGACGCGTTCACGCTCCACTGCGCCGCCCACCACGACACGGCTCGCCTGGCCGCGCTGCTCGCCGAGGAGGCGCGGCTCGAGCCGTCGTCGTCCCGCTGCGCGCGGCTCGAGCTCGACGCGGCGACGCTCGCCCACACGCTCCTCGGCGACGACGCGAAGGCGATCGCGCTGCTCGAGCACGCCGCCGCGCGCGCGCCGACGACCCCGTCGGTCGACCGCCGCGTGCTCGACGATCTCGTGCGCCTCTACGAGACCTCGGGGCAGTGGCCGGAGGCCGCGCGGACGCGACGGAGCCGCCTCCGCTTCTTCAACGACGCGGCCACGCAGGTCTACGAGCTCCGGCGCCTCTCGGCGATCGAAGAGCGGCTCGGCAACCTCGACAGCGCGATCGGCGACGTCGAGCGCGCCCTCGAGATCGATCCTGACGACGCGACGCTGGTCGAGGAGCTCGACCGGCTGCTCTCGCTCGCGGGCAAGGACGACGTCCGCATCGCGCTCTGGCACGGCGAGGCGCAGCGCAGCGAGGAGGGGTCAAAGCGGGCGCGCGCGCTCGCGAAGGCCGCGCAGCTCGCCGAGCTCATCGGCCGCCACGACGAGGCGCTCCGCCACCTCCGCGCCGCGTGGGTCGCGGCGCCCGGCGACTCCGAGATCCTCGACCAGCTCTCGCGCCTGATGTCGCCCGCGCCGACGGAGACGTTCGACCGCGAGGTCCGCGGGCTGATCGAGCTGTACTCGCAGGCCGCGCAGGCGACGCGCGACACCGGGCGCCGCGTCGCCTACCTCGAGAAGGTCGCGGTCCTCTGGGAGGAGCTCGTCGGCGATCAGCTCCGCGCGACGCGCACGTTCGAGGAGATCCTGCGGCTCGAGCCCGGCCGCCGCGGCGCCGTCCTCGGCCTCGAGCGCACCGCCGGGCGGATCGGCGACGATCGGGCGCTGTCGCGGGCGCTCTCCGACGAGGCCAAGCTCGCCGAGGACGGCGTCGACGTCCTCGGCCTCCGCGTCCGCTCGGCGCAGGTGCTCGCGCGCGTCGACCCCGCGCGCGCCGCGAGCCTCGTGCAGGAGGTGCTCGAGCAGGACCCGCAGCACGTCGCCGCGCGGACGCTCGAGACGCGTCTCCACGAGGAGGCCGGGCGCTGGGAGCTCGCCACGCAGTCGATCAAGGCGCGCCTCGGGATCGCCGTGACGACGAAGGAGAAGGTCGCGCTCTGGCTGCAGCTCGCGCAGATCCACGACGCGCGGCTGCGCGACCCGAAGTCCGCGGTCGACGCGCTGCAGGAGGCGCGGAGGGCCGACCCGATCCACCCGGTCCCGCCGGAGGAGATCGCGCGCGTGCTCGAGGCCGCGGGCGACGCGAAGGCCCTCCGCGCCGCGATCCAGCAGCTCGCGGAGGACGCGATCACGCCGCAAGAGCGCGCGCGCCACCTGACGCACGCCGCCGAGATCGACGAGCTCCGTCTGATGGACGACCTCAGCGCCGCCACGCTCTACGCGCGGGCGCTCGGGGAGACGCCGGAGGACGAGCTCGTCGCCGACCGCCTCGTCCGCGTCCTCGCGCGGCGCGTCGTCACCACCGCCGGGGCGCCCGGCCCGGCCGGCTTCGACACGCCGGCCTTCCAGGAGCTCCTGGCGCAGCTCGCGGCGCGCGCCGACAAGGCGACGACGCCGGCGCAGGCGCAGGCGTACTCGTTCCAGCTCGCGTCGCTCCTCGTCGCGGCGAACCGCGAGCTGTCGCGCGCCCGCGCGCTGCTCGACGCGCTCTCGGACGCCGATCCGAAGCACGTCGGCGCGCTCCGTCTCCTCGAGGCGATCGCGCGGCGCGGCGCGAGCGCCCAGCAGGTCGCGCACGTGCTCAAGCAGCAGGGCGAGCGCTTCACCGACGTGCGCGCGCGCCTCGGCTCGCTCTGGGAGCTCGCCAGCCTCGAGGCGTGGCGCCTCTCCACGGGCGAGTCCGTCGCCACGTACACGCGCGTCCTCGAGCTCGATCCGACCGATCCGTCCGCGCTCGAGGCCGCGGTGCGCCTCGCCCTCGGCCCGGCCCGGCGCGGCGAGGTCCCGGCGCGGCGCGCGGCGATCGCGGCGCTCCGCTCGCTGTCGGCGCTCGCGCACGACGAGGCGACGCGCATCGCGACCGACCTGCGCCTCGGCCTCATGCTCGAGACGCACGCGATGGATCCGGCGACGGAGCGCGACGCGATGACGGCGGCGTCGCGCGAGGCGCTCGAGCGCCTCCGCGAGGCGCTCTCGCTCGATCCGCTGAGCGTCGCCGCGGCGACGTCGCTCGCCCGCGTCGCCAACCGGCTCGGCGACGCGAGCGGCGCGGCGGCGGCGGCGATCTCGCTCGCGGAGCTCTCGGTCCAGCCAAAGGTCCGCGCCAAGTACCTCGTCGACGCGGCGAACCTGTTGCTCAGCGACTCCACGGAGGAGGCGCTGGGCCCGATGGACGAGCGGACCGAGCGCGCCGCCCAGCTCCTCGAGAAGGCGCTCGACTCGGATCCGAACTCCACGGTCGCCGCGACGCGCCTCTCGCAGGTGCGCGGCGCGCAGCACCAGAGCGAGCGGCTCATCGACGTGTTCCGCGGGGCGCTCGCGCGCGCGACCGCAAAGGACACGATCGTCTACGTGGGCACGGAGATCGCGCGGGTCGCGCGCGACGAGCTCGGCGAGGTCGGCGTCGCGATCGAGGCGATGCGCGCCGTCCGCGCCGCCGCGCCCGACCACGTCCCGTCGCTCCTCACGCTGTCCGAGCTCTTCATCGCCCAGCGCGCGTGGCCCGAGGCGGTCGAGACCCTCGAGGACATCGTCGCCCGCGGCAAGGAGCCCGCGCCCCGCATCACGGCGCTCTTCGCGCTCGCGAGCGTCTACGAGAAGGTCCTGAGCGAGCCGATCGAGGCCGAGCGCGCCCTGCGCACCGCGCTCTCGATCGAGCCGGAGAACCCGCGGGCGATCCGCGCGCTCATCCACCGCCTCGCCGCGAAGCAGAACGAGCCCGACGCCGACGGGCAGCCGCAGAACAAGACCGCGGCGAAGCTCGAGATCGCGAGCTTGCTCGATCGGCTCGCGCACGTGGAGAAGGACCGCCACGTCAAGTGCGACATCCTCCTCGAGCTCGCCGACATCCGCGTCGCGCTCAAGGACATGCCGCAAGCCGAGAAGGCGCTGGTCGAGGCCGTCGCGACGGCGCCCGACCACGCGCGCGCGTTCGCGCGCCTCTCGCGCTTCTTCCGCTCGCCGCAGAACCCCGGGCCCGGCGGGCTCGACGCCGTGTCTTACGCGCGCGCGCTCGGCGCGGTCATCGGGCGCGGCCAGCAGCTCGGCACGTCCGATCCGCGCTGGTACGCCTCGCTCGGACACATCGAGGTCGACCAGCTCAACCGCCTGCGCGACGGCGTCGGGCACCTGCAGCGGGCCGTCCAGATGGACCCGAGCCTGCACGAGTGCCGCTTCGAGCTCGCCAGCGCCTTCTCCCGGCTCGGCGCGCACGACGACGCGTCGAAGACCGTGCTCTCGATGATCTCGCCGAACGCGACGCCGCTCGTCTCGATCTCCGATCCGGCGGCGGCGCTCGAGCTGCTCGAACGCGCGTTCAACGCCGAGCGCCGGCAGGAGGAGGCGATCGTCGTCAGCGAGCTCCGCGCCATCGCCGGAGAGCTCGACGAGGGCCGCCACGCCTGGCTCCGCGCGCGGCGCCTGCCCGCGTTCGAGCAGCACCACGCCGTGCTCGATCGCAGCACGCTCGTCAGCCACGTCGTCCCGCCCGAGGGGCGCCACCTCCTGCTCGACATCGCGGCGGCGGTCTCCGGCATCGAGACGAAGCTCCTCCGCGCCGACATCAGCGAGATCGGCATCACCTCGCGCGATCGCGTCGGCAAGCGGAGCGGCAACCCGACGAGGGCGCTCCTCGATCGGCTCACGAAGGCGCTCGGGATCGGCGACGTCGAGCTCGTCGTCACGCCCAACGTGTCGCGCACGCGCGTGCTGGCGCAGGACGGCCTCTGGATCGTCGTCCCGAAGGCGCTGACCGAGCTCCCCGAGCCGACGCAGCTCGCGTCGCTCGGGCGCGCGCTCGCCCGGGTCGCGCTCAACGTGCCGTGGCTCGAGGAGCTCCCGCCGCCGCACATCGAGGCGATGCTCGTCGCGGCGGCGCGCGCGGTCCACCCCGCGTACGGCAAGGACGACGTCGACGTGCTCTCGCTGAAGCTCGTGATGCAGTACGAGCCGAACATCGCGAAGGAGCTCTCGCGCAAGCAGCGGCAGGCGCTCGAGAAGCTCGTGCCGCTGATGAGCGCGTCGGGCCCGGGCTTCGGCGGCGCGGGACAGGGCGGGCGCCTGATCGCGATCGACGTCCTGATCGGCGCCCTCGCGCGCGCCGAGCTGCGCATCGCCTACGTGCTCACCGGCGACGTGCTCGCCACCATCGACGAGCTCCGCGGGCTCGACGGCGCGTTCCTCCAGGCGACCGAGAGCCCCGGGCGAAGCTCGGTGGCGGCGGTGCTCGATCACCCGTTCGCCGGGGACGTCGTCCGCTTCGCGCTGACGCCGGAGGCGACGGCGCTGCGCCGGCGCGTCGGCTCCACCTGGGCCGGCTGAGCGAGCGCTCGGCGCCGTCGCGAAGCGGCGCGCGACGGTGACGACGTGGACGACGACGACGCCCCGGCGCTCACTTGCCCGGCGTACGCGGCTCGCTCGAGCAGACGATGTCGCAGGTGGGGAAGCTGAACGTGCAGCCCTTGGGGACCTCCTGAAGTCCCCCCGGACACTCGCATCGAGGCAAGCCGTACTTGCTCGGCTTGCGCTCCTTGAGCTCGCACCCGCAGTCGTAGCGCGACTGCCTCCGGGACACGTCGTCCGGCGAGGTCGTGTCCGCGCAGCTCTCGAAGCGCCACGCCTTGGACGCGTTCTTCGTGACGCAGACGACGTGGTTCTCGTTCCTGCCGCGGTAGAGGGGCTCGACCGACTTGTTCGGGTGCTCCCTGCGCGCGAGGTCGTCGGCGTCGTAGCACGTGAAGTTGTGCGAGCCGTCGTTGAGCTGCGCGCCCTGACACCCCTGCTTCGCGAAGATGCGGTAGCCGAACGTCCAGTCCGCCGCCGGCGCGCTGTCCGACGGGCACAGCCCGTCGACGACGAGCTCGTCCCCCGTCACCGGGTGGATGAGCCTCCCGTCGTCGTCGAAGTCGAAGCACGGGCACGCCGTGGTGGGCTTCCCCCCCGGCGAGAAGAGCCCGTCGAGCGACGACCTGCAGCGGTACTTCTCGTCGACGGGCTTCTCTCGGGCGCCGCAGATCCGGATCGAGTTGCCGGCGAAGCTCGCGCCGGAGAGCGAGAACGTCGCCGACGACGTCGGTGCGTCGCTCGAGCCCCCCGGCGGCGGCCCGGAGCACGCGGCGACCGCCGCACCGGCCATCGTGATTCCGCTCACCGCACGTCGAAGTCTCATCTCGGCCCCCGAAGGTGGGCATCGCGCCTTTGTGACGGGGCGACGGCGCCGACGATGCAACGGTGATGCCCCCCCGGCGCGGGCGCGCCTCTACGGCCCGTCGTCCGCGGCGCTCGCGCAGAGGATGGTGCGCGTCGTGGGCTCGAACGCGCACCGCGCCTGGAGCGTGCCCGCCCGAATGCCGCTGTCTACGCCGTTGCGCGTCGTTCCGTCGACGACGCAGCCGCAGTCTCGCCGGACGCGGCCGAGCGCGACGTCCTCCGGCGTCGTCAGATCCGCGCAGCGCTCGAACACGAAGGTCTTCTTCGCGTTCTCGTTGACGCAGAGGACGTGGTCCGTGCTCACGCCGACGGCGGGCCGCTCAACGCTCGCGTTCGACCGCTCCGCGAGGTCGCTCGGCTCGTAGCACCCGAGGTCTTGTCGTCGCTCGAGGAGCACGACGGCCGCGCAGGGTGCAACCGCGACGCCCCTGCTCGGGCGAGGACGTTCGCGTCGAGGACGCCGACTCGACGTCGCCGACCATGACGACTTCCGTCACGACATGACACGAACCGACAAGGCATGCGTCGCGATCGCCGCTCGGCGATGCAACGCGACGAATCAGGCCTCCGGACGCGGCGACCGAGATGATCGGCGCGTGCGGGCGACGCGCGCGATGCGCGACCGGAGGATCCTCGTCGTTGTCCGAGCTTGCGCGCGCGGGCCGCCCGCCGCGCGCCGCTCCGCGGATCCGGAGCGGCAGGACGCACGGCGCGCAGGCGGAGCTCTGTCGGGTCCGAGCGGACGCCGCCGTCTCGAGGCCGCGTCGGCGCGCGCCCCCTTCCTCGTCGGGGACCTAGCCGCTCGTGATCGCGCGCCAATCCGGGGCTCGACGCTCGTCTCGTCCGGGACGGCAGCTCCGACCGAGCGCGCGACGGCGTGACCGATGACGTGGGCAGCTCGCCGGCGAAGCCACGACCTTACGGCATCGGAATTGCTGATCCGTTCGACTGGAGCCGGTCGAACACGTCGGTCGGATCGTCGAGCCGAGGGGAGTGTGCCATGAACCATAAAGTTTCGATTGGAGCGGCGTGTGGCCTCGCGATGTTTGCGACGCTGCTCGCCTGCAGCGGCGGGTCCGACAAGGGTCCGAAGGTGCCCGAGAACGTCGCTGCGGTCTCGATGAGGGTCGACTTCGAGGGCAACTCCGTGCAGATCGTCGGCACGCGCGATCCGGCCGCCGACGCGAAGTACGCCTGCGCGAGCTCGTTCAGCGCGTGCCTCAACTTCTCGTCCGAAGGAACGACCGACGTCATCATGGGCCTTTGCCCGAGCGAGAACGCCCCCAACGGAACGTGGGACTTCACCTACGAAGTCTTCGACAGCCCGGACTGCACCGGCTCTCCCCTGCCGAACTTCGACTGCCCCGACACGACGGGCGAGACGCTGCCCGCCGGCGTGGTCACGACGAACAACGTCACGTGCTCGTCCCTGACGGCCGGTAAGACGTGGGACTTCGACAGCGTGAACGTCGACCCCGATTGCCCCGACGGTGCGACCTGCATCCCGGCCGAGCCGCTCTAGTGTCCCGAGGCGGCTCGGCCTCGACCGTCCTCACGATCCCGAGGAGGCCATGGGCTCGATGGGTTCGTTCCGACCCCACGACGGGCGACGGGTCGGGACGGACCTCCCGTCGTCGGGCGGGCCTCTCGCCCGAGAGCTTCGTTCTCGCGGCCGCACCTCGGTTCGAAGGAGACCGTGCGATCGAGGGCGCCCGCGCCTCGGCCGCCACCTCCTTCCCTGCCCGCGAATCGAAACTCTCACTCGGTACCGCGGTCGCTCCTTCGACGACGTCGATTCGACGCCGGCCGAGCACGTCGCGCGGTACGTCGGGAAGGTGACGTTCAGAGATGCGCCGTCGAGTCGTCATGGGGTTCGCGTGCGGGGTCGTCGCGTTGCAAGCGTGCGGCTCCTCGAACCGTCATCAGGCCGGAGACGTCGAGGTCCCGAGGCACGTCGCGGTGGTCTCGATGCTCGCCGCGGCGGACTTCGCCGGCAGCTCGGTCCGGATCACCGGCGCGCGCAACCCGCCCGCGGACGGGAAGTACCGCTGCAGCAACACCGTCGGCGAGTGCTTGAACTTCGCGAGCGACGGCACGACCTCCATCCTCGTCGGGCTGTGCCCGAGCGAGGACGCCCCCGCGGGGACGTGGGACTTCTCCTACGAGGTCTTCACGGGCTCGGATTGCGAGGGCGACGTCCTCCCCAACTACTCGTGCCTCGCGACGCTCGGCGAGGCCCTCCCCGCGGGCGTGATCACGACGAACTACGTCTTGTGCGCGTCCGTGCCGGCGCGCACGACGTGGGACTTCGACAGCGTCGGCGTCGATCCGAGCTGCCCGGTCGGCGCGACGTGCATCGCGGTGTCGTCGCTGACGAGCGTGTCCCGTTCTCCGTCTGCCTCGTACGCGGGCTCCGAGCCGTCCCTCGGCGCCGGATCGCCGTCGGTTCGAACCGTGGGTAGCACCCCGCCGATCGGTCGGTGAGTCGACGGAGGACGTACAGCATGCGCCACAAGGTATTCATCGGGGTGGTCGGTCTCATGGCGATCGCGACGAGCGCGGCCTGCGAGGAGCCGGAGGACGTCCCGAGCGTGCCGGAGAACGTCGCGGCGATCGGAATGCGGCTCGGGCCGGACTTCACCGGCGCCTCCATCAGGGTCGTGGGAGCCCGGGCCCCCTTCGCCGACAGCGGATCCACGTGCGCCAACGCCATCGGCAACTGCCTGAACCTCGAGAGCGACGGCACCACGGCGGTCGTCATGGGCCTCTGCCCGAGCGACGACGCCCCCACGGGGACGTGGAGCTTCTCGTACGAGATCTTCGACGGCCCGAACTGCACGGGCGGCTCGCCGCCGAACTTCGAGTGCCCCTCGACGTTGAACGTGACGCTCCCCGCCGGCGTGATCACCAGCACTCAGGTCGGCTGCGGGGCTCCGACCGCGGGCTTCTTCGTGGAGCTCGTCGACGAGTCGCCGTGAGCGGCGCCCGCCGCCGCTCCTGGGCCGGGCCGGAGCGGCTCCGGCGCCGCCGTCGGGGGCGACGAGCCCGTCGGCGGATCGCGATCGCTCGCGCGCGGGCGGGTTCGGGCGCGGCGCGGAGGGCCCGCACACCATCGATCGCGCTCTTCACGCATTCGATCATTGGTTCACGCGCTCTCCTGAATCACCCACGCTGGCGGCGTGGCTCTGGGGAACGTGATCCGTCAGCGGCGCCTCGCGCTCGGTTGGACGCTCGAGGAGCTCGCCGAGCGCGCTCGGTTGACGCCGAACTACGTAGGCACCCTCGAACGAAACCCGAGCCGCGATCCGTCCGTGTCGACCGTCATCGCGCTCGCGCGGGCCTTCCGCGTCGCGCCGGGCGAGCTGCTCGGCGGCGTGCGCGACCTCGGCCCCGAGGCCACCGAAGCCGCGCGGCTCTTCGAAGCCTCTCCGCCCGACGTTCAGGACGCCGTGCTGCGCTTGCTCCGAGCGACGGCGCGGCGGCGTCGGTGACGCCCGGCCTCGTCCGACGCGCGCGCCTCACTCCGTCTCGAGCGTGACGTTGTCGTAGGCGACGCGGCACCCGACCGGCGCCGCCTGCGCCTGCACCCCGAGCTGCAGACTGAGGACCGACCCCGGCGGCCTCGTCGGCGCGTCCGTATCGACCGAGGTCTCGCCGTCCACCGTGAGGCTCAGGTGGATCTCGCTCGACGTCTTCGCGGTGAACGTCATCTCGATGCGCGCCCACCGGTCGCTCTGCACGAGCTTCTCGAGCGGGTAGAACGTGTTCTCCCCGTCCACGACCGAGCCGGCGGCGAGGCTGCCCGACGAGAGCATGACGAAGCCGTAGCCGACGCCGTCGCCGACGCCGAGGTAGACGAACGTCAGCGAGTTCGTCAGCTGCGGCTCGCAGTCGACGAGCCGGAAGTCGAACGCGAGCGTCAACGACGTGGACGAACCGAGACTCAAGTCGCGTACGAGGTACGCGCCCGCGGCGGCTTCGCCGCTCATGGACATGCTCATCGAGCGCGGCGGCGAGACCGAGCTCGTCGCGTCGAGCGAGGCCTGCCCGGTATGTCGCTTCACGATCTGCCAGCCGGGGATCGGGGGCGCCTCCACGTCGTCGAACGTCGTGCAGATCCTGTGGCGCTCGGAGCACGTGAACGCCCCCGGCGCTCCCCCGTCTCCGGCGTCGACCCTGCTCTCGCCGTCAGGACCGCCCGCGTCGCTCGTGCCGGCGACGCCGAGCCCGTCGAGGTCGGTCGTGAGCAGACACCCGAACCCGGCCAGCGACGCCGCGAGCGCGGACACGATCGAGACGCGCATGTCTCTTTCTATCACCTCCCGGAGCCGAGTCGTGTAGGCAACGGCGTCACATCGTCCCTCCGTTCGAGCGACGTCCTCGCGCTCGACGAGGGCGCCGTCGAGCGGGACGATCACTTCGATGTAATTTCCACGCTCGACGTCGAGCGGCTATCGTAGTGCCACGTTGGGGTGCCGTTGTTGGATCGTGCCGGCGCTGGCGGCGTCGGTCGTCTCGACCCTCTCGAGCCAGGCCGCAGCGACCCCCCGCGCGCCCGTTCGCGTCGTCGCGAGCGAGAGCCTGCCCGAGGAGTGCGCCGGCGCGACCGCGCTCTTCGAGCGCGTCCGGGCGCGCACCCACCGCATCCAAGAGGTCACGGGGGACGACGCCGACGCCCGCGTTCACGTCCGCGTCCAGCGCGACGGCGAGCGCATGGTGGGGGAGCTCACCATCGAGGACGGCGCCGGGCGAACCGATCGCGTGGTGTCGGGGCCGACGTGCGACGACGTCGTCGCGGCGTTCGCCGTCATGCTCGTCGTCGCGCTCGATCCCGAGGCGCAGCCCCCGCCGCCGAGCGCCGAGGGCCCGCCGGAGCCCGGGCACGCGGTCGAGGCGGAGCCCGAAGCGCGGCGCCCGGCCGTCGGGCCGCGACGACGCGGCGCCCCGCGCAAGCTCAGCAAGGAGCCTTCGGTCCAGCTCCGCGGGGGCGTCGGCGTCGCCCTGCCCGCCTACGACGGCCTCGTCTTCGAACAGCACGCGCTGCTCGAGCTCCGCGTCGAGGCGAGCCTCCACCCGCGGGCGCGGGCGGCGTTCGCCCGGAGCGCGCATCACTCCGTCGAGACGGCGTCCGATCGGGTCGATCTCGTCTGGACGACCGGTCGCGGCTCCTTCTGCGGCGCTCCGGCGTGGCTCCACCGCCATCACCTCGCGCTCTGCGTCGGCTCAGCCGTGGGCGAGGTCGGCGCTTCGGTGGTCCGACCCGGCGGCGCCTCGCGGGGGCTCCTCTGGGTCACGGCGGGGCCGTCCGCGGTGCTCGACATCGAGCTCGGCTGGAGGCTCGGAGTCCAGCTCGAGGCGGGCGTCTCGTTCTCGCTCCTGCGCGATCGCTTCTATTTCGAGCCTCGCACGCTGGCCTACGAGGCGCCGCGGGCGTTACCGTTCCTGGGCGCCACGTTCGTGAGCCATTTCTTCCCCTTCGCGAAGTAGGGCCGGCGCCGGCGATCTTTGTGATCGATCGGCGTCGACCCGGACAAGTGATGGGTTGGAGGCATCGGTGGTGCTCGCGGCGCGTGTCGAATGTTCAGAGCCGCGAGGGTCCGACGTGAGCCGTGATTCTGCCGACGTACAGCGGCGGCTACGGCGCCTGGTCGAAGACGAGTACTCGTTCGTCTGGCGCTCGCTGCGGCGGCTCGGCGTCGAGCCGAAGAACGCCGAGGACGCCGCGCAGCACGTGTTCATCACCCTCTCGAACAAGCTCGACAAGATCGCGCCTCAGGACGAGCGCCGCTATCTGTTCGGCGTCGTCGTCCGCGTGGCGTCGAACGCGCGCCGCTCGCAGGCGCGCCTCCGCGAGGTCGACGACGAGCGAGCCGCCGAGCCGCTCGACGAGTCGATGCCCGCCGACGCGATCCTCGAGAAGCGAGAGGCGCGCGCGCTCCTCGATCGCGCGCTCGGCGCGATGACCGAGGACCTGCGCGTCGTCTTCACGCTCTTCGAGCTCGAAGAGATGACGCTCGTCGAGATCGCCGCCGTCCTCGACGTCCCGCTCGGGACGGCGACCTCGCGCCTGCGACGGGCGCGGGAGCAGTTCCGGACGGTCGCCGCGCGCATGCGAGGGAAGGCCGACGTGTGAAGCCGATGAAGCCGCTACTCCAAGAAGATGCAGACGAGTTCGAGCGCGCGCTCCTCGGCGCGGACGACACGGAGCCCCCGCCGGGAGCGCGCGACCGCGCGATCGCCGCCCTCGGGCTCGCGTCCGTGCCCGCGGCCCCGGACGCCGCGTCGGCGGCGGGCGCGGCGCCGTCGTCCGGCGTCGCCGCGACGAGCGCGATGAAGTGGCTGCTG
>JAHBWF010000114.1 GCA_019637105.1 Labilithrix sp.
GCGATCCGGGCGCGGCCGCCGTGAAGCTCGATCAGGCCGTCCAGCTCGGTCACGAGGACGAAGCGCGCGTCGCCGCGTTCCACCTCTGGCGCGCCCGCGCGCGCGATCTCCTCGGGCGCCGCGCCGACGCGCTCCGCGACTACCGTCGCGTCCTCGGCCTCCGCGCGGATCGCCCGGTCGACGTGGCCGCCCGGCGCGGCCTCGCGCGCGCCTACTCGAGCGCCCGCGCGGGGCGCTTCCACGTCGACATGGCGCTCGCCGACGTGGTGCGTCCGTAGACGGCGCCCGCCGTGACCGTCGGGCGCGCGCCCCGGCCGGGCGATCGCCCCGCCGCGAGCCGGGCTCGCCCGAGCGGTCGCGCCGCCGTCAGCCGCTGCTGGCGCGCTCGAGCGACGGCGGGGGATCGCTCGCGCCGACCGACTCCGGCGCCGCGTCGTCCGCGAGCACCGGCGTCTTCGCCAGCGCCTTGAGCGCCGAGCGATCGACGACGAGGAAGAAGCCCGCCGAGCCGATCGTCCACACGAGCTGGATCGCGTACAGGAGGAACACGAAGGCCGAGCCGGCGCCGGTGACCACGTCCGTCGGGAAGTACATCGTCATCCCGGCGTAGATGCCCGCCTGGAACACGCCGAGCAGGCCGGGCGGTCCGGGGATGAGGATCGTGCAGCCGAGCATGCCCATGAGCGCGCACGACTCGCCGAACGTGATCGGCGAGCCGTCGGCGTGGACGACGCCGCAGCCCCACGCGAGGATCCACATCCCGAAGGCGTTGATGCCCCAGTAGAGCGTGGTCTCGACGAGGAAGCCGCCGGCGTCGCGCCCGCGACCGAGGAAGTGCAGGCCGTTGGCGAGCTTCTCGGCGGTGTCGGCGAGCTTCTCGCCGAGGCGCTTCGAGACGAGCCCGAAGACGGCGAGCGTCATCCGGCGCGCCCACGCCCGGGCGAAGTAGAAGACCGCGATCGTGATGAACGCCGCGGTGAACACGCCGAGCATGACGAAGCCGCTCGCCCGCACCTGCGCGACGCTCACGGGCAGGCCGACGACGCGGCTCGGGAGCGGGTCGATCGTCGGCACGAAGACGAGCGCGATCGCGAGGAGGATCGAGAGGTAGAGGCCGTCGACGACGCGCTCGGCGACGACCGTCCCCGTCGCCGACGACATCGAGATCTTGCCCTTCTCGCGCAGCATGTACGGGCGGACGATCTCGCCGAGGCGGAAGGGCATGAAGAGGATGGCCGCGAAGCCGATCCACGACACCGCGAGCACGCGCTTGCGCGGGACGTCCGCGAACGATCGGAGGAGGAACCTCCAGCGGACGGCGCGGAAGTAGCTCATGACCCCGAGGGTCAACAGGTACGCGGGGACGGCGAGCCAGTTCACGTGGGCGAAGTCGCCGCCCTCTGGCACCAGCGTCAGGCCCCCCTTCTGGAGTGTGAATACGATTCCCGCCGTGATGACGCCCGAGGCGAGCAGCTTCGCGGCGTTACGCCGGAGAAAGCCCTTGTGTTCTTGAGGCTTATCCGTGGACATCGGGTCCCGAGGGCGCGCGCGGCGCCCGGTCAACGGCCGCGTTTCGAGCCGGCCGACGAGCCCTATAGCACGTCTCGTACTCGGCGCGGCCACGGCGCCTCGCGCGCGGGGCCGGCCGCGCGTCGCCACGGCGGGGGCCGTCGGCGGCGACGTCTCGGCGCGCGCGCGGGTCAGTCGGCCTCGGTGATCTCCGCCGGCTCGAGCTCCTCGATCGTGGACTTGGGCACCGGCGGCGGAGGCGGACGGATGGCGAGGACCTTCACGCGAAACTCGAGGTCCTTGCTCGCGAGCGGATGCACGGCCTTCGCGGTGACGGTGTCGGCGTCGACGGAGAGCACGTTCAGCGTGAGGGGCGCGCCCTCCGGGCTCTTGGCCTCGAACTGCGCGCCGACCTCGAGCTTCGCGTCGCCCGGGAAGGACGCCCGCGGGATCGTCATCGTCGGCTGCGCGCCCTCCGCGCCGAACGCCTCGGTCGCCGGGATGACGCCGCTCTTCTCTTCGTCCACGCTCATCCCCGCCAGGCGGGCCTCGAGCGCGCCGAGGATCTGCCCCGCGCCGTGCTTGTACTCCACTGGACCGCTCTTGCTCGACGACTCGATGACCTCGCCGCCGCTCACGCGGAGCTCGCAATCGATGCGAACGATGTGTCCGTCGCTCACCTTCATGCCTTCGACCTTACGTGGAGGGCGCCCGGAAGCAATCGTCAAAGGATCGGGGCGGGCGTGTGTGCTAATCGAGCGGATCATGAGCAACGTCCCCACGGTCCGCCTGAACGACGGTCGCGCGATGCCGGCGCTCGGCTTCGGCGTCTGGCGGATCCCGGATTCGGAGGCGGAGGCGGCGACGGCCTCGGCGCTCGAGGCGGGCTACCGCTCGATCGACACCGCGCAGCTCTACGACAACGAGGCGGGGGTGGGGCGGGCCGTCGCGGCGAGCGGCCTCCCCCGCGGCGACGTCTTCCTCACGACGAAGGTCTGGAACACGAGCCAGGGCCGGGACGCGACGCGCCGCGCGTTCGACGAGAGCCTGAAGAAGCTCGGGACCGACTACCTGGACCTCTATTTGATCCACTGGCCGTCGCCCAAGCGCGGGCTCTACGTCGAGACGTGGAAGACGCTCCTCGAGCTGAAGAAGGAAGGGCGGATCCGCTCGGTCGGCGTCTCGAACTTCGGGCCGGACGAGCTCGCGAACGTCGCGCGGGAGACGGGCGAGCCGCCGGCGGTCAACCAGATCGAGCTCCACCCGCGCTTCCAGCAGCGCGAGACGCGCGCGTACCACGAGGCGCACGGGATCGTGACGGAGGCCTGGAGCCCGCTCGGTCAGGGCCAGCTCCTCCGGGATCCGGTCGTGACGGCGATCGCCGAGAAGCACGGTCGCTCCGCGGCGCAGGTGCTCCTCCGCTGGCACCTGCGGCACGGCTTCGTCGTCATCCCGAAATCGGCGACGCCGTCGCGCATCCGGGAGAACTTCGACGTCTTCGGCTTCGACATCGACGACGACGACGCGCGCGCGCTCGACGCCCTCGACTCGGCCGACGGCCGGATCGGCCCGAACCCGTACACGGCGACGTTCTGATGCCGGCGCGGGCGGAGCGGCCGGTCGGGGCGTGACCCGCGCTCGAGGCGCGCTCGGCGCGCTCGCGCCCGACGTCGCGCGCGGCGTGCGCGCGGCGATCGCGACCCTGGTGCCGTTCTACTTCGCGCGCACGCTCGGGCGGCACGCGCTCGTGTGGGTCGCGCTCGGCGGGTGGCTGGGGACGCTCGCCGATCCCGGCGGAGCGAGGGGCTCGCGCGCGAAGACGCTCGCGTCGTTCGTGGTCGGCGGCGCCGCCGTCGTCGCGCTCGCTGACCTGGTCGCGCCGTCGCCGGCGGCGTCGGCGGCGTTGCTCGCGTCGGTCGCGTTCGCCGGGTCGCTCCTCCGCGCGATCGGCGCCGGGCCCGCCGGGGTCGGGACCCTCCTCGTGGTCACCGCCGCGATCGCCGTCGGAGGGCCGCGCGGCGCGCCGCTCGAGGACGCCGCCGCGTTCGCCGCCGGCGGCGCGTGGGCGACGGTGCTGTCGTCCGTCGTGTGGCCGGTGTGGACCCACCTCCGGATGCGCTACGCGCTCGCCGACGTCTTTCACGCGCTGGCGGAGTACACGAGGGCGATCGACCGCGCCGTCGAGCAGGGCGCGCCCGAGCACGACGCGTCGTGGTCCGCGCTCGGGAGGACGCATCAGCGGCGGGTGCGCGACGCGCTCGAGGCCGCGCGCGCGAAGGCCGTCGAGACGCGAGCGCGCCGCGCGGGCGAGTCGATCCTGGGCGGGAACCTCCGGACGCTCCTCGGCGCGGCCGAGGCGCAGCTCCCGCTGCTCGTCGCGCTGGCGCAGGAGCTCGAGTCGACGCCGCCCTCGGCGCGCGGGGCGCGGCGCGCGCTGGCGGCGATCGCGGCGACCTACGCGGACGTCGCGGGCGTCCTCGAGACGCGGACCATCCGCGAGCAGGGCGACCCGAGCCGCCGCCCTTCGGCGCCGCCCGCCGAGCGCGCGCCGGCGGCGCCGGTCGTCCTCTCGCGTCGCTTGATCGCGGAGAGCGAGGCGGCGGCGCGGATCGCGTCCGCGCTGGGGGCCCGGACGGCGCCGTCGGAGCACGAGGGCGCGGCGGTCGTGGCGCGCCGCGCGATCCGGGAGGACCTCCGGGCGCTCCGCGACGCGCTGTCGTGGCGATCGACCTACCTCCGCCACGCGCTCCGCGTCGCCCTCGCGGTCGGCGCGGCGCAGATCGTCGGCGGGATCCTCTCGCCGAGCCACGCGGAGTGGGTGACGGTGACCACGACGGCCGTGCTCCAGCCCTTCCCCGGCGCCACCGTGGTCCGCGCGATCGAGCGCGTGGCGGGCACCGTGCTCGGGAGCGTCGTCGCCGTCGCGATCGTCTTCACGGTGCACGAACCGTGGATCCTCTCGGCGCTCATGGTCCCGCTCTCGATCGCGGCGGTGGCCACCCGGCCGCGGAGCTACCGCCTCTTCACGTTCTTCCTCACGCCGGTCTTCGTGCTCCTCGCCGAACGCTGGCACGGCGACTGGTGGATCGCCGCGGCGCGCTCCGGCGACGCCCTCGTCGGCGGCGCGATCGCGCTCGTCGCGGCGCTCGTCTTCCCCTCGCGCGAGGAGAAGCGCCTCTCCGCCGCGCTCGACGCGGCGATCGCGGCCGTCCGACGCTACGCCGAGGTGGTCGTGGGCGCGCAGCTCGCGCGCGAGCCCGCGTCGCCGGCCGTGGCGCTGGCGCGCCGGGAGGTCGGCGTGGCGCTCGGCGCCGCGGAGACGTCGCTCGAGCGGATGCTCGCCGAGCCGCTCCGCTCGGGCGCCGAGGCGGCGGCGGCGATGCTGCTCGTCACGCACGCGCGCCGGCTCGCGGCGGCGCTGACGACGCTCGACGCGCGCCAGCTCGGACCGGAGAGCGCGGAGCCGCTGCGCGAGGTCCTCGCCGGCGTCGTCGACGCGCTCGAGCGGCGACGTCCTCGCGACGCCGTGTCCGGCTCGGTGGAGCTCGCAGGAGCGCCTCCGGAGGCGTACGACGTCCTCGCGCGCGTCCTCCGGCAGGCCGATCTCGTCGCGGCGTCGCTCGCGAGCCTCGCCGCAGGGCGCCCGCGTGAAGACCGCCTCAGAGGCTCCAGTAGTGGATCGCGCGCCCGAGCTTCGACGCGTCGAAGGCGCTCTTGACGTCGACGAACACGCCGCCGTTGCGGAGCGACGCCGAGAGCTTGTCGATCCCCATGTCGAGGTAGGCCTTGTGCGAGACGGCGAAGACGAGGCCGTCGAGGGCGCGGAACTCGTCGAGCGAGGAGAGCTCGAGGCCGTACTCGTGGAGGGCGTCCTTCGGGTTCGCGAGCGGGTCGTGGATGATGGCGTTGATGCCGAACTCGCGGAGCTCCGTGACGATGTCCGGCACCTTGCTGTTGCGGATGTCGTTCACGTCCTCCTTGAAGGAGAGACCGAGGACGCCGACGCGCGCGCCCTTCACGGGGATGTCGGCGTTGACGAGCAGCTTGACCATGCGGGAGGCGACGAACTTGCCCATGCCGTCGTTGATCCGGCGGCCCGCGAGGATGACCTCGGGCTGGTAGCCGAGCTGCTGCGCCTTCATCGTCAGGTAGTACGGGTCGACGCCGATGCAGTGGCCGCCGACGAGCCCCGGGCGGAACTTGAGGAAGTTCCACTTGGTGCCCGCCGCCGCCAGGACGTCCGTCGTGCGGATGCCCATGCGGTCGAACACGATCGCGAGCTCGTTCATCAGCGCGATGTTGAGATCGCGCTGCGTGTTCTCGATGACCTTGGCGGCCTCGGCCACCTTGATCGAGGGCGCGCGGTGGACGCCGGCGTCGATGATCGCGCCGTAGGCCGCGGAGACGCGCTCGAGGGTCTCGGCGTCCTCGCCCGAGACGACCTTCGTGATGCGCTCGAGCGTGTGCTCCTTGTCGCCGGGGTTGATGCGCTCCGGCGAGTAGCCGAGCTTGAAGTCCTCGCGAGCGAGGCCGGAGACCTTCGCGAGCTCGGGGCCGCAGATGTCCTCGGTCACGCCCGGGTAGACCGTCGACTCGTAGACGACGACGTCGCCCTTCTTCAGGACCTTGCCCACCGTCCGCGACGCCGCCACGACCGGGGTGAGATCGGGCAGGTGGTTCACGTCGACCGGCGTGGGCACCGCGACGACGAAGAAGGTGCAGCCCTGGAGATCGCTCACGTCGCTCGTGAACTTGAGCGTCGAGGACGTGAGCTCCTCCTCGCCGACCTCGAGGTTGCGATCGAAGCCGCGCGCGAGCTCCTGGACCTTCTCCTCGTGGATGTCGAAGCCGACCGAGCCGGGGAACTTCCGCGCGAACGCGAGCGCGACGGGGAGCCCCACGTACCCGAGACCGATGATCCCGATTTTCTCCATTCGGACGATGTTCTATCAGGCCCTTTCGCGAGCGGCTATGCCCTGATCGCTCGCGCGGGCCGCGCGCTCCGCTTCACAGGCCGAGGATGCCGCGCGGCCCGTCGCGCAGCAGGCGCGTCGTCTCGGCCCGCCCGACGCGCTTCTCGAGCGCCTCGATCGCCTCGACCACGACGTCGGCGTCGGCGGGGCGGTGGGCGTCGGAGCACGCGGCCTCGTAGGCCTCCTCGTCGAGCAGCTTCTCCGCCGCCTTCCTCGAAGCGCGTCCGTACTTGCCGACGAGGGCGCAGACGTCGAGCAGGAGGCAGGCGCCCGCGTCGAGGAGCGGATCGAGGCACGCGTCGTCCTTCCACACGGGCTGGTAGCGCTCCGGGTGCGCGAGGACGGGGCGGAGGCCCGCGCGGCCGAGGTCGAAGAAGCGCCGCTGGACGTGCGTCGGGAACCCCTGCGGGCTCAGCTCGACGAGCACGCCGCGCGCGCGCCGCGCGCCGCTCGCGGCCTCCCCGCCGGCGGCGCCCAGATCGGGGTAGGGGAGCCCCTGACCTTTCACGAGGCGCCCGAAGACGACGTCGTCGAGGAAGTGCTCGCTCGCCAGGTGCACCTCCGGCAGGTCCTCGCGCCCGACCAACCTCGGGCACATCGCGGCGAAGGCGAGCTCGAGGGCCCTCCGGTCGTTGTCGAACATCGCCGGGCGCATGTGCGGGGTGGCGACGACGAGCTCGAAGCCGGCGGCGCGGAGGCGGCGGAGCAGGTCGACGCCTTCGTCGGGCGTCCTCACGCCGTCGTCGATGCCGGCGATCCAGTGGCAGTGGAGGTCGACGAAACCGCTCACGCGGCTCGATACTACCGCGCCCTCGCCGTGGTAGGCTCGTCCGCGAATGGCGTCGGTGAACCCGCACACCCGGGAGCTGGTCTTCAAGCTCGTGTTCTACGGACCCGGGCTCGGTGGAAAGACGACGACGCTCCAGTACATCCACGCGGCCACGAAGCCCGAGCACCGCGGCAAGATGGTGTCGCTCGCGACGCCGACGGACCGCACGCTCTACTTCGATTTCCTGCCGATCCGCGTGCCGCGCGTGCGCGGGATGGCGGTGCGCCTCCAGCTCTTCACGGTGCCCGGGCAGGTCTACTACGCGGCGACGCGGAAGCTCGTCCTCTCCGGCGCGGACGGCATCGTGTTCGTCGCCGACTCGCAGAGCGGGCGCGTGGAGGTCAACCAGGAGTCGCTCGACGACCTCCACGCGAACCTCGGCGAGCACAATCGCTCCCTCGACGAGGTCCCGCACACCTTCCACTGGAACAAGCGTGACCTGGGCGAGCTGCTCCCCCTCGAGGAGCTCGACCGGCGCTTCAACCACCACGGCGCGCCGTCCCTCGGGACGGTCGCCACGAAGGGCGAGGGCGTCTTCGAAGGCCTCGAGCGCATCACGCGCCTCGTCCTGAAGGCGTACGAGAAGGACCCGAAGGTCCGCATCGAGCCGACGAGCGACGGCGCGAAGGACGGTGACGCGCCCCTCGAAGCCGAGGGCATCGCGCAGGCCCTGCGTCAGATGGAGAGCGCGGGCGCGGAGGCGTCGGCCGCGAGCGTCGAGGCGCCCACGAAGATCTCGGCGGTCGTCCCGGACACCGGGCAAGGCGCGCCGGCCGTGGGGTCGGCGCGCGCGAGCGACAAGCCCGCGAGCGATCGCGTCGAGGGCGCGAAGAGCGCCAAGCCGAAGAGCGACGGTCCCTCGCCGGCCGCGGGGCCGAAGAGCGACGGTCCCTCGCCGGCCGCGGGGTCGGGGGGCATCGTCGCGAAGGACTCGGGCGCGTGGACGCGCTTCACCATCCCGGAGCCGAGCGGCCCCGCGCCGGAGGCGCCGCCGGCCGCCGTCCAGAGCGCGGACGTCCCGCCCGTCGCGGCGGGCTTCTCCCTCGCCGAGCTCTGGCCCGAGGCGGAGCGCGATCGCGTCCGTCAGGCCGAGGCGATGCTCGCCGCGCGCGACGCGGTCAACGCCATCCTCGCGTGCGACGTCCTCGTCACGCGCGTGCTCGCGTCGGCCGCGGGGCTCGTCGGGACCCTCGACGCCCCGCGCGATCCCGCGCTCGTGTCGCTCCTGCTCGGCCTCGACGGCGCGCGGTATTTGCAGTTTCGGACCGTCGTCCGCGCGGCCCGCCACCGCGAGGCCGTGACGCTGCGCGACGCGTTCGAGTGCTTCACGTTCTCGATCGAGGCGCGCCGCGCCCGCGAGGCCCTGCGTCGCTGAGCCGTCGCGCGCCGCGTCGCGGGCTCACGCCTCGAGGCGGGCGGCGCGCGCCCGGAGATCGGGCGGCCAGCCGCGGGCGGCCTGATCGATGACGGCGGCCGCGCGCTCGGGCGCGAGCGCCGCGAGCCCGCGCGCGAGGCCGAGGGCAACCTCGGCGTCGTCGGTCGTCTCGAGCTGCGTACAGCGGCGGAGGCGGTCGGCGAGGATCGCGGCGGAGACGGCGCGCGCCTCGCCCCGCGCCTGCGTGATCGTCCGGACGGCGGCGAGGCGCATGGTGCGCCGCCGCGCGCGGTCGAGCAGCGCGGCGACGAACCTCGGCGTGTGCTCGTCGGCGACGCCGAGCTCCGCGAGCGCGCCGAGCGCCGCGACGGCGACGTCCTCGTTCGGGTGCTCGAGGAGGCCGAGGACGATGGGCCGCGCGCGTTCGCGCCAGAGCCCGGGCAGCGCGGCGACGGCCGCGCGCGCGAGCGACGGGGCGGACGAGCGCGCGTAAGCGGCGACGATCGCGCCGAGGGCCTCGTCGGGCCCCGCCGGGAGGGACGCGAGCAGGTCCTCGGCGATCGCCACCGCGCCGGGCGCGCCGAGCCGATCGGCGAGCCGCTCGAGGCCGCCGCGGACGATCGGCGTCCCCACCGGGCCGATCGCGCGGAGCGCCCGGGTGAAGCGCGCGCGCGCCTCGACGTCTCCCTGCCGGACGCGCGCGGAGTACAGGGCGTGAGCCCCGAACGCGCCCGCGGCGTTCAGCAGCCGTTCGCCCGCGGCGTCGCCCCCCGCGAGGACGCGCTGCGCGACCGGCGCGAGGACGCTCGGATCGCGGAGCACGCGGAGCAGCCCCTTCGACAGCGCCGCCCGCGAGCCCGGGAGCTCCGGGCCCTCGGTGGCGAGGATGTCGAGCGTGCTCGCGAGGCGCCAGAGCGTCTCGACGTCGTGCCCCTGCGCGAGCTCGCCGATCGCGGCCTCCAGCGGCGCGACCAGCGCGGCGAAGGCGCGCGGGTCGGTCGTGCCGACGAGCCGTCGCATGAACGCGGTGGGGTCGCTCGTCAGCTCGGAGCGCGGCGAGCGCGGCGAGTCGAGCTCGATCGTCGCGCCCTGGATCAACCAGCCGGGCGGCGACGAGGGCGTCCTGTCGCCGACGGGGAGGGGCGGAGGCGACACCCCGGTCACCTGGACGCGCTGGTGCTGTCCGCTGAGCGAGACCGGCGGCTTGTCGAGGAGGTCGCGCAGCGCCGCGCGGAGGTCGCGCATGTTGGCGAAGCGCGCGTCGCGGTCCTTCGCGAGCGCGCGGAGGATGATCGCCTCGAGCCGAGGATCGACGTTCGGCGCGCGGTGAGAGGGCGGCGGGACCGGATCTTCGATCTGCATCCGGACGATCGTCCCGACGTCGTCGCTCGTGAACGGCACGTCGCCGGTGACGAGCTCGTACATGACCACGCCGAGCGCGTAGACGTCGCTCCGCGCGTCGAGCTCCGCCGACGTGCACTGCTCCGGCGACATGTACTCGGGCGTCCCCTGGAAGCGGCGCGTCTCCTCGGCGACGGCGCCCTGCGCGATGCCGAAGTCGCAGACCTTCACGATCTCCATCGCGTCGCCGTCGTCGTCGGTGCCCTGGAGGATGACGAGGTTCTCGGGCTTGACGTCCTTGTGGACGATGTTGCGCGCGTGCGCGTGCCCGAGCCCCGCGCAGACCTGCGTCGCGAGTCGAATGACGCGCTCGGTGTCGAAGCGGCGCTCGTGCTCGAGCAGCGCGCGGAGGCCGACGCCGTCGAGGAACTCCATCACCAGGTAGAGCAGGCCGTCCGGCTCTTGGCCGAAATCGAGCACGCGCGTGACGTTGGGGTGATCGAGCCGGCTCGCGGCCAGCGCCTCGGCGTGGAAGCGGCGACCGAAGTCGGCGTCGCTCTGGAACGTGTCGTGGAGGACCTTCACCGCCACCGGCATCTGGAGCTCGCGATGACGGGCGCGGTAGACGGCGCCGACGCCGCCGCCGCCGATCAGCGACTCGATCTCGAGCTTCCCGCCGGCGAGGCGCCGCCCGACGAGGTCCGACGGCACGGCGGGGCGCTCGCCGGTCCCCTCGAGGTCCGCGGTGTGACGTTCGGTCAGCTCGTGGTTGGTCTCGTGCCGCGCGCGCAGCGTGGCCGGTCGCCTGCTCGCCGAGCGGAGCAGCGGCGCGGACTCGATCAAGCGCGCGCGCAGCCGGAGCGGGAAGCCCTCGGCCGTCGGCGGTCCCACGGGATCGGCCAGCAGGCGGAGCGGCTCGTTCGAGCCCGGTGAGTAGACGTCGAGCGAGTGGGTCGACCGATCGGCGGGCGCCACGAGCAGAGGGACGTACGCGACCTGCTCCGCGAGCGCGACGCCTTCGAGGAAATCACGCGAAGCTTCGTCCGCGAGATCCGCGACGAGCAGGGGGAGCGAGGCGTTCGGAGCGACGGATTTCACGAAGCACTTCACACGTTATTGGAACGTGTCGACCTGTCAACGACACCCAGGAGCCGCGCACGGCGCTGGGCCGCGCGGTATCTATCACGTATCGCGCGCACATATCGCGCGCACGTACGCGCGCGGCCCGGGCGACGTCGCGAGGCCGCAGGCGTCGCGTCCGCCGCGCCGTCCTCGCTGCTGCCGAGTGACCGCGCCACCGCGCCACCGCGCCCGCGCGCGACCGACGACCGCGCCCGTCTTCGGTTCTCCCCGGCGCGCGGCCGGCCTATGCTGAGCCCCATGCCGCGCCTCGCCTCGCGAACGATCGACGGGGCGTCGATCCTCCGCGCGATGTCGGTCGGTCTCACGCCCGAGCAGGAGTCCGCCTGCCGCCGCGCGCTCGTGCCGGTGGAGGTCGTGCGCGCGGCCGACGTCCGCTCGGCCTGCGCGACCATGTCGATGGTGCTCCCGCTCGTCGTCATCGTCGACGAGGCGATCTCCGAGGCGGACCGAGCGGAGCTCGCCGAGCTCACGACGGCGTGCGGCGCGGAGATCGTCGCGCTCGCGCGGGCGCCTGCGGGGACGGGCTACGCGGAGCACCTGCTCGAGGCGGTGCGCGTCGCCGAGCGTCGTCGCGTCGGAGCGCGCGGCTGACGTCGCCCGCGGTCCGGGCGAGCCGCGGCCGTCACGTCGGCCCGCGCGGCGTCAGAAGAGCTCGCGGACGCGACGGACGACGCCGCCGCGGGCGAAGAGGGCCCGGAACAGGCGCATCTGCCAGCGGTAGGCCTTGCTCGAGTAGGGGAACCACGTCGGATCGGCCGAGGCCTCCGGGAGGCGCCCCGTGAAGACGTGGCGGGCCTCCGCCATGTCGCGGAGCGCGTCGTCGCCGTGGACGCGGCCGAAGCCGCTCTGCTTGATGCCGCCGAACGGCGCCTCGACCGCGCCGTAGTTGATGAGCACGTCGTTCACCACGACGCTGCCGGCCTCGATCCGCTGCGCGAGGCGTTTGCCCTTCTCGCGGTCCTTGGTGAACACGTAGGCGTTGAGGCCGAGGTGCGAGTCGTTGGCGAGGCGGACGGCCTCGTCCTCGGACGCGACCTTCTGGAACGGCACGATCGGTCCGAAGATCTCCTCCCTCATCACGGTCATCGAGTGGTCGCACCCCGCGAGGATCGTCGGCTCGAAGAACTGCCCCGGCCCGGCCACGCGCCGGCCGCCGGCGACGACGCGCGCGCCCTTCTTCACGGCGTCGTCGATGTGCTTCTCCGCGATCTCGATCTGCTTCGGGAAGATGATCGCGCCGACCTCGACGGTCTCCGTCGTCGGATCGCCCTGCCGGAGCTTCTCGGTCAGCTCGCGCACGCGGCCGAGGAGCTTGTCGTGGATCGCCTCGTGCGCGTAGACGCGCTCGACCGAGATGCACACCTGGCCGGCGTTGACGAACCCGCCGAAGACGACGGCGTTCGCCGTCCGCTCGACGTCGCAGTCGGCGCACGCGATCAGCGGGGCCTTGCCTCCGAGCTCGATGACGCAGGGCACGAGGTTCGCGCCGCACGCCGCGGCGACGCGCTTGCCGGTCTCGACGCCGCCCGTGAAGACGAGCTTCTGGATGCCGCCCTCGATGAGCGCCTGGCCGACGTCGCCGTGGCCGTGCACGACGCCGAAGAGGTCCTCCGGGAGGCCGGTGGCGTCGAAGATCTCCTTCGCCTTCTGGACCGACAGCGGCGTGACCTCGCTCGGCTTAACGACGACGGCGCTGCCGGTGACCAGCGCGGCGAAGACGTCCGCCATCGGGATGACGAGGGGGAAGTTCCACGGCGAGATGATCCCGACGACGCCGCGCGGGTGGTAGTGGATGACGCTCTTCTTGTGCTTGAGGAGGTGGAGCGAGAGCTCCCGCGGCGCGAGGATGCGCGGCGCGTTCTTGCAGTAGTAGGTGAGCTGATCGACCGCGACCATCACCTCGTGGCCGAGGGCGTCGGCGCGCGGCTTGCCGCACTCGCGGCTCACGACGTCGACGATCTCGTCGGCGCGCTCCACGAGCGCGTCGCGGAAGCGGAGGAGGCGCGCGCAGCGCTCCTCGACCGGCAAGACGCCCCACGCCGACTGGGCCTTCTTCGCCCGGGCGATCGCCTTGGCGACGTCGTCGCGCGAGGCGACGGGCACCGCGCCGAGGAGCTCGCCGGTCGCGGGCTCCCAGCTCTCGAGCGTACGGTGCGGGGTGTTGCCGTTCGTGTCGATCGAGTGGAGCGCGCCCATGCCGGCACCGTAGCCGACCAGGCCGCGCGCCGTAAACGCCGGGCGGCCCTCGCCGGCGCGGCGTCGGGCGGTCAGCCGCGCTCGATGAGCTCGATCTTGTACCCGGTCGGGTCCTCGACGAACGCGATCACCGTCGTCCCGTGCTTCATCGGCCCCGGCTCGCGCACGACCTTGTAACCGAGCGCCCGCACCTTGTCGCAAGCGGCCTTGATGTCGTCGGTGCCGAGCGCCACGTGGCCGAACGCGTCGCCGAGGTCGTACGACGAGCGATCCCAGTTGTACGTGAGCTCGATGACGGTGTTCGTGCTCTCGTCGCCGTAGCCGACGAAGCACAACGTGAACTTCCCCTCCGGGTACTCCTTCTCGCGGAGGACCTTCATGCCGAGCGCCTCGGTGTAGAACCGCTTCGAGGCGGCCAGATCGCCGACGCGGAGCATCGTGTGGAGCATTCGCATGGGCCGGAGCTTAGATCACGGGCGCGCTCGGCGCTCCACCGACGGCGGGGCGCCGGACGCCGGGCCACGCGATGAACGCCAGCGTCGTCGGGACGACGGCGACGCCGAGCCCGACGAGCGCGGCGTCGTGTCCGTGCGTGCGATCGATCGTCCACCCGACGAGGGGCCCCGCGACGACGTGCGCCAGCGACTGCGCCGCCGCGGTCATCCCGCCCGCCGCCGACGTCCGCTCGATCGGCACGCGCGAGAGCATGTCGTTCGTGACGAGCACGTAGAGCCCGCCCCCGCCGCTCGCCGCGACCGCGAAGAGCGCGATCGCGCCCGCGGGCGAGGTCGTCAGCGGCGCGAGCGCGAGCGACGCCGCGAGCGTCATGGCCGCCGCGAGGAGGCGCCAGCGCGTCGGGCCGTCCGGGCCGGGGTCGGGCCGCCGGCTCGCGAGCGCGCCGAAGCCCACCGCGCCGAGGTCGAAGAGGAGCGGAGGCGCGACGAGGTAGGCGGAGACGTCGTGCTGCGGGACGTGCCAGGCGTCGACGAGGTACTTCGCGGTCCAGTTGAGGACGAACATCATGAGCGGCGCCGAGCCGACGACGGCGACGACCGCGCGGAGGACGGGCGCGCTCGTCACGACGGCGGCCCAGGACGGGCGCGGCGCGGGCGGTCCCTCGAGCTCGGCGTCCTCGCCCCCGGCGAGCGCCGAGGCGGGCGGCCGATCGCGATCGAAGCGCCGCGTGACGACGAGCCAGAGCGGGATCCACAGCGCGCCGATCAGCGCGGTGCCCGCGAAGGCGCCGCGGAAGCCGTACGCCGCGTCGAGCCCGACGGCGAGCTTGGCCGCGACGATCGCCCCGAGCGAGCTGCCGGTGAAGAGCAGGCCGTAGGCGAGGGGACGGCGCGCTCCCGGCAGCGCGCGGCGGATCGCCTGTACGGCGGCCGGGAACGACGGCGCCTCGGCCGCCCCGAGCAGGACGCGGAGGAGGAAGAGCGAGGCGAACGAGAACGCGAGCGCGTGCGCCCCCGCCACGAGCGACCATACGACGACCGCGGCGGCGAAACCTCGCCGCGCGCCGAGCCGATCGACGACAATCCCCGCCGTCGGCGCGCCGATCAGGTAAGCCATGGAGAAGGCGCCGAGGAGCCATCCGTACCGGGTGTTGTCGATGGAGAGCGCCCGCGTGACCGACGGCGCGATCGCAGCCAGCGTCTGCCGGTCGACGTAGCTGACGCTCATCCCGAGGGTGGCGACGGCCGCCACCGCCCAGGCCGCCGTGGGGGCGGGCTCTCTCGCGGAGGGGGAGCGCATCGTGGAGCTCTTATCGCACCCCTACGTGAAAGCGGAAACGGGGTGCTACCCCGACGTCTCCTCTCCGTCACGACAGAGGCCTTTGGTCGGGCTTCGCCGACCGAACTGCTGTAATCTTCGAGACGTGGCGGACGTCCTCCACTCGGGCGAGCTGGCGAACGAGCCGTCGGACTTCGGCGGCCTGCGGCCCGGCACGCGCCTCGGTCGCTACGAGCTCCTCGTGCCGATCGCGCGTGGGGGCATGGCGCGCGTCTGGGCGGCGCGCCAGCACGGCCAGCGCGGGTTCCAGAAGCTCGTCGCGATCAAGACGATCCTCCCGCACCTCGCGGAGGAGCCCGAGTTCGAGCGCATGTTCCTCGACGAGGCGCGGATCGCCTCGGGCGTTCACCACCCGAACGTCTGCGAGATCTACGAGCTCGGCGACGATCAGCGCACGCTCTACCTCGCGATGGAGTGGGTGAGCGGCGACTCGCTCTCGCGCCTGCTCCGCGCGAACGGGAAGACGGAGGCGCTCGACGCGAGGGTCGTGGCGCGCATCGTCGCGGACGCGTGCGCGGGCGTGCACGCGGCGCACGAGCTGACCGACGACGACGGGCGCCCGCTCAACGTCGTGCATCGCGACCTCTCCCCGCACAACGTGCTCCTCACCGCCGACGGCGTCGCGAAGGTCTGCGATTTCGGCGTCGCCAAGGCGCTCGGCCAGCTCCACGAGCAGACGAGCGCCGGGCAGCTCAAGGGGAAGATCAGCTACATGGCGCCGGAGCAGGTCACCGGCGCCGCCGTCGATCGTCGGAGCGACGTCTTCTCGCTCGGCTGTCTCCTCTACGAGGCGACCACGGGCGTGCGCCCCTTCAAGGGCGAGCAGGATCACATGATCATGCACGCCATCCTCAACGGCGAGCTCGCGCCGCCGACGAGCTTCCTCCGGAGCTACCCGCCGGACCTCGAGCGCATCGTCCTGCGCGCGCTCGCGCACCAGCCGATCCTCCGCTACCCGACGGCGGAGCGGATGCGCTTCGCGCTCGAGGAGTTCCTCGCCAAGGGCCAGCTCGTCACGCAGTCGAACGTCGCGCAGGCGGTGCGCTCGCGCCTCGGCGAGCAGCTCGAGCGGCGCAAGGAGCGCATCAAGCAGGCCTCGTCGATCGCCGAGCAGATGGGCTGGGATCCCGCGAACGCCGGCTCGACGCGCGACGCGGTCGACCACCGCTCGGGCGTCCAGGCCTCGCGCCCGCTCAACACGACGCTGCAGGTGCCGGGCGCGCCGTTCGCCGCGCCGGGAGGGCCGCCGTCGGTGGCGCCCCCGACGGTCGGCCGCGCGACGGTCGCTCCGCCGACGCCGCGGCTCGCGCCGCCGGAGCCGGGGGGCGGCGGCGGCGCGCCGTCGATCCCGCCCAGCTCGGGCGGGTCGATCCCCACCATCGCGCTCGAGAGCCCCGCGCACAGCCTGCCCGCGAGCTCGTCGACGATGCCGCACGCGCCCGTCGCCCGCGCGCCTCACGACGGGCCGAACCCCGGCGCGAACCTCGCGATGACCCTCCCGATCGGCCCGGGCGGCCTGATCTCGCCGCTGCACCCCGGACCGCCGCCGGTCGGAGGGCCGTCGTACCCGCCGCCGGTCGGAGGGCCGTCGCACCCGCCGCCGGTCGGAGGGCCGTCGCACCCGCCGCCGAACGCGTGGCCGGCCGATCACTCGCGTCCTGGACACCCGCCGGCGCAAGCCTGGCCGGCCGACTACTCGCGTCCGGGGCACCCGCACGACAGGTCGATGTCGGGGCACGGCGTGGCGCCGCCGGCGTCGCCGCACACCATCCCGCCCGCCTCCGGGAGCGCGGCGAGCAACCCGTTCGGCACCACGGCGATCTACGACGTGAGCCACGGGCTGCCGTCGCTCGAGGCGCTGCCCGAGCCGCAACCGCCCCAGGCCGGCGCCGGGCAGTACGCGCTCGCCGCGTTCGTGGGGCTCCTCTTCGCCGTCCTGATCGGCGGCGGCGGGTTCTTCATCTGGTACACGCGCACGACGAGCGCGTCGATCGAGGACGCGCCGCCCCCGCCGGCGTCGGTCGCGCCCGTCGTCGCGGCGTCGGCCGCGCCCACGGCGCCGCCGGTCGCGCCCACGGCGCCGCCGGTCGTGCTGCCGTCGCCGGAGATCGAGCTCCGGACGACGCCGCCCGACGCGATCCTGATCGTCGACGGCAAGGAGCTCCCTCCCGAGACGCGCGCGATCCCGCGTCCGCCCGAGGGGCAGACCGTGGCGGTGTCCGTGCGCGCGAAGGGGCACGAAGACAGGAGCGTCCAGGTCGACGCGTTCACGGCCGCGCCGCTCGAGATCGCGCTCAAGCCGCTCGCGGACGCGCCTCCGGACGCGCCCGAGGGCGCCTCCTCGGCCTCGGCCCCGGCGGCCTCGTCGGCCAAGACGCACTCGAAGCCGCGGCCGCGCGAGCCGAGCACGCTCCCGGACAATCCGTATTGACCGTCCTCGACGCGTGTCGTCAGGCAGGGCTGTTTCGCTCTACACTGGCGATCATGAAGAGAAGTGGGAGGGTCGCCTCGTCCAGATGGGGAGGGTCCACGTCACGCCCCACGTCGCGAGCCGGCGCCAAGGCGAGCCTCGCGCTCGCCGCCGTCCTGGCCCTCACCGGCGCCGGCGGCGTCGCCCGCGCCGACGAGTCGACCGCCGACTCGGCCGCCGAAGCGCGGCAGCAGTACGGCATGGGCACGCAGGCGTTCTCGCAGAAGCGCTACTCCGAGGCGGCGCTCCATTTCGAGGCCGCCGCGTCGTTCAAGGCGAGCGCGATCGCGCTCTACACGGCGGCCCTCGCGTGGGATCTCGCCTCGCGGCCCGAGCGCGCCGCGGACGCCTACGGGCGCGCGCTCGAGGTGCCCGGCCTCGACGCGAAGCAGACCGGCATCGCGAAGGATCGCGTCGCCGCGCTCGAGAAGAGCCTCGGCACCGTGGTCGTGACCGCGCCGGAGGGCTGGAAGGTCCAGCTCGACACGCTCACCGAGGTCCCCGCGCCGGCTCGTCTCCACGCGTCGCCCGGCGTGCACACGCTGACGGTGCGGATCCCGAACAAGCCGATCGAGCGCCGTGACGTCACGCTCGAGGCCGGGAAGGTGACGAACCTCGAGCTCAAGGACGAGCCCGCGCCCGCGCCCGCCGTGGATCCGGAGCCCGTCGCGGAGGCGCCGGCGCCGGCGTCCGAGGCGCCTCCCCCGCGCCTGCGCGAGCCGTTCTGGACCACGATGCGCGTCATCGGCGTCGGCGTCGCCGGCGTCGGCGTCGCCGCGCTCGGCGCGGGGGCCATCCTCGGCACGAGCGCGAACGGCGCGAAGGAGGCCTACGACGCCGCGCCGTCGCGCGCCGCCTTCGATCACGCGTCGTCGCTCGAGACGTGGACCAACGTCGCGCTCATCAGCGGCGCCGTGCTCGTGGCCGGAGGCATCGCGCTCGTGGTCGTGCCGCTGGGCGAGAGGTCCGACGGCGCGGTGCGGGTCGGCGCGGCCCCGGGGTCCGTCGTGGTCGGAGGGACGTTCTAGATGAGCCGGATCTCCCTCCGCGCCGTCCTGGTCGCGGGCCTCGGCGGGCTCGCCGTCCTCGCGGCGAGCTGCTCGCTCGATCTCGACGAGTCGCGGATCGACGGCGCGAACGACGGGGGCCTCGTCGGCGACGACGGGGGCGCGAACGACGGGGGAGCGAACGACGGGGGCGGCGACGCGGGCGCGCCGGTCGGGCCCGACGCCTCGGCGTGCACGAGCGACGACGCGTGCAAGACGACGCACGGCTGCCTCGAGGGGAAGTGCGACCTGACGCGGAAGAGCTGCGTCTACGACGTCTGCCGCCCGGCGGCGTGCAGCGCGGCGGTGTGCGATCAAGCCAAGCGCACCTGCGGGGCGGCGGCGCCGTTCAAGTACAAGGCCTCGCAGTTCACCGTGGGCGCGCAGATCTCGTGCGGGAAATGCGCGGCGGCGGTGCACCCCTGGCTGTTCGTCGTCACGGGCACCGGGGTCGTCGCGTTCAACGTGTCGAACCCCTCGAACGCGTCGCCGCCGCAAGCGCCGATCGTCGGGCTCGGCTTCATCCCGAGCGCGCTCGTCCAGAGCGGGAGCCGCGTCTGGATGCTCGGCGGCGCGAGCGGTCCCGGACCGAGCCGCATCCAGCTCGCGTACGTCGACGCGCCCGCCGATCCGTTCGCCACGAAGATCACGGCGCACACGGTGCTGGCGAGCTACAACCGCCCCGCCGAAGGGACGTGGCTCTTCCCGCGCGGCGGAGACTCCGCGCTGCTCGTGAGCCAGGCGGCGCAGTTCCCGTCCGCCGTGCTCGAGGCGCCGCTCGGCGAGCCGGCGTCGATCTCCGCCACCCCGATGCTGCCGCCGCAGAACTTCGGGCCGAGCGCGACGAGCGGCGAGCGGCTCCTCTTGAGCGCGGTCAACGGCGCGGGCAACCAGACGGCGTCGTTCGCGTTCATCGACGACGCCGGCTCGGCCAACCCGACGACGGGGCCGGCGGTCAACGTCCCCGACACGGGGGGCGGCTTCAGCGTCCACCGGACGTTCGCGCAGAGCGCGGACGGCGCGGTCTTCTGGGCGACGGGCGTCCACCAGCAGATCGTCGCCAACGTCTTCGTCACCCGAGCGGCGCGCGGCTACTTCCTCGTCCCGGGCGCCGCCGGCGCGATCGACGTGGACGACGGCGTCGACCTCGAGGTCTACAACGGCGAGGCGGTCGGGGCGAACGCGGCCATCTTCGGAGGGAACCAGGCCTCCGCGGCGATGCTCGACGCGAAGACGGCGATGATCGCGCTGCAGGCGCGCGAGAACGATCAGCAGACGGCGGTGCAGTTCGTCCGGCGCGATCCGCTGGCGATCGTCCAGGAAGGGGACGGGCCGCGACGGCAGCTCCTGCCCATCCCGATCGGGACCGTCGTCGCCAGCGCCGCGAGCAACGGCGTCGGCTACCTCGTGGCCAACGACCAGGGCGGCCAGACGCCGTCGGCGACCGTCTACGCCTTCGATCCGGGCTGCGGGCTCTGAGGCCGAGACCGGGCGTCGGGGACCGACGCTCGCCGCCGCCCGACCTCAGCGGAGCGCGATGACCGCGATCCGCGCGTCGTCCCCGTGGCCGGTGGCGACGAACGCGCCGTCGTCGTCGACGGTGATGGCGTTCGGGTGCTCGAGCGACGGATCGGCCGAGACGAGGCGCGGCGCGCGGCGCGCGCCCTGCCGGGCGTCGCCCGCGGGGGAGGCGAGGAGCGCCGGGCGCTCGGCGTCGAACCAGTAGACGACGCCGCGGTGGACCGCGATCGGCGCGTCGCGCACGCCGCGCGCGACCGTCTCGAGCGCGCCGCCCGTCCGCTTCACGCGCACGAGCGCGCGCGATCGGCCCGACGGCTCGGCGCGCGTCGCGTAGACCCAGGGGCCGTCCACGAGCGGGCTCGCGAACGCCGCGCCGCTCGCGAGCGAGGCGACGCCGCCGCGGGCCCGCGTGGTCGCGAGCAAGCCGGACGACGTGGCGACGTAGATCGCGTCACCGTCCACGGCGAGCCCGCGCGGCGTCCCTTCGAAGCTCGCGAGCTCGGCCGCGGTGGTCCCGGTGATCCGCGTGAGGACGCCGCCCGTCCCGCGCGCCTCGGTCACGAAGACGTCGCCCGCCGAGGCGACGACGTCGGTGAAGATCGCGCGGTCACGGATCGTGGTCGGCGCGCCGCCGCCCGCCGGAGCGCGGAGGACGACGTCCCCCGGGCTGGCGATCCACGCGAGCGCGCCGTCGTCGGCGTCGAACGAGAGCCCTCCCGGCGTCGGCGCGCGCCGCGCGATCCGCGTCGGCTCGCGGGCAGCTCCTCCGGCGGGGCGCTTCTCCAGCGCGGAGAGCGCGTCGCCCGCCGCGTCGCCGAAGTAGAGCCGCTCGGCGTCGGTCGCGAGCGCGCGCGCCTCCGCGCGGACGAGCACGCGCGGCGTCGTCCCCATCGCGATCGGCGCGGCGACGACGTGAGGTCGCCCTCGATCGTCGAGCCGGCCGGCGTCGATCGCGGCTCGGTTGAGCTCCGCGGCGGAACCCTGGCTGAGATCGCGCGGACCGCGGCGCGCGCACGCCGCTGCGAAGGCCAGCGTCAGCGCCGCTACGGCGAGGCGGGTGCATGCGCTCGGGGCGCGCGTCGTCGACATTCCGGTCATCGGCTCCACGGTCGAGCTCGCGTTTCACGAGCGCCGACGACGCATTCATGCGTCCGACCGCGCGCCCTCGCAAGCGGTCACCGTGCCGCGCCCGCCGCGCCGCGCGCCCGCGCGCCGCACCTGGAGCATCGAGAGCTCGAGCGCGGGCCTCGCCGCCTACGCGAGATCGCGCGGACGCCCGGCCTCGATCCAAGGCCGTTCGCGATCCATCTGCTCGTAGAACGCGCGCATCCTCCCGCGGAGGTCCGCGTCGAACGCGTGGGCCGTGTCGGGCAAGAGCCGGGCGCGCGCGGAGAGGTAGGCGCGCCAGTACTCGATCTGCGCGCGCTCCCACGCCTTGAGGTGATGGATCGTCACGGGGCGCGCGGCGCGCCAGGCGCGCTCCGCCTGGCGCATCGCGAGCCAGGCGGGCCACGCGGCCTCCTCGCTCAGCGGGTGGACGCAGACCTCGCCCGCGCGCATGAACGTCCCGGGCTCGAAGCCGTTCACGTTCCGGCAACGCGGGCACGTGACGTTGAGCGCGCGGTAGGTGAAGGGGACCTCGAGCGGCGCCGTGCACCGCACGCAGGCGAACGGCCGGCCGAGCTCGGCGATCGCGCGCGCGTGGAGCGCGCGCCCCGCGTCGGACCAGATCTTGATCCGCACCCGCTCGCGCTCGACCTCGATCGCGTCGCGGAGCGCGTCGGCCTTCGTGCGCTCGTACGCGATCGCGGGCGGCGGCGCGCCGGCTCGCTCGAAGGCCTGCTCGACCTGAGCGCTCCAGGTGTCCTCGATCTTGCTCTCGAGCTGCTTGGCTCGGAGCTCGATCGCCGTCCACGCGTTGCCCATCGGCTGCGGGTCGAAGCTCGTCTGCTGGAGGAGCGCCGCGCAGCCCTCCTCGGCCTCGCGCATGATCTGGCCGAACCGCTCGCGCACCTGCGCGAGGAACCCGTCCCAACGCTGCGTGACCGCGGCGACGCTCATCGTGACGGCGGCTTCGCGGAGAACGGCGTCCCGCAATAGCGGCACACGAGCGCGCCGGCGCCTCGCTCGGAGGCGGCGCGCTCGCGGCCGGCGCCGCAGTGATCGCACGTCAGCGTGTTGTGCATCCCCGCGGACACGCCCGCGCCGGCGCTGCTGGGCGTCGACGCGAGCGCGTTGGCGAAGATGCTCGCCGTCGCGTTGGGCTTCTTCGCGAGGGTCACCGGGCGCCCGCCGCGATCAGAAGTTGAGATCGCCGTCGGCCGAAGGCGCCGCGAACCGCTGCTGGAAATGCGCCTGGAGCTCGCTGAAGCGCCGGTGGAGCTCGCCGTTGTTCTTCATCGCGTTCTGGGAAAAATGGGTCGACCACCAGGAGCTCGCGTTGCTCCAGCCGAGCGCGTTCATCCCGTAGCTCTGGAGGACCTGGTTGGCGTCGCGGCCCTGCTGCGCCGCCGCGCTCTGGGCCTCCATGATCTCCACCCACTGCTCGAGGGGGATCGGCGGCCCCTGCGTGCTGGCGGCGCCGGGGTTGCCCATGCCCTGGACGCCGGCGGCCGCCGCGCTCGCGAACATCCCCTGACCCGACGTGCTGAACGCCTTGCCATACTCCGTCGCGATCGTCGCGGTGGTGTCGCGCGACATGCGCGCCATCCACTCGTTCGAGACGGCGTCCCACTTCGCGCGGTCGACGCCGAGCTTCGAGAGGATGACGTTGACGTCGGTGCCGCCGGCGAGCGCGGCCTGCGCCTGCGCCCACACCTCCAGGCTCACGCCCTCGTAAGGAGCGAGCTCGCCGGAGAGCTCGCCCTGCGCCCGGTTCTGCATCGTCTGCATCGCGAGCTTGGTGATGACGTTCATCTGCAGCTGCGAGATGTCGCCGAGGTCCCAGCCGAACCTCTGACGCTGCTGCGGCTGGGGAGCGTAGCGGTAGACCGTGTGGCGCAGGCGCTCGACCTGCTGCTGGTTCTCGATCGACATCTCCTGCCAGAGCTGGTGGTAGACGTCCTGCCGGCCCGCGGCCATCGCGTTCTCGAAGCGCACGCCGCCGATGAAGCGGTTCACGGTCTCCTGCACCTGGTAGAAGTGCTGCTCGTTCCGGATCCCGAATTTCTGGAAGAGCTCGTAGCGCTTCGCCCGGTCCTCCCACGCCTCTTCGATCTGGCGGTGCGCCGCCCACCACGCCTCGATGTCGTTGCCGAGGTCGAAGCTCGCGGCGTCGTCCTGCGCCTCGAGCGCGTAGTCGCGCTGGAAGTCGTCGCCGTCCGACGCCTCTTCTTCCTCCTGCGCCTGCTGCCACGCCTGCGGAGGCTGCTGCGGGTAGCCCTGCTGCCCTTGCTGCGGGTAGCCCTGCTGCGGGTAACCCTGCTGTCCCTGCTGTCCCTGCTGCGGATAGCCCTGCTGTC
>JAHBWF010000115.1 GCA_019637105.1 Labilithrix sp.
GCCGAACAGCACGACCTCGTCGCGAGCAGCCAGTCGATGGCCCGCGAGCTGCGGGACACGCGCGGCCGCCAGAGGGCGCTCGCCGAGGCGGCCGAGCTCGCGGCGGACCTCGGGCGGCTCGTGGAGCGCATCGACGGCGCGGACAGCGACGAGCTCGACGCCGTGGTGACGGCGCTCGCGCTGCTCGACACGCGGATCACGCTGCTCCACGAGAAGCTCCTGACGGCGACCGACCGCACGAGGGCGGCCGTCCTGGAGTGAGCCTCGCGCGGGACGGATCGCGCGCGGCGATCCGACGCGCCCCGAGGACGCGCGCCGCCGGCGTCCCGGCCGCGTCGTCGTGGCGTTCGTGCTCGCGGGGCACGAGCGCGACCGGCGCCGATCGCAGGTCGCGCGCGCGGGACGCCGCGTCGCGCCTCGAACGACCGCCCTCCTCGGGGACGCACGCCGATCCTCTCGATGACCCCGCCGGCTCCCGCGTCGAGGCGCGCGAGAGCGCCGCGGACGCCGCCGCGCGCGCCCCAGGGACACGCGACCGCCCGCGAGCGTGGAACGACGGATGCTTCGCCGGCCCGACGCGGCGTCGACACCACGATCCCGATCACGTCCCGAGAATCCCGGGGCGAAGGCGAGAGCGCCGGTGCAGCTCTTGAACGCCGACTTCCAACGGAGGGTGTGGAAATGAGGAAAGCCATCGTTGTCCTGCTCGGGGCGCTCGGCCTCGTGGCGTGTGCGCGTGAGAAGCAGCCGCTCGAGAGCCCAGGGATCACGACGACGCGCGGTGCCGAGCAGCAGCAGCCCACGGCCACGGTCGAGGAGGTGCGGTCGGTCCTGCTCGAGAAGCGGCCCGGCTCGGCCGAGGACATCAACGCGCTGATCATCAGCAGCGAGGGCGGGATCATCTCGCTCAAGGGCAGGGTCTCCGACGAGGCGACCCACTCCGATCTCATCAACCGCGTGCGCGCGATGCCCAACGTGCGCGGCGTCCGCGACGAGCTGCACGTCGCCAAGAAGGCCGCCGCGCGGCCGGGGCAGCGCGAGCCGTACGGCACGACGACGACGACCGGCGGCGCCGTCCCCTCGCAGCAAGGGCACGAGAAGGACAAGGCCGGCGCCGGCGGGGCGATGCAGCAGCACCAGGGCCACGAGGCGGACAAGGCCACGGCGTCGAAGAGCGACGCCGTGCGGAAGTCGCTCGAGGCGGCGCTCCCGCAGTCCCGCGCGGTCATCCACGCGCTCACGATCACGGACGACGGGCAGACCGTGACCCTCTCCGGCGTCGTGCCCGACGAGACCACCCACAAGGGCCTCGTCAAGGCCGCGAAGGAGACGCCGGGCGTCAAGGACGTCAAGGACGACCTCAAGATCGAGGGTCACAAGAAGTAGTCGTGAGGCGAGCTTCGCGCGCGCGAGCCGGCGCGGTCCGAGGGATCGGATCGCGACCGGCTCGCGGCGCTGTGCGCGCCGAACCGGATCGCCAGGCCCGCCCGCCGGCTCGAAATTCGGTACTCTCGGCGGCCCCGCGCGGCCTTCGGCGGCGCCTCCTCGAAGCGGCTGCGCGTGCGACGACGACGACATCCAGCGGCACCCCTGTCCGGCGGCCGCGCCGCGCTCGCCGGCGCGCTCCTCCTGGCGGCGGGCGGGTGGACCCCGCCGACCGCCGCCGAGGAGTCGCCGGCGTCCGTCACCATCGCCTACTCGCCCTACGAGCTCGCCGCGATCCGCGACGCCGAGTCGCTCCTCGGTGCGCGGGTCGACCCGGAGGCCGAGGGCAAGATCGTCGAGAGCGTCGAGACCGTGCGCCTCGATCCGATCGAGAAGAAGGACCCGGCCCCGACCGCGCTCAACGCGGTCCACGTCACCACGAAGGAGGAGGTGATCCTCCACGAGGTGCTCCTCCGCGTGGGCGAACCGTACCGCAAGGTCACCGCGGACGAGAGCGCGCGGAACATCCGGCGCTTCATGAAGGTGTCGATCGTCGCGATCGTCCCCATGACCGGGTCGACCGCCGATCGCGTCCGCCTCGTCGTCATCACCAAGGACGTCTGGAGCCTCATCGCCGACGTCGACTTCCACGTCACCTCGGGCGGGATGGAGCACATGATGCTCGAGGTCGAGGAGACGAACCTGTTCGGCCGCCAGGTCGAGCTGTCGGGCCACTCGATCATCCAGCCCGAGAGCGTCGCGTTCGGCGCCGCCTACAAGGCGCCGCGGTTCTTCGGCCGCTGGCTCTCCTTCCACGCCGAAGGCAACGTCATCGTCAACCGCCGCAGCGGCGATCCGGAGGGCAGCTTCGGCGACGCGCGCATCGAGCGGCCGCTCTTCTCGTCACGCACCAACTGGGCCTGGAACACGGGGATCTACTGGCTCGACGAGGTGTACCGGCGCTACAGCAACGCCGCCGTCGCCCTGTCCGAGGACGGCGTCCCCTGGGTCTACCGCGCGCGGCGCATCGAGTACCAGGGCAGCGCGACGCGCTCGTTCGGGTGGGCGCGGAAGAACGACTTCACCGTCGGCCTCTCGATCGCGCGCGACGTCTACCGCGTCCCGGATCGGCCCGACCTCGATCCGGACGCCGTCGCGCGCTTCCAGCGCGCGGCCGTCCCCGTGGGCGAGGCGCGGACGATGCCGTTCGCCCAGTGGCGCACCTACGCGAACGACTTCCTCCGCATCGTCGACTTCGAGACGCTCGCCCTGCAGGAGGACTACCGGCTCGGCTACGACCTCGTCGTCCGCGGCTACCCCGTCGCGCGGGCGCTCGGGTCGACGCGCGACCTCGTCGGCGTGCGCGTCGGCGCGGTCTACACGCTCGCGCTCGGCGACGGCTTCGTCCGCGCGCACCTCGACTCCACCACGGAGGCCGAGGCCCACCGCGTCGCGGACGCCTGGCTGATGGGCGAGCTCAGGATCGTCAGCCCGCGCACGCCCGTCGGCCGCCTCGTCTTCGACGTCGCCGGGACGAACCGCTGGCGCAACTACCTCAACCGGCTCTCGTACCTCGGCGGCGAGGATCGCCTCCGCGGCTGGCCGACGCGCCACTTCGTCGGCAAGGACGTCTTCGCGATGAACGTGGAGCTCCGGACGCGCCCGATCGAGCTCTTCTCCGTCCAGCTCGGCGGCGCGTTCTTCTACGACAACGGCCGCGCGTGGAGCGGCTCGTTCGCGGAGATCTCCCCTGCCCACTCGGTGGGCGCCGGCTTCCGCGTCGTGTTCCCGCAGCTCGATCGCTCGGTCATCCGCGGCGACTTCGGCTTCCCGATCGCCAGCGGAGGCTTGCCGCCCGGCGTGATGCCGATGTCGTTCTACTTCGCGTTCGGCCAGGCGTTCCGCGCGACGCACATGATCCCGCCGTTCGGCCCGAGCGCAGCGGCGTGGCTCGGCCGCCGTCGCGCGCCTCAGACCGGCGCCGGGGTTTGCCACGGCTCGCGCGCGCCGCGCGCGCTTCCGGCGATCGCGCGTCGCGTTTGCGCGGCGCACGAGGCCGTTATCGCGCTGACGATTGGCGCTCTTGCGACGACTTCCGCGACGGCCGCCGGGTCGCCGACGTCTCGCGCGCCGAGGTCGCCTGCGCCCGCCGCCGCGTCTTGTGGATGGGCGACCACGCATCGGGTTGGCAGTCTTGACCGCGCGCGGGGTGGAATGCCTCAGCCCTCGTCCGCGCGCTCGGACGCCGCCCCCGCTCTCCTCCTCGGCGGCCTTCTGCTCTGCGCCGCGGCTCACCTCGATGCTCTTTCGCCTTTCGGCGCAAGGTCTTGTGTTTGCCTCGACGCTTCGCCACCTCGCGTCGTACGGCGCCGTCGACGGCGTCCACGGCGAGCCCGACCGCCCGAGCACGTGGGCGGCGCGACCGTCGACGGAAGGCCAGTCCCCGGCGCGGCGCTCGCTGCCTTCTGACATCCCGACCTCGACGCGGTGAGCGTCCAGTCGAGCTTGCCGCCTTTGAATTGAGCAGCTGAGCCAGCCGAACGCCGACCCGGCGAAGGTGTTTCGCATATTTCGAGGCGCGTTCAGGCCGAGCCTCCCAGGGCGTACCTCTCGGTTGTCGTCGCGCTCCGCGCGAGTACAGGTGGTCCTTTAAAATCGTGCATGCTCGAGACGATGCACGCTGTTCCCTGCTCGCAGAGCGAGCGGGACGGACTCCGCGTCAGCCCTTCGTCTGGGGACGCGCGCCCTCGCGGTTCTGAACGCGACCATCCAGCCGGGGTACTCCGGCGGGAGCGCGCGCTCGCCCGTCGAGCTTCATGTGCTCCGACGCGAGCGTGACGTCCGCGGCCGCGAGGTTGTCGGTGAGCTGCTCGCGCGTCTTCCCGACTTCGACTACTTCCCCAACGGCGGCATCCAGAACTTTTGGTGCCATCGCCCGGCGCGCCTCACCGTCGCCGCCGTCCGCGCGCTCGCCGGCGTGAACGTCTTCCTCTCCGGCCCGCACCCGGAGGACGACCTCACGCTCGACGCGAAGGACGCGTTCGGCCACTACGACCCCGCGTTCGTCCGCTGGCTCGTCGACCACGCGTCGCCGAGCCCGCGCGACAGCGCGGCGCGCAAGGCGACGCAGCCCAGCTACGACGCGCACCTGAAGCCGCTCGCCGAGGTGTTCTGGAGGACCCTGGAGAAGACGCGCCGCGAGCAGAGCTGCTTCGATCGGGAGAAGAGCGCCTACGCCGCGGCGATCGCGCGGCGCGCGCTGCCGAAGGGCTACTACGAGCGCTGGTTCTTCTTCATGAACCCGTTTTTTTGCGACAAGGCGAAATCGAAGGACAACTTCTTCTACGACAACGCGTTCGACGGCGGGGTCAACGGCAACGTGACGAAGTCGGTCGTCGGCTTCTGGATGCGCCGCTCGCTCGACGGGACGATGGACACCTTCGCCGAAGGCCTGAAGAACGTGATCGCGTCGTACCAGCCCGAGCTCCTCGACGGGCGCGATCCGCCGCCGGACCCCGCCGCGCTCACGCGCGCGATCGACGCGGGCGTGAAGAGCGCGGCCGCGTGCAAGGACGCGGCCGCGAAGCAGCCCAGCGCCTGGGTCACCGTCACCGTCGCCCCCGACGGCGAGCTGATCGCGAAGGTCGGCGCGGCGCCGCCGGGAGGGGGCTCGCCGCAGGCGATGTGCATCTCGGCGGCCTTCGCCGCTCAGCGCGCCGCGCGCTTCGACGGGGCTCCTCTGCGCTTCAGCCGCTCGGTCCCGCTCAAGTAGCCGACGCCTTCACCGCCGAGCGCGGCCTGGTCGTGCGCCGCGGTCCGCGCGACGCCGGCCGGCTCGAGCGCCGAGCGCGCGCCCTCGCCGCCGCCTTCAACGTCGCGGCGGCGGCGTGAACGGCCGACCGAAGACCTGCGGGTACTCGTCGACGGGCGTCACGGTGACCGCGATCTCGAGCTCGTGGGCGCCGCCTCCGAGCAGCACGCCGCGGAGCGGGATCACGTCGTCGTAGTCGCGGCCCCAGGCGAGCGTGACGTGCTCGAGCGACGGGAAGAGCCCGTTCGTCGGGTCCGCGTCCACCCAGCCGTACCCCGGGCAGTAGACGGACACCCACGCGTGCGAGGCGTCGGCGCCGACGAGGCGCGGCTTGCCCGGCGGCGGGTGCGTCAGCAGGTAGCCGCTGACGTAGCGCGCCGCGAGGCCGAGCGAGCGCAGGCAGGACAGCATGAGGTGCGCGAAGTCCTGGCAGACGCCGCGGCGGCGCTCGAACACCTCCATCACCGGCGTCGAGACGGTCGTCGCCTTCGGATCGAACGTGAGCTCCGAGTGGATCCGGTTCATCAGCGCACGCACGCCGACGAGGAGCGGCGCCCCGGGCGGGAAGCACGCGCTCGCCCAGGCCCCGAGCTCGCGCTTGTTCCTCACGCGCGACGACTCGAAGAGGAACCGCGTCGCGTCGAGGTCCGCCGGGTCCGGGGCGCGCCCGGCGCTGTAGGCGAGCCGCGCGCGCACCTCGTCCCACGGCGGCGTCGACGCGTCCTCCGGGTACGCGCGCGCGATCACGTCGACCCACGACTCCGCGTGCACGACGAGCGCCGTGTGGTCGTCCTCGATGCAGAACGACGTCAGCGGGTTGCCGAAGGCGTCGTGGCCGTCGGAGAGGATCTCCGGCTCGGGCTCGATCGTGAGCGCGTGCGCGCGGCACGCCTGCCACTCGAGCTCGCGCGGCGAGAGGTGGACGATCTGACGCGAGAGGCCCACCGGCTGCTCGTACGCGTAGCTCGTCTCGTGGACGACGACGTAGCTCCGCGTCGGGACCGAGGGCGCCGACACCGGCTGGACGGTCGAGATGGGCGCGCTCATCCCTCTCCGATCCCCACCGGGGCCGGCGTGGCCGCGTGAGTGAAGAAGCGTCGCTGGAGGTCGTCGGAGATCGCGTAGGCGAGCTGCTCCGTCCGCTCGAGGACGGCCGCGAGGTTCGCGCACGCCGCCTCGAGCGCCTCGCCCGACTCCGGCTCGAAGCCGACGAGCGGCAAGGTCCGGAGCGTCGCGATCAGCGGGCCGAGATCGTCGATGGGGAGCGACGTCGCCGGGCCGCGCGCGCTCGAGGCGTCTCCGCCGAGCTCCGCCGCCGTCCGCACGAGCCCGATGGCGAGCTCGCGGAGCTGGAAGGCGACCGCGTGCGGGTTCGTCTCGTCGAGCACGACGAGGTGGATCACCGGCAAGAGCTCCGGCGCCCGCCGGTAACGCGCGCGGAACGTGACGATGCTGTTCGCGATCTCGAGCAGCCAGTCGAGGGCGTCGGCCCGGTCGGGCGCCGGCAGACCGAGGACGTGCCGGATCACGCCCGCGAGGTGCGCGAGCCGCTCGAGGCGGCGCGCGAGCGGCAAGAACTGCCAGCTCTCGTCGCGCGTCATGTCGTCCATCGCGAAGCCGGCCAGCGAGACGCACGCCATCATGATCTCGTCGAGGGACTCGAGCGCCGCGCCGAGCGACGCTCCCTTGCCCGGGAGGCGCTGCGGCAAGCGGTTGAAGACGTGCCAGTTGTCCGTCGACATGCGCTCGCGCACCTGGCTGGCGCACGCGTGGAGGCGGAGCACGTTGGCGACGAGCCCGCCCGGGACGGACGGATCGACCGCCGCCGCGAGGAAGCTCGGCGCCTCGCGCCACGAGTCGGGCGCCGCGTCGCCGCGCTCCGCTTCGTCGGACGCGGGCAAGACCTCGAGCCGCTCCGTCACGACCCGGAGGGAGGAGAGCGCCTGCCGCGACTGCGCTCCAGCGTCCGCGATGCGCACCAGCGCGGCGCGGAGGAGGCGCGCGACCGCCTCGCAGCGCGCCGCGTAGCGCCCCATCCAGAAGAGGTTTTCGCCGACGCGCGAGGGGATGTCGACCGAGCTGTGCGCGACGTCCTCGACGCCGAGCCTCGGCCGGCGCAGCGCGATGCGCGTGACCGGCTTGTCGGCGAGGATCCACGTGTCCTTGCTCGAGCCGCCCCACTGCATCGAGACGACGTCGCCGCCGTCGTGCGGCGCGACGCGCGTGAGCCCGCCGGGCAGCACCGTGTAGCCGCTCGGCGTCGCCACCGCGAACACGCGCAGCGACGCGGCGCGCGCGAGCGGGTGGTCGTGATCGGCGCCGTTCGGACGGAGCGATCCCCACGTCGGCGCCTGGGACAGGCGCACCCACTCCTGCGCGACGTAGGCGTGGGGCTGCACCCGCATCCGATCGATGATCCGCTCGCGCCCGGCGGCGTCGAGCGCGTGCCCGAAGATCGGCTCCATCCGGATCGACGGGTACGCCGGCTTGATGACGAGCTCGTCGAGGTGGCGGACGACGTACTCCAGCGCCGGGGCCTCGCCGCACCACCACGTCGCGATCGACGGCATCTGGAGCGGCTCGCCGAAGAGCCGCTCGCTCACCGCGGGGTAGAAGCCGCTGAAGGCGCCCGTCTCGAGGACGGCGCTCCCGAGCGCGTTCGCGACGAGCACGTTGCCGGCGCGGACCGCGTGGAGCAGCCCCGGGATCCCGAGCGCCGAGTCGGCGCGGAGCTCGACGGGATCGCAGTAGTCCCCGTCGAGGCGCCGCAGGATCGCGTGGACGCGGCGGAGGCCGCGCAGCGTCTTCAGGTAGACCGCGTCGCCGCGGACGATGAGGTCCTGGCCCTCGACCAGCGGGAAGCCGAGGTACCGCGCGAGGAACGAGTGCTCGAAGTACGTCTCGTTGTAGGGCCCCGGCGTGAGCAGGACCGCGAGCGGCGCCTCCCCGCGCGTGGGTGAGCTCCGGTAGAGCGCGTCCTGGAGGGCGCTGTAGAACGGAGCGAGCTGCTCGACGGGCAGCTTGTGGAAGGCGTCCGAGAGCGCGCGCGAGATCGTCATCCGGTTCTGGAGGGCGTACCCGGCGCCGGACGGGCCGCCCGTACGATCCGCGAGGATCCACCAGCGCCCGTCGGGGGAGCGCGCGAGGTCGGCGGCGTAGACGTGCATCGAGACGCCGCCCGGCTGGGCGATCCCGTGCGCCGGCCAGAGGAAGCTCCGCTGCCCGAAGACGAGCGCCGGCGGCAGGAGGCCCTCGGCGAGGAGCCGCTGCGGGCCGTAGAGGTCGGCGAGCACGGCGTCGAGGAGGCGCGCGCGCTGCGCGACGGCGGCGGAGATCGTCCGCCACTCGTCCGCCGGGAGGATCAAGGGGAGGACGTCGAGCTCCCAGGGCCGGGTCGCGCCCTTGGGATCGGCGTAGACGTTGTAGCTGACGCCGTCCGACGCGATCGCGTCGTGGACGAACTGCGAGCGCCGGTCCATCGCCTCGGGCGTCATCGACGAGACGAGCGAGAGGAAGGCCCGCCAGTGCGGCCGCGGGAGGCGATCGCCGTCGACCATCTCGTCGTAGCGAGACGGCGGCGGCGCGTACCCCGACAAAAAGCTCTCGAACATGCTCTTCAACAGCGCCGGAGGTCCAGCGTGAACGGGAAGTCCGGATCCGCCGCGGGGACGCGCACGTCGACGCGCCCGCTGTCGGCTCGCGGCGGAGTATGCCCGAAGCGGAAGAAGCGCGCGCGGCGCCGGCCCTCCGCCTCGAGCGCGTTGACCGGCCGGGTCTCGTGGTTGCGTCCGCCCGGGTGCGCGACGTGGTACGCGCACCCGGCGAGGCTCCGGCCCATCCACGTGTCGACCACGTCGAACGTGAGCGGCGCGTGGACCGGGACGTGCGGGTGCAAGCAGCGCGGGGGCTGCCACGCGCGGTAGCGGACGCCGGCGACGAGCTCGCCCTCGGTGCCCGTCGGCTGGAGCGGCAGCGCCACGCCGTTGCAGGTCACGCGGAAGCGATCGCCCGACGCGCCGGAGACCTTCACCTGGAGGCGCTCGAGCGACGAGTCGACGTAGCGGGCGGTCCCGCCCGCGGTCGTGTCTTCGCCCATGACGTGCCACGGCTCGAGCGCCGAGCGGAGCTCGATCTCCATCCCGCGCGCCTCGAGATCGCCGTACTTGGGGAAGCGGAACTCGAAATGCGGCGCGAACCACGCGAGGCGGAGCGGGAAGCCGGCCGCGGCGAGCTCGGCGACGACGTCCGCGAAGTCCTGCCAGACGAAGTGCGGGAGCATGAAGCGATCGTGGAGCGAGGTCCCCCAGCGCGTGAGGCGCGCGGGCGCGAACGGCTTCGCCCAGAACCACGCGACGAGCGCGCGGAGGAGCAGCTGCTGCGTCAGGCTCATCTGCGCGTGCGGCGGCATCTCGAGCGCGCGCAGCTCGAGGAGCCCGAGCCGGCCCGACGCGCCGTCCGGCGAGAACAGCTTGTCGACGCAGAACTCGGCGCGGTGCGTGTTGCCGGTGACGTCGACCAGCAGATCGCGGAAGAGCCGATCGACCATCCACGGGGGCGGAGCGTCGCCGAGCTTCGCGAGGCCACGGTCGAGCTCGCGGAAGGCGATCTCGATCTCGAAGAGCGCGTCGTTGCGCGCCTCGTCGACGCGCGGCGACTGCGACGTCGGACCGATGAAGAGCCCGGAGAAGAGGTACGAGAGCGACGGGTGCTGGTGGAAGTACGCGACGAGGCTCCGGAGCAGATCCGGCCGTCGGAGGAACGGCGAGTCCTCGGGCGTCGCGCCGCCGAGCACGACGTGGTTGCCGCCGCCGGTCCCCGCGTGCCGGCCGTCGATCATGAACTTCTCCGCCGCGAGGCGGCCGAGGCGCGCGGCCTCGTAGAGGTGGGTCGTCCGGGTCACGAGCTCGTCCCAGCTCGCCGACGGGTGGATGTTCACCTCGATGACGCCCGGATCGGGCGTCACGCTGAGCTGCACCAGCCGCGGATCGCGCGGCGGCGTGTAGCCCTCGACGAGGACCGGGACGCCGAGCTCCGCGGCGCTCGCCTCGACCGCGCTCACGAGCGCGACGTAGTCGTCGAGCGACTCCGCCGGCGGCATGAACACGTAGAGGACCCCGCCGCGCGGCTCGGCGCACATCGCGGCCCGCACGGTCCACGACGCCGACTCGCCCACCTCCGGCTCCCGCTCGTCCGCCGGCGCGCCGCCCTCGCCGTGCGCCTCCTTCAGCGCCTCGGGCGACGCGAGCGGCGGCGGATCGTCGGCGGGATCGGGCGAGATCGCCGGCTCGCGGTCCTTCGGATCGACCCACGGGAGGGAGTCGAGCGGGAGGCGGAGGCCCATCGGCGAGTCCCCCGGCACGAGGAGGCAGCGGCCGCCGCGGAAGTGCCACGGGCTCGTGCGCCACACGTTCGCCGGCTTCGGGCGCGCGATCGGGAGCGCGTGGCCGACGACGGCGCCGAGGTCGCCGGCGAAGAGCCGGCGGAGGCGCTCGCGCTCGAGCGGATCGTCCAGCCGCGCGTCGAGCGGGTCGACGTTCACGGGCAAGCGCCGCTCGCGCCACAGGTAGTAGTAGACGTCCTCGTACGCCGGGAAGACGTGGCGCGGATCGAGCCCGAGCCGCGTCGCGACCCCCTGGAGCAGCTTCGCGGCCTCGTCCGGCCCGGCGCCGCTCGGCGCGGCCTCGTCGGCGACGAGCTCCCGCGCGCTCCAGAGCGGCGCGCCGTCGCGACGCCAGAAGAGGTTGAGCGACCAGCGCGGGAGCGGCTCGCCCGGGTACCACTTGCCCTGGCCGAAGTGCACGAGGCCGTCCGGCGCGTGCTCGTCCCGCAGGCGGTGGAACAGCTCCGTCGCGAGCCTCTTCTTGGTCGGGCCGAGCGCGGCGGTGTTCCACTCCGGCGCGTCGAGATCGTCGGCGGCGATGAACGTGGGCTCCCCGCCCATCGTGAGGCGCACGTCGCCGTCGGCGAGCTTCGCGTCGACGGCGCGGCCCAGCCGAACGATCTCCGACCACTGCTCGGCGGAGTAAGGCTTCGTGACGCGCGGCTCCTCGAAGATCCGCGCCACGCTCATCTCGTGCTCGAACGTCGTCTCGCACGCGTCGACGAGGCCGCTCACCGGCGCGGCGAGCGACGGCTCCGCGGTGCACGCGAGCGGGAGGTGCCCCTCCCCCGCCAGGAGCCCCGACGTCGGGTCGAGCCCGATCCACCCGGCGCCCGGGACGTAGACCTCGCACCACGCGTGGAGATCGCAGAAGTCCGCGGACGGGCCCGCGGGTCCGTCGACGGGCTTCACGTCGGCGGTGAGCTGGATGAGGTAGCCGGAGGCGAAGCGCGCGGCGAAGCCGAGGCGGCGGAGCACCTGGACGAGGAGCCACCCCGAGTCACGGCACGAGCCGGAGCGCTTCTCGAGCGTCTCCTCCGGCGTCTGGAGCCCCGGCTCGAGGCGCACGACGTAGCGGATGTGCTCGCAGAGCCGCCGGTTGAGCTCGACGAGCAGATCGCTCGTCGTCCGGGTCGCCCGGGGGACCGACGCGACGAAGGCCTCGAGCAGCGGCGTGGCCGGGAGCGTCCTCCGGTACGGCGCGAGCTCGTCGCGGAGCGTCGGCTCGTACTCGAACGGCCACGTCTCCGCGTACGGCTCGACGAAGAAGTCGAACGGGTTCATCGCCGCCATCTCGACGACGAGATCGACCTCGATCTCGAGCCCGCGCGTCTTCTGCGGGAAGACCAGGCGCGCGATCCAGTTCGACTGCGGGTCCTGCTGCCAGTTCAAGAAGTGCTCGCCGGGCTGGACCTTCAGCGCGTAGGCGAGGACACGCGAGCGGCAGTGCGGTGCGGGCCGGAGCCGCACGCTCTGCGGCCCGAGCGACACGGGGCGATCGTAGCGATAGGTCGTGCGGTGACGGAGAGCGACGTGGATGGACATCGACGGGGCGCGTCCACGTTACGGCACCTGTCCGCCGCGCCGCCAGGCCCTGCTAAGGTGGGGCCCGGCCCGATGCACCCCGTCGGTCGCGGGAGCCACGGATGAAGGTCTTCCACTGCGATCACTGCGGGCAGCTCCTCTTCTTCGAGAACAGCGTCTGCGTCCGCTGCGGCAGGGCGCTCGCGTACGTCCTCGAGCGGAGGGACCTCGCGTCCCTCGACTTCGCCCCGACGGACGCCGCGCCGAACCGATGGCTCTCGCGCTTCCCCGACGAGCCGCTCCGGCTCTGCGAGAACTACTCGCGCTACAACGTCTGCAACTGGGCGGTGCCGTTCGACGATCTCCACGCCCTCTGCCGCGCGTGCCGCCTCACGCGCACGATCCCGAACCTCTCGCGCGCCGGCAACGATCGCCTCTGGTACAAGCTCGAGGTCGCCAAGCGCCGGCTGATCTACACGCTCGACCAGCTCGGGCTCCCGCTGGAGAGCAAGCTCGAGGCGCCCGACACGGGCCTCACGTTCGAGTTCCTCGAGGAGGTGCTCACGGGGCACGCCGAGGGCGTCATCACCGTCAACATCACCGAGGCGGACGACGCGGTGCGCGTGAAGCGAAGGAGCGAGCTCAACGAGCCTTACCGCACGCTGCTCGGTCACTTCCGCCACGAGTCGGGCCACTTCTACTGGGACCGGTTGATCCGGGGCACGGACCGCCTCGAGGCGTTCCGCGCGCGCTTCGGCGACGAGCGCGCCGACTACGCCGCGGCGCTCGCGCGGAACTACAGCGAGGGCGCCCCGCCAGGGTGGCAGGACCACTACGTCTCGGCCTACGCGGCGATGCACCCGTGGGAGGACTGGGCCGAGACGTGGGCCCACTACCTCCACATGATCGACACGCTCGAGACCGCGGCGGCGTGCGGGATCTCGATCGCCCCGCCGCGCAAGGACGAGCCGACCGTGACCGACGTGCCGAACCCGGTCGCCGACGCCGGCGTCTCGTTCGACGCGATGATGGAGAGCTGGACGACGATCACGTACGTCCTCGACAACCTGAACCGCGGCCTCGGCAACGACGACGCCTACCCGTTCGTCCTCTCCGCCGCGACGGTCGCCAAGCTCCGCTTCGTCCACGAGACGATCGCCGCGCACGCCCCCGCGCCGTGCGGGTAGGGTCGCCCACCCGCAGCGGAATGAAGGACGAGGTCGACGCGGCGCTCGCCTCGCGGAGGTCGACGCGAGGCCGTCCGGGCCAGAGCCTGGACGGCCTCTCTCCGCAGAGATCCTTCAGCGCCCCCGTTCGGTGAGGGCGCTGAAGGATCGGCTCTCAATCGCTCGGACGCTGCCGGCTCAGGGGGAGACCGTGACGGTCATGCCACCCGAGGTGTAGCCCGCGACGGCGTTGACGAGGGAGAGACCGTCGGCCGTAGCGGACACGACCCACAGGAGGCGCGTGCCACCCGTGACGGGGATGGAGAGGCCGGTGGTCTCTCCGCTGGAGATGGTCCCGAGGGAGACGATCCCCGTGAGCGGCGGGGCCAACGTGACCTCGGCCCCGGGGATCGGAGCGAAGGTGTTGTCGGGCGTGACGGACGAATAGAGCTGCGCCCTCACGGTGACCGTCGAGCCGACGAGGCTCAGCGCGGCGGTGGTGGAGAAGTAGCTGGCGAGCGACGTGATCGTTCCATCCACCGGCATGCTGAACGCCTGGTTCAGGAGAATGCCGGGTCCACCGGACAGGTCGATGGTGGCGCCGAGGATCGTGAGGCCCGGAGCCGAGCTCCCGAACCCGATGAACGCCGGAGTGCCGGCGAGCCCGCCCGCGATCGTCGTCAGCGCGACGGGGAGCCCGGAGGCGAACGGAATGACCGCGCCCCCACCGGCGGGGCCGGTGGCGCCCGTCGGACCCGTCGGGCCCGTCGCGCCCGGATCACCCGCAGGACCGGTCGGTCCCGTCGGGCCCGTCGCGCCCGGATCGCCCGCAGGACCGGTCGGTCCCGTCGCGCCCGGGTCGCCTGCAGGACCGGTCGGTCCCGTCGCGCCCGGGTCGCCCGGATCGCCGGCAGGACCGGTCGGTCCCGTCGCGCCCGGATCGCCCGCAGGACCGGTCGGTCCCGTCGGACCCGTCGCGCCCGGGATCGCCCAGGACGGTCGCGCCCGTCGCCGCCCGTCGCGCCGGAAGCCTTTGCGCTGCCCGTCGCGCGGAAGCGCCGTCGCCTCGCGCCCGACGCGCCGGTCGCGCCCGTCGCCACCGCCGCGCCCCCGCACCCGTGGCGCCCGTGGCGCCCGTGGCGCCGGTCGCGCCCGACGCACCCGTGGCGCCCGTGGCGCCCGACGCACCCGTGGCGCCCGTGGCGCCTGTGGCGCCGGTCGGGCCCCAGGGGTGTTTCCGGCGGCACTCTCGCTCGTCTTCCCCATCGATGCAGTCGTGCCACATGTCGTACTTCGAGTCGCCGTACGCGGAATACGCTGAGGACACCGAGGGATACCCCGGCCCGTTTCCGGCGTAGCCCAACTCATCGGCCACGGTCGCCCCTTCGCCCTTCGAAGGGTCTTCGGCGTTCGTTGCCGTCGCCTGCGGCGACGTCGTCTCGTCTTCTTCCGAATCTTCCGGCGCACATCCAACAAGCGTGGCGAGCATGATCCCCGAGAACAGCGCGATCCGTTTCATTTCCGTAGCCCTCTCCGAGCGCGGTCGATCCACGCTCGTGAAGCGCGAGCTTCAGGAAGCGTGCCGTGCTCCGAAGGCGCGACGCCGAGCCGACGGTGAAGCGCCGAGGCGACGGGACGCGCGCGGACGTGTCAGCGGCATACCGTGAGCCGCGTTCCCACGCGGTGTCCGCGACCAGGCTGCGCGAAGAGCGGCCCCTGCGACGTCTCCGTTCGTCGAAGCGAAGCGCGCGATCACCTCACGGCGAAGCGCGCGATCACCTCGCGGCGAAGCGCGCGATCACCTCACGGCGAAGCGCGCGAGACGGATCGCGCGGATGGAGCGAGCAGGATGGAGCACGCGAGATCGAGCGCGTGGGATGGGACCGAGTCGACGGCTTCTCCGTCGGACACGGCGTGACGTGCCCTCGCTCTTCACGCGTCGCGACCTCCACGAGGATGCCTTTCGCGTGTCGCTCGATGCGCGCGCTCGTCGCGTCCCCGACGAGCGCACGCTGCTCGGGCATTTCCGATACGAAGCGGCCGCTTCTACTGGGACCGGTCGATCCGAGGCACCGAGCGGCTCGAGGCGCTCCGCCGCGCGCTTCGACGACGGCCGCGGACTACGCCGCCGCGCCGACGCGGAAACGACAGCGAGGACGCGCCATTCGGCTCGCAAGCTCACGACGTCTCGACCTGCGCGGCGATGCACCCCTGGGAGGACCGCACCGCACGACGTCGAAGCCCCACCGAGACGCCAGGGCTACCGGTGAGGCGCGAGCGGGAGACGGACAGGCCGTCATCGCTTGGCTCGCTTGATCGAGGCCATGTACGCCGAGCCCGTTCGAGCCTCGGTGTCGGCCTGAGGCCCAAGGCTCCTGAGACCAAGAGGCGGCGCTCCTCAGTCGAGCGTGAAGCGCTCGCGGACCTCTGCCTGCGGCGCGCATCGCTCGAAGGGATGCAGCGTATCGCCCTCGACGCAGCGGACGGCGCGGGCCGCCGCCGTCCGCTCGCCGAACAGCTCGATGGACTCGTCCGCGTAGCGCGCGACGGCCCCATCGGCGAGGAGCAGCACGCGGCCGATCGGCGCGCCGGTGCCCGGCGCGATCAGGGCGATCGAAGGCGAGATCCAGCGGTGGCGTGGGGGGGACAGGACGACGCTGCCGCTCGCGAGCGCCTCGATCGTCCAGCCTGGGTCGCCCGCTCCCTCGATCGGCGTCGTGCGGATCTCCTTCCCCGTGGCGACGTCGATCTCGAGGAGCTCGTGCGCGCACTGCACCCCGACCGTCGCCCCGTCCAGCGACAGCCGGGCGTGCGTGCACGGCCCCGCGCGGAGCCCGACCTCGGCGCGCGCGCGGCCCTCGGGCGTCACCACGCGGACCTGCGCCGACGCCAGCAGGACGATCGCGCTCGCCGTCGCGTCGGCGACGATGGCGTCGCCTTCGAAGGCCCGCGTACACGTCTTCGCGCGGCAGAGGCACGCCACGGCCTGCCAGGGCTGCTTGTCGCGCGGGTACACGAGCACGCCGCCGTCTTCGAGGCGCACGCGAACGTCGCCCACGCACCCTTCGGGCAGCGGCGAAGGAAGCGGGGCCTCGTCGGCGCCTGCATCCGTCGCCGGCCCGAGGCGCAGCGTGCTCCGGATCGAGGCGGACGGGTCGGACGGCAACGGCTCGCGCGTGACGTCGATGCCTCGCGCGCGGGCGCGCACCTTGACCGTCGCGGCGAGGCCGCTCTCGGGGCCCCAGCGAGCGATGGGCTCTCCGGCGCGGTCGAGCACGACGACGGGCCACCTCGAAGCAGCCTGCAGCGACCGCCGCCCGTGCGGGGGCCTGGCCCGCGCGGCGGGCTCGAGCGTCGGCTCGTCGCGCAGCTCGCGGGTGGGGATCGGCGGAGCGTTCACGGCGCGCCGCGCGCGGGGGTCGACGAGGAGGAGCTTCACGTCGTGGACCTCGCCGTAGGCGTTCGCGCGCCCGTAGCGGAGGACGAGCTCGTCGCCCGCCTCACGCGCCGCGCTCACGTCGAGCACCCGCGCGCCGATCCCCGGCGGCAAGGCCACGGGCGTGCGGTCGCCGCTCGGCAGCGCGATGACCTCGACGCGATCGCGGCAGACGGTGATCGCCCGCGCGCCCTCGGCGTCGACGTTCGCCTCGCCGCAGAGGGGGATCGTCTTGTGCGCGCCCGACTTCGGCTCGACCAGCACGAGCGTCTTGCCGCGGGTGAGGACGGCGTGGCCGCCCACCCAGGCCGCGAAGTGGGCGCCTTCGGTGTGCACGTCGGGGGAGGAGCCGTCGACGGCGGCGACGACGCCGCGGCCCGCGACGTAGCGCGAGGTGGGGTCGAAGTGGGCGTAGAGATCGAACGTCCTGAGGAGCTTGCCGGTGCTGGCGTCGCGGAGACCGAACAGGCGCGTGTTCGGCGCCGACGGATTTTCGTCGAGGGTGACGAGACGACCGTCGGGGGAGAGCTCGATCGACGCGGGACTCCCTACGCGCGCGAGGTCCTGAAAGGCTCCGCCGTCGCGGGAGACGAGCAGGTGCTGATCCCCGCTCACGATCGCGACGACGTCGGCCGCGCGGGCGACCGCGACGCGCGCGGCGATCTTCCCCGGCGGGAGGCGCACGAGTTTCGCGGGCGCGTCGGCCTCGGGCGCGAAGCGAAGCACCGCGGTGTGCGTCGTCGCCACGACGTCGCCGTTCGCGGCCCATCGCGCGTCGACCAGCTCGAGCTCACCGCCCAGGAGGACGGTCTGGAAGGCGGCTGTCGCGGCGCCGGCTGCCGCGGCGTCTTCGGCGTTCATGGAGGCGTCGCCCGCGGCGTGGGTGGACGTGCCGACCGGACCGCCTACGCGGCACCCCACGAGCAGTCCCGCCACCGCGACCTTCCAAGCCTTCCACACCATCCATTCACCAACGCCCGCCTTACCAGAGGGCTTCCGTGATCACGCCGACCAGGCTACGAGCCTACGGCGGCTACGGGGCCAGGATTCGGCGGGGCGCCGTCGTTGCCTCGCTCAGCTCTCCGGCGGCGAGCCCGCCCCTCGTCGTCGAAGTCGGCGTGGAGCGCCTGCACGAGCGCGTCGAGCGCCGCCTCGTCGAGCCGCTCGTCCTGCCCCGCGCACACGAAGGTCGTCCGCCGATGCGGCCACTCCGCGAGCCCGGCGCCCCCTTCCGCTTCGTCGTGCCGAACGCCGGGCAGAGCCGCTTTGCATCACTACGCCGCGGATAGGCTCCCGTCCCGCGCGCCCCTCCGGTGCTCTGCACCGTTTGAGCTTCCGCAACTTCGACACCGCCAACCTCCGCGTCCGGAGGCTCGGCGCCTACGCCGCCCGCCTCATCCCGACGTCGCTGATTGGTCACCCTGCATCAAAACGCGAATCTGTTACCTTCATTCGAGGATGCCGCCGGTAGGTTGATCGGTTGGTGAAGCCAGCCTGAGGCATCCCCTCATATGAGCGCGCAGACCTCGCCGAAGATCGCGTGCTCGGACACGCTCTCGTCGAAGGCCGCCATCAGGTTCTCGAGCCAGTCGTCTCGCATGTTAGGAATCGCCCATACCAGTACGCGCCCTGCCGGAAGAGCGAGTGAGTCCGCTTCTTCGCCGTATTCACCTTGAGGTAGGCGGCCATGCCCGTCTTCTCACTGGCGGCGCCGAGCAGCGTCAGGAGCGCGTGCGCGATCGCCGCCAGCAGGAGCAACCGGTCTCGCCGGCCGGCATCCCGGATGTGCGTGGCGCTGAGGCCCATGCCGAAGCGAAGGTCCTTCGCGTCCCGGAAGGTCTCTTCGAGGGTGAACCGCTTGCCGTAGAGCCCGACGATCTCGGCCGCTATGCGCTCGCCCAGCGACGTCGCCGTCACGCGCGCCGGCCGGAGCATCGTCGCCCGTCCGGACGCCGGGACCCACGCGGCGGCCGCCTGCTGCGTGCCCCGCTCGTCCTCGACGAGGATCGCTCCGCGGAAGCGAATCACGTAGTCCCAGCCGAGCGACTCGAGCAGCGCGTGGAGCTTCAGGTCTCCGAACGCGCGGCCAGCGAGCAGGGTCCCCGCGACATCGGGCGGAAGCGCGGAATGCAGTCGGTCGATGGCCTCGTACTCGTAGTCGTTCCGTTTGCCCGCGAGCGTCGACTTCTTCACGGTCTTCCAGGTCAGCGGCGTCGCGCGACCGTGCGTCGTGACGACGTAGGCGCAGAGCGTCGCGTAGTCGTCGCGCTCGAAGTCCGTCCAGTCGAGCGCGACCACGAGCTCCTTCCGCGCCCCGAGCACGAACTTCGCCCACGACGGCGTCAGCTTCGCGACGTCGATCGCCGTGTTACTGAGGAACCGGTCGACCTGCTTCACGCCGAGCCTCGGCTTCGTGCGTGCCATTTCTGCGTAGCCTTCGCCGATCGCGTGGACGCTGAGCGTCGCGGCGCGCAGGACGCCCGTGACCCCGTTCGCGAGCGAGAGCACGCGACGGGCGTGGAGGTCGTCCTCGAACAGCTCCTCGACGAGCTCCTGAGTGTGCAGGCGGTCGAGCTTCGAGACGCGCCGGGAAGCCATGTGCCGCGCCTTAACACGGACCCCGCCCCGAGGACAGACGTCACGCTTCGGCCGCTACGGAACGTAGGGGATCCCTCAGGGTCCTCTCGGCAAGTTCGGGCAGTTCGCTGGTGGCGAGGTCGTTTTAGGTACAGACTCGTTCGGCCTGTTCAATTCTCTACGACAGTCCGGGCATATAACCATCACGCCGTTCAAGTTCTGACCAAGGTGTCCGTATGCTCCTCGAAGAGATCGATCCGCTTGCATGGGTGAAGGGCAACCAGAAACTCTTCTTTCCAGGCGGCCAGATCGACGTGATTCGATTGATCGCCTATGTCATGAGCGACGTCCTCGAACTTGGACGCGGCGAGTGCCGCATCGTTCGGCGCGACGGATGGTGGTTCGTTAGCAGTGACGTGGACTGGTTCGTGCACGACCTGTCCGTGCGGGAGTTGTTCCAGCGTGTCGTGCCGGCGCCACAGCACGGCGAGCACTCGATGAGGGCGGAGGTGCTTATCAACGCGTACGCGGATGACGTTTTTGCTGTCTCAGGTGGCGAGGAGAACGAGATTAAGGGTCTATTGCCAGGGCGACTGCTCCTCCAGACCGTCGTGCAAAGTGGCTGGACTCGCGGGCTACTCGCATTCCGCCTCGCAACTGATGCCCTTGCAGGCCCCTGAGCTTCAGGAGGAGCGGATGCCCCCAAGCTTGTGTCATGTATGTCGTTCGGTCCCGGACGACGCGGACGTGCACCGCGCCGTTGATCACGAACTGCACGGCGTCGACATCGAGCGCCATCAACGCGGCCGCATGCGCGCCGCGCTCGACGGCTGCGAGATTCTCGGTCAGCCGATCTTCGAACGACTCGTACTGCACCTCGCGCCGAGCGCGCGTTCTCGCTCGACCTGCGCCTTCACTTCATGCACGAACTTGCGCAAAGGGCCGTACAGCTCCTTGAGCGTCGCGGGGATCTCCAGCATCATCGTCGCCACGGGGTATCCTCCCTGGTTTGTCGCCTCAGCAACGCGAACCATAGAGGCTCTGCCCCGTTCTGCACCTCACATCATGCGCATGCTGTTTACACGTATTCTTCCGTCCCCGCTGTCTCGCTCCCCCGCTCGAAAATGCTCAGGGATGGAACCAGTCCCGCGAGGCCCCGATGAAAGAGATCTACGCAGATTTCAACGATATCGGGAACGATGGGGTACTGCCCCTTACGTGCTCAGGAAGCATCGCTAGCATTGCAGGCTTGAAGGAGCCGCCGAGTGATGGAGAGGAAGTCTGGTTTACAGACGGGGCATTACGAGCGTGGGGACGCATCTATCGGACCGGGGACGGATCGTGGGAGGGCCAATCTGACTGGAAGTTCTTGCGTTGACGCAACGAGCGGGATTGAGGGCGAGACCCGAGTTCGACACGACGATCACGGCGGCGCACCGGCGGAAGTTCGACGTACTGCTCGTCCGGAGCCTTAACCGGCTCCACCGGAGCCTGATCGGGGTGCTTCATACCGTGCCCGATCTCGATCGTCCTCGCCCGTCGTGGCGGGCAGGTCGTCTCCTACAAGAAGCCGTGACTCGACCGGGCGGTCCGGTGCGGAGCTTGCTCATCGAGAACCTCATGAAGGCGTTCGATGTGATCGTGTCCGAGCACGCGATCTTCGGCGAGGTCTACGCCTTCATCATATGAGGGGATGCCTCAGACTCCGGTCCCCATGTTCCCCCTGCGCCGTGATACGTTTCCACGGACAGCCTGTAGAGCGCACAGACGCCAGGCACGCGGAAGTGGAGTTCGATGTAGTCGGGCCAAGGACCGCTGTCGTTCATGTCGGCTATGGATGAATCTGTCGTGAATGGTGATGGGTCTGGATGGACCTGCTCCAAATGTCCAGCAGTCACTGCTTCCTTGAGTTCGCGAAGGAGGACCGCGAGCTCCGCCGCTGTACGAATCGTCTTAGGGCTCGGCACATCGCTCATGGGACCATCCATGCCAGATTGACTCTAGGAATGAAAACCTGGCTGCCGCCGCCGACCAGTCCGCCTTGCGCTGCGGCAGCAGCCATCGAAGGATCACAGAGCTCCGCGACACGACGCTCGTGCTATAGCGCGGTTTCCTCGACCGAAGCGCGAATCTCGATGCCTCGCTGCCTCCGACACGACCATTCACAGGGACGGAGCCGCTTCGCATCGGACACCGAACGGTCCACCTTTTTGCGCGGCGCTGCAACGGTGGTCGAGCCCGGCGAGCAGCGCCTTCACCTGCAGCGCGACCCTCGGACTTCGCGCTCGCCCCGGTCGCCCGCTCCGCGTCGTCGTCGATGTAGACCGCGCGCCGCGCGCGCACATCTCGGTCCGTCGTGCTCTCAACCCGATTGGCCACAGGCCACCTGCTAGAGGGGAGGCCACAACGGCACGGACCGTGGCCCGCACGAGCATTCGAGTAGCCTTCAGGTACTTGTGACCACGAACGACCCTCACCGTGTCCCGTTCGATCGCGATCATGATGGCCGGAAGCGGATCGAACCTCGCACGATAACGCACGAGGTGTTCGAGGATGTGCGAGTCGTCGCGATCTGGAGAGGTCATCTTGTCGATTGAAACGGCGGCTACGGGAAACTGAATGAGTAGGATCGCCATCTCCACCTCCCTAATCGTGCAAACAGAAGGTACACATGCCGTTGAATTCCCCGATGTGAACGCGAGCATGTTGTCGATCGGGGCGGCGATCGGCCGCGCGTACACCCGTAGACGTCGTCGCCCTCAAAGGCCAGCTCGTAGACGATGCCACGCCCATGCGGAGCTGGTTGTCCGTGTTCTGCTCGCTCGTCAAGACACGCGCGTAGAGCGCCGCCTTCACCTTGAAGAAGACGAACGAGGCCTGAGCGACCGGGAGCCTGGATGGCCCCTTCCACCAACCCATCGAATGTCACCTCGGGATGTAGAGAGGGCCGGTCGCCTTCATGCGTCGAACCTCGCGTAGTGGATCACGCGACGAACCCGCGTCGCGAGCGGCGTGTCTGGCCCATTGCGAAACTCCTCCAAGATCTGCCGAACGACATCGATTCCAGGAAGTACCTAAATCCGAGGGCAGTCGCTTCAGGCGGGGAGCGGTGGTCTTCGGTCAGGCGAAAGATTCGAGCCTCGGCGTGCTCGGTCCAGTCCGGCTTCGCGAAGATTACGTCCTCAGCGTCGAACTCGTCGATATGCTCGATCAGATCGGTAATCGTCGTCATGTCAGAACTCCGATCCCCAGAGAAAGAACCCTTTCGACCGTCGGGGTGCATCACTCCAGCTATAGCGCGGGTTCCTCGACCGAAGCGCGAATCTCGATGCCTCCGACGCGACCACTCCACAGGGGATGGCAAGGTTCGTTCATTCGCGAGCGCTTACTGTAACGCTCGCTGAGCGGTCATGACCAAACGGAGCAGGCGACCACTTCTCGTCGCGAGTATGACGACCTGCGGCGCGGGGGGATGGCAAGGTCCCAGCTCTCTCGTCTTGAGGAGGTCGACACGCACATCACGAAGCTCGACGGGCGTATCGACAGCAAGCTGGCTCCGTACCGCGAACATCACGTCCGTCTCGCCCAGATCCCCGGTGTGGATCGCGTCCTCGCCGCTGTGATGATCGCCGAACTCGGCACGGACATGACCGTCTTCAAGAGCGCCGGGCACCTGGCCGCATGGGCGGTCGTCTGCCCGGGAAACAACGAGAGTGCCGGCAAGAAAAAGAAAGGCACCGCCCGGAAAGGCAACGTCCACCTCATGACGGCACTCGTCGAGGCTGCCCACGGCGCCTCGCGCAAGAAAGACAGCTACTTCAAGGACAAGTTCTTCCGCCTCAAGGCGCGACGAGGCTACCTGCTACCTGCGAGCGGCGGTCGCTATCGCCCACAAGACCTCAAGGCGGTCTACGTCATGCTCTCCACCGGCGTCGACTACCGCGAGCTCGGTGCCTCCTACCTCGATGCCGTCGATGCGCGCCGCGTGACCGGCAACCTCGTTCGACGTCTCGAGCGCCTCGGCTACGACGTCAAGATCGCTCCCCGCCTTCCCGAAGGGTCTCCGATCCCACCGGCGGCCATGGGGTAATTCTCATGGCAGT
>JAHBWF010000116.1 GCA_019637105.1 Labilithrix sp.
CGCCGACTGAGCGCGCCGTACCTCAGTCGTCGTCGTCGTCCTTGTCTTTATCCTTGTCCTTGTCTTTATCCTTGTCCTTGTCCTTGTCTTTATCCTTGTCGTCGTCGTCGTCGTCATCCTCGTCCGTCGAGCCTTCGTAGGTGCACGTGGCCTCGCTGCGCTGGAGGCCGAGCTGGACCGGATCGGTGCACGAGTTGAGGCTCGGGACGAAGTAGCCGCAGCGGCCCGTCGGGAGGCAGCAGCCCGCGAAGGCCGCGCCGTCCTCCTGGTGAGAAGCGCAGGCGCCTCCGCTCGCGGCGTCCTTGGCCGCCGTGGCTCCTCCGGCGTCCGTGGTGGGGGCGCCGCTCGAGGGCGGGGGCTCGATCGTGACGCCGGGCGTGTCGTCGACCGACATGCAGGCGACCGCCGAGATCGCGGCGACGAGGGGGACGGAGACGAAGACGAGGGGCCGCTTCATGGAGTTTCCTTCCTAGCTTGTTTGAGTGTCGGGTCCAGTCCAAAGATCAACGCGCAGGTGGCCAGCGGCAGCGCCGCGAGCGCCGTCCGTCCGCCGAAGGCGAAGGCGCACGGAGTCGCCACGAGACCAAGGAGAAAGCCGTTGTTTTCGTGGAGGAATACGCCGTCCGTCGCGCGGCGGCGCGCGGCGCGCACGAAGAAGCCGCCGGCCCAGAGCCCCCCGACGGCGACCGCCGCGACGCCGAAGACGAAGAGGCCGCGCGACCACGGGGCGAGCCGCGCGAAGACCAAGAGGCCCTCGAACGCGAGGAGGCCGCCGAGGATCGCCGGGCGCGCGGGGAGCGTGAGCCACAGCCCGGCGAGCGTCCCGCCGAGCCAGGCGGACGAGAGCGCGGCGTAGGTCGCCCACGCCGACGACGAGACGCTCTCCACCGAGAGGAACGCGCCGAGCTGCAGGGCGGCGAAATGGAGCCCCGTGACGCTCGCGACGAGCTTCGCGCGACGCTCAGTCACCGGCGCCTCCGCTCCCGCGGCGATCGACGAGGCGCTCGAACCCGCGGCGCAAGACGAGATCGAGCGAGTCGATGTCGAGCGGCTGGGCGCCGCGCGTCCGCGCGCGGACCGCCTCGGCGTCGCGCACGACGAGGCGCGTCTCGGAGGGGGGCGCCGCCGCCCGGACGTCGTCGGCGCCGAACGGCAGCTCCCGCGAGGCGTAGGCGAAGGCGCGGTCGGCCACGCCGCTCTCGACGACCATCAGATCGGGCAGCTCGGCGGCGAGCGCGGCGGCGACCCGCGAGGGCGACCGCGCGATCGCGCCGAGGCGGTGCCCGCTGAGCTGCACGGTCACCACGCCGCGCGGCGTGAGGCGCGACCGGACGAGCGCGTAGAACTCGCGGGTGTGGAGGAACGCCTCCTGGAACGTGAGCGGGCTGGGGACGTCGATGACGATCAGATCGAAGGAGCGCGACGTGCCGGCGAGGAAGGACTTGCCGTCGTCCTGGACGAGCCTCCACGCCAGGTTCGCGCGCCCGGCCCCGGGGCTGAAGAAGCGCTCTCCGGCCGCGACGACGACGGGGTCGATCTCCACGGTGAGCAGCTCGTTCGAGAGCGCCGCGAGGGGCGCGACGAGCGACAGCGTGCCGTTCCCGATCACGAGCGTGCTGGCGGGCCGCGCGATCCGCGCCGGGACGACCGCGAGGTACTCGTTGAGGAGCGCGAGATCGTTGGCGTTGAGGTTCTCGAGGCCGTCGAGGTAGAGCGAGCGGCGGCCGGGCCCGCTGTCGACGACCTCCACGCGTTGGTACGGGGAGTCGACCGAGAACACCACGTTCGCGGAGCGCATGCCGTGGACCTCGCGGTAGACCGCGTTGCTCGCGGCGTGGGCCCGGGCCGGGAGCGAGGGCCAGAGGAGCGCGGCGGGCAGCGCGACGACCGCGAAAGCGCGCGCGCCGAGCGCGAGGCCCGCGACGAGCGCGAGGAGCGACCAGTGCAGCGCGACGAGGACCTCCACGCCGTGCCCGAAGCAGAGATGCGTGAGGCCGAGCCCGAGCAGGAAGCCGGCGAGCTCGGCGCTGTAGCTCCGTCGCATGCCTTCGACGGGATCGGCGTAGCTCGCGACGGCGCGAGGCAGCAGCGTGGAGAGCGGCGCGAGGAGCGCGACCGCGACGCCGATCGCCATCGCGAGGGGGGCCGCGCCGTTCCAACGACGCGCCGCGAGCCAGGCGAAGCCGAGGCGCGGGAGCACCGGGAGCGACAGGTGCAGCAGGCAGCCGACGACGAAGGCGATCTCGGCGGCGCGGCCGAGGCGTCGCATCCGCGGCGCGAGCCAGTAGCCGCAGGAGATCGCCGCGAAGAGGGTGACGTTGACGAGGAGGAGCACGACCTCCTCGCCGAAGAGCCCGCTCACGAGCTCGCGCACGGCGAGGAGCTGCGTCGTCGCGAGCGCGGCGCCGGCGAGCACGAGCGTCGCGGCGGAGCGGACCGGTCCCGTCGTGGCCGCGGGAGCCGCGTCAGAGGTCGAACCCAACGCCGGCCTCCAGCGCTGCGCCGACGCCGAACGCCGGGAACGAAGCCATCGCCTCCACGGCGAGGCGCCAGATCAGCGAGCGGCTCGTCGACGCCGCGATCCCCCCGCCGATCGCGGCGAAGCCGGTCCCGGTCTTCCTGTAGACGTCGAGCGTCTGGCGCTCCGGGTTGTCGAGCTGCGACGGCGGGGGCGGCGCGCTCGGGTCTTCGCGGACCGCGAGCGAGAACTTGCTGTCGATCTGCGCGAGGCCGCCGCCCACGAGCGCGAACCCGGAGGGCCCGCCGCCGCGCGCCGGGGCGCCGGACGGCCACCACGAGAGCTGGCCCTCGAGGTGGAACGGGAAGAACGACCGCGCGTCGCGGCCGACGGAGCGTGGACCGCCTCCGCGCAGGACCACGCCCGCCGTCGCGGCGGCGGCCCAGTGCGTCCCGAGGAAGTGTTGATACGTGGCGAGCACGCGCGTCGTCGCGATCGCCCCGCCGCTCACCGTCGCGGCGTCCTCGGGGCGCGGCGTGCCGAGGTACTGCGTTCCGTTCGCGCGGAAGCAGCTGAAGTCGCCGGCGCGTTGCACCTCGGGGGAGCAGACGCGATCGCCGTCGACCCACGCGAAGTCTTGTCGGAGGGAGACGAACGCCCAGCGGCGCGTCGGCGGCGCGTCCGCGGGGCGGGGCGCGGCGTCGGCCGCCGCGCCGCGCGCGGGCGCGTCGGGCGCTCGCGGCGGCGGGGCCTCGTCGTCGTCGGGCGGGATCTCGCCCGTCGTCGCTGGACTTTCGCCCGTCGTCGCTGGAGTATCGTCGGGCGACGCCGCCGCGCGTTCGTGCTCGTCTCGCGCGGGCGCGTCGTCGCTCGCGGCGGCGCGCGCGGGCGCGAGGAGGATCGACAGGAGCGCGGCCGAGGGCGTCCCGCGCAGAGGACGGCGAGCCATCGCGACTGCGCTATCCTCGAACCTCGCTTGCTGCAAGCGATTTTCATTTTCAACAAGACGTGGTAGAGGTCCCGCGCGATCATGCAGCGTCCACGATCGGCCCCCGGGCGAAGCCTCGCCGCCTCGCGTCTCTTCAGGCTGCTCGGCGTCGCGTCGATCCCCGCGCTGGCCGTCGCGGCGTGCGATCCGACGCGCACGGATCCGACGTACTGGGACCGCGCGCCCGGGCTCGCGAGCGCCGCCGGCGGCGGCGGGGCCGGGAGCGCGCCGGACGGGACGGACGGCGACGGCGACGGGACCGTCGTCGGTGACGGCACGGGCGGCGGCGAGCCCGCGGCGGACGCGTGCGCGCGCGTCGAGGTGACGACCATCTCGTACCGCGGCGAGTACGCGCCCGAGAACGTCGGCGCGATCTGGATCACGACCGCGTCCGGCGCCTTCGTGCGGACGCTCGACGTCTGGGGGAGCAAGCGGCTGAAGCACGCCGTGGCGTGGCTGGCGTCGTCCAACGGCAACGACGTCGACGCCGTGACCGGCGCGACGCGAAAGAGCGCCGGCGGCCACGTCGTCGCGTGGGACTGTCGCGACGCGGCGGGCGCGAAGGTCGCGCCGGGCGCGTACGTCGTGCACGTCGAGTTCACCGAAGAGAACTCGTCGGAGGACAGCCCGCCCGGTCCGCATCGTCTCCTCCCGTTCGACGTCGCGAGCGCCGTGAGCGCCGCGAGCGCGCCCGACGAGGCGGCCTTCAGCGGTCTCCGCGTCGTCCCGCTCCCATGATCCCGCAGACGGCCCGGCTCGGCGTCGCCGCGCTGTTGGCGTTCACGCCCGCGTGCGACGATCCCCTGCGGGAGCGCGCGATCGAGGCGCTCGGGCCCGAGGTCGCCGGCGTCCCGCGCGGGCCGCTCCACCGGCGGGGCCAGCCGTGCCTGACCTGCCACGACGGGAGCTCGGAGGCGCGCGCGTTCTCCGTCGCCGGTACGGTGTACGTCACCGCGGACGCTCCCGATCCGGCCCCGGGCGTCCTCGTCGAGCTGATCGACGCCGATCGGCGCGCGTTCCGCGTCGCGACGAACTGCGCCGGGAACTTCTTCGTCGAGCCCGCCGACTTCGCGCCGCGCTATCCGGTCTTCGTCGCGCTCGAGCTCGGGAGCTACCGCGTCGAGATGGACACGCCGGTGCAGCGCGACGGCTCGTGCGCCTCGTGCCACGGCGAGCCCGCCTCGCGGTCCAAGGCCGGGCAGGTCTACCTCTACGCGACGCCGCGCTCCTTCGACGCGAGCGGGTGTCCATGAGGCGCGGGCGGCTCCCCGGCCTCGTCGCCGCCCTCGCGCTCGCGGCGTGCTCGGGCGCGGACGCGCCGCCGCCGCCGAGCGTGACGCCGCCCTCGGCCGGGTGGGAGGACGTCAGCGAGATGCTCGGAGCGCGGTGCGCGTCGCTCGATTGCCACGGCCAGCCGGGGCGCCCGCTCCGCCTCTATCACCGCGCCGGGCTCCGCCTCGCGGACGTCGACGTCCCGGGCGGCGGCGCGACGACCGCCGACGAGCACGCGGCCAACCTGCGCGCGGCCGCCGGCCTCGAGCCGGAGCTGTTCGCGCGCGTCGTCGGCGAAGGCGGGCTGCGAGCCGAGCGCCTCACCCTCGTCCGGAAGGCGCTCGGGCTGGAGGGCCACAAGGGAGGAGCGCCGCTCGCCCCCGGCGGCTCGGGCGACGTCTGCCTCCGCTCGTGGCTCGCGGCGGCGACCGACGACGCGGCGTGCGCGAGCGCCGCCGAGGTGGAGCGGCCGTGACGACGTACGCGAAGCTCGGGCTCGTGGCGCTCCTCCTCTTCTTCGCGTGCGCGGGGTGCACGCGCGTCGCGCCGCATCAACGCGGCCGGCTCGCGCACCCGAGCATGACGCAGACGAGCTCGGCGGGACCGGGGGAGCAACACGTGCGCGCGGTCCAAGAGGGCGCGATCGGCGGGAGCCTCGATGCGACGAGCGGCTGCGGCTGCAACTGAGCGCCGCCCGAAGCGGGCGATCGCGACGCTCGCGGTCCTCGCGTGGGCCGCCGCCGGCTCGCCCGCGTACGCCGACGACGGCGCCGCGGACGTCGGAGCGGCGCCGTCGGGCGCCACGATCGAAGCCTCCGCGGAGCTCTCGACCTACGCCGACACCGACAACGTCACGGTCGTCACGCCGACCGCGCGCGCCGGGATCCGTGACGACGCGGAGGGCTGGCGGGTCGGCGCGCGCTACCTGGTGGACGTGGTGAGCGCCGCGTCGGTCGACATCGTGTCGACCGCGTCGTCGCGCTGGCGAGAGGTCCGCCACGTCGCGGGCGTCGACGGCGAGTACGGCCCGGGGGACCTCCGCGGGGCGGCCTCGGCGTCGGTCTCCGTCGAGCCGGACTACCTCTCGCTCAGCGGCGGCTTCAGCCCGTCGTGGAGGATCGACGACGACCACGTGACGCTCGCGCTCTCGTACGCGTTCGGCCACGACACGATCGGCCGCGTCGACACCCCGTTCTCGGTCTTCCACCGGACGCTCGTCCGTCACCAGATGGCGGCCGGCGCCTCGTTCGTCCTCGGTCCGTCGTCGGTCCTCTGGCTCGGCGCCGACGCGGTGCTCGAGCGGGGCGATCAGTCGAAGCCTTACCGCTACGTGCCGATGTTCGACGCGGCGACGGCCGAGCGCGTGCCGCGCGGCGCCCACGTGGCGCTCGTGAACGCCCTGCGCCGCGACGAGCGCCCGCTCGAGCAGCTCCCCACCTCGCGCGATCGGTACGCCGTCACGGGGCGCTGGCTGCACCGATCGAGCTGGGCGACGCTCCGCCTCGAGGAGCGCCTCTACACGGACTCCTGGGGGCAGCTCGCGACGACCACCGAGGGGCGCTACGCGATGGACCTGTCGGAGCGGACGACGCTCGCCCCCGATCTCCGGATCCACGTGCAGAGCGCCGCCGGCTTCTGGCGCCGCGTCCCCACGGTGAGCGAGACGGCCGCCGGCGTCGTCATCCCCAGCCTGCGCACCGGCGATCGCGAGCTCGGCCCGCTCGCGACGGTCACGGCGGGCGCCGATCTCCGGATCGAGCTCGGCCGGCGCATCGCGGCGACGCGCGTGGCGCTCGTCCTTCGGCTCGCCGGGATCCACACGTCCTTCCTCGACGCGCTCTTCATCACCCAGCGCCGGGCGATCTTCACGGCGGTGGGCTTCGAGGGCGCGTTCCAGTGACCGCCGCGCGATCCGGCGCCGCCGGCCGGAGCGCCTGCGGCGCCGGTTGACGGCGCCGGTGAATCGCAATACGGAGATCGTGTGTTGGTGCTCGTGGCCTCGGCCAGGGGCTGAAAAGGGAACCCGGCGAACATCCGGGGCTGCCCCGCAGCGGTAATCGAGAACGAACGCCACGTAGCGCACTGGTCCTCCGGGGCTGGGAAGCGGTGGCGAGTAGGAACCCGGCGAGAGCCGGAGCGCTCGTAAGCCCGAAGACCTGCCAGCATGCGATCGCGGGACAAATCCGCGGTCGGTCGGCCTGGAAGCCTCGAGGGAGGCGCGTAGGTCCGAGCTGGCGTAGTGCCTACGTCCGCCGGTCCTCGCTGATAGCGGCGTCACGAAGACCGGAGGAGACGATGTTCGATTCGATCAAGCTCGCCCGCGAAGAAGCTCAAGCACGACCCGCCGCGCAGCCGTGGCTGCCCTGGCTCTCGGCCGTCGCCGTCACGACGCTCCTCGGTCTCGTCGCGTGCAGCTCGAGCGACGAGGTCACCCCCGCGGCGGACGCCGGTACGGAGACGCCCGACGGCGGGGTCGTCGCCGAGGACGGCGGGGCCAAGGAGACGCCGGACGCGGCGCGGCCGGGGCCGGTGTTCCTCGATCCGTCGACGTACGCGGACCTCGTGACGATCGACGCGAGCTTCCCCTTCGGCGTGACGCAGCGCCACCGCGCGGACGCGGCCATCGTCGGGAGCCGCTGGGGGCGACACGGCGGCCCGATGGTCACGACGGGCGTCTACGGCGACGGCGCGACGCCGGCGGTGGTGCACTGGACGATCCCCGGCGACGCGCCCACCGATCCGGCCACGCGCAAGGAGCAGCCCTTCGCCGCCGCCAGCGACCTCCCGGCCACCTTCTTCTACGGCCCCGACGGCATGGTCGATCTCCCGTTCGGCCCGTTCGCGCTCCTCTCGTACACGGGCTCCGGCGCGGCGTTCCCCGGCGAGGCCCTCCTGTACGACGCGGCCTACGGCGCCGTGAAGAGCCGCGCGAAGGTCAACGGCTTCTACTCCGGCGTCGGCCTCGCCGACGGCGCGCGTCAGCTCGTCGTCTACAGCGGGCTCTCGCCCCTCGCGGCGGCGGACTCCACGACGAACGACAACGGCCTCTACGTCGCCGACGTCTGCGACGGCGCCCTCGTCGCCTCGGCGCCGTGCCCGGCCCCGAGGAAGCTCTTCGGCTGGAGCGGCGCGTCGGGTCCGGTCGCGACCGACGCGCACGGCAACGCGTTCGTCGGCGCGTCGCTGTCGGGCGGCGCGACCTCCGACGCGGTCTACGGCCTGCCCAAGGCGAAGCTCCTCGCCGAGGGCTCCGCGGACGGCGTGAAGCTCGCCGAGGTCGACTCGGGCGGCACGGCGTCGCTGGCCGCGGTGGCCCCCGCCGCGGGCGCCGAGGGCTGGGTGCTCGGGCTCGGCTTCGATCCGAAGGCCGCCGTCTACGCCGCCCCGTACGTCGAGCAGAGCGGCGCGCTCGGGAAGGGCGCCGCCGTGGTCGCGGCCGCGATCACGCGGGCGAACGACGTCGAGGGCCTGTCGGTCTTCACCGATCCCGAGGGCGACCTCTGGCTCGCGGTGACCACGGCGACCGAGGGCTTCTACCTGGAGCTCCGCCCGAGGACGCCGTGAACGTCGAAGGGAGACACGGATGCAACCGAAGCCGCTCCGTCGAGGCCGGCGCCCCGACCGCCATCACACGGTGAACCCGGCCCTCATCGTCTCGGGGGTCCCGCGCCTCGTGACGTTCCTCGTCCGGACCTTCGACGCCGTGGAGGTGCGGAGGATGGCGCTGCCGGACGGGGCGGTCATCCAGGCGGAGGTGACGATCGACGACTCGCTCGTGATGATCATGTCGCCTCGGTCCGGCGCCCGGCCGATGCCGTGCTCGCTCGGGATCTACGCGGACGACGTGGACGCGACCTACGAGCGGGCGCTGGCCGAGGGGGCGCGCTCGATCCAAAAGCCGGCGGATCAGTTCTACGGACACCGGACGGCCCGGATCGAGGACCCCGAGGGCAACCAGTGGACGATCCACACGGTGATCGAGGAGGTCTCCGCCGACGAGCTGCTCCGTCGCTCGACGCGGATCGTCGGCCGGAAGAGCAACTGAGGAGCCGCCGCGGTGAAGCCGTCCGCCCCCACGCCGTACAGACCCCGCCACCACGTCCGCGTCGTGAGCGCGGCGTCGCTCTTCGACGGCCACGACGCGGCGATCAACGTCATGCGCCGCTTGATGCAGGCCTCGGGGGTCGAGGTCATCCACCTCGGGCACAACCGCAGCGTCGCCGAGATCGTCCGCTGCGCGATCCAGGAGGACGCGCACGGCATCGCCATCACGTCCTATCAAGGCGGCCACGTCGAGTACTTCAAGTACATGATCGATCTGCTCCGCGAGGCGGGGGCGCGGATCGGCGTCTTCGGGGGCGGCGGCGGGACGATCCTCCCGTCGGAGATCGAGGAGCTCCACGCGTACGGGGTCGCGCGCATCTACTCGCCGGACGACGGGCGGGCGATGGGCCTCCAGGGCATGATCGACGATCTCGTCCGGCGCTGCGATTTCGAGAAGCGCTCCCCCGAGATCGAGCCGCACCTGGCCCGGCTCTCGGAGCGCGATCCGGCGACGATCGGCGCGCTCATCACGATCGCCGAGAACTTCCCCGACGCCGGCGACCGGCTCCGCGCGGCGCTGGCGGCGCGGCCCGCTCCGGAGAGGCGCCCGCCCGTGCTCGGCATCACCGGCACCGGCGGGTCGGGCAAATCGAGCCTCGTCGACGAGCTCGTGCGCCGCTTCCTCGCCGACAGCCCGGACAAGACGATCGCGGTGCTCTCGGTGGATCCCTCGAAGCGCAAGTCGGGCGGCGCGCTCCTCGGCGATCGCATCCGCATGAACGCGATCGACGACCCTCGCGTGTACATGCGCTCGCTCGCGACGCGCCAGTCGAACCTCGCGCTCTCGAAGCACGTCGGCGAGTCGATCGAGGTGTGCCGCGCGGCCGGCTTCGATCTCGTCGTCGTCGAGACGTCGGGCATCGGCCAGTCCGACACCGAGATCACCGAGCACGCCGACGTCTCGCTCTACCTGATGACCGCCGAATACGGCGCGGCGACGCAGCTCGAGAAGATCGACATGCTCGACTTCGCCGACGTCATCGCGATCAACAAGTTCGACAAGCGCGGATCGCTCGACGCGCTCCGTGACGTCAAGAAGCAGTGGAAGCGCAACCACCTCGCGTTCGCGACGGCGGACGACGACGTCCCGGTCTACGGGACGATCGCCTCGCAGTTCAACGACCCGGGGATGAACCGCCTCTACGAGGCGCTGATGCAGGTCGTAGCGGAGAAGACCGGCGCGCCGCTCGAGTCGCGGACGGAGATCACACCCGGCATGAGCGAGAAGCGCTGGATCATCCCACCGGAGCGGACCCGCTACCTCGCGGAGATCGTCGAGACGTGCGAGGCCTACGACGCCTTCGTCCGGGCGCAGGCGCAGATCGCCCGGCGGATGTACCAGCTCCACGGCAGCATCGAGGCGCTCCGCGCCAACGTCGGCAAGAGGCGCCTCGAGATCGTGGAGCCGACCGGCCCGTCCGACGTCGTGCAGGTCACGCAGCGCATCGAGGGCGAGCCGGCCTTCCTCGGCGAGCTCGTCGAGCTCTACCGCGATCTCGAGGCGCGGCTCGCGCCCGAGTGCAAGAAGCTCCTCGAGGAGTGGCCCGCGACCAAGCGGCGCTACGCGGCGGCGAAGTACCAGTTCCAGGTGCGCGACAAGGTCATCGAGCTCGATCTCTTCACCGAGTCGCTCTCGCACCTGCGCGTGCCGAAGGTCTCGCTGCCGAAGTACGAGGACTGGGGCGACGTCCTGACCTGGCTGCTCCGCGAGGCGCCGCCCGGCCAGTTCCCGTTCACCGCCGGCGTCTTCCCGCTCAAGCGCGAGAACGAGGACCCGGCGCGTATGTTCGCCGGGGAGGGCGGCCCGGAGCGGACGAACCGCCGCTTCCACTACGTCTCCCGCGGGCTCCCGGCGAAGCGGCTCTCGACGGCGTTCGACTCGGTCACGCTCTACGGCGAGGACCCGGATCACCGGCCGGACATCTACGGCAAGGTCGGGAACTCGGGCGTCTCCATCGCCAGCGTCGACGACGCGAAGAAGCTCTACTCGGGCTTCGACCTGTCCGATCCGACGACCTCGGTGTCGATGACGATCAACGGCCCCGCGCCGATGCTCCTCGCGTTCTTCCTCAACGCCGCGATCGACCAGGCCTGCGAGAAGTGGATCAAGAGCCAGGGCAAGGTCGGCGAGGTGGAGCGGACGATCGACGCGCTCTTCGAGCGGCGCGGCGTCGAGCGGCCGCGCTATCAGGGCGAGCTCCCCGAGGGCAACGACGGCCTGGGCCTCATGCTCCTCGGCGTCTCCGGCGACGAGGTCCTGCCGCGCGAGGTCTACGAGAAGATCCGGGCGGCGACGCTCTCGGCGGTGCGCGGCACGGTGCAGGCCGACATCCTCAAGGAGGACCAGGCGCAGAACACCTGCATCTTCTCCACCGAGTTCGCCCTCCGGCTGATGGGCGACATCCAGCAGTTCTTCATCGAGCGGAAGGTGCGGAACTTCTACTCGGTCTCGATCTCCGGCTACCACATCGCCGAGGCCGGGGCGAACCCGATCTCGCAGCTCGCGTTCACGCTCGCGAACGGCTTCACGTTCGTCGAGTACTACCTCTCGCGCGGGATGCACATCGACGACTTCGCGCCGAACCTGTCGTTCTTCTTCTCGAACGGCATGGACCCCGAGTACACCGTCATCGGGCGGGTCGCGCGGCGCATCTGGTCGCGCACGATCCGGGACAAGTACGGCGGCAACGACCGATCGCAGAAGCTCAAGTACCACATCCAGACGTCGGGCCGATCGCTCCACGCCCAGGAGATCGCGTTCAACGACATCCGCACGACGCTCCAGGCGCTCCTAGCGCTGCAAGACAACTGCAACTCGCTCCACACGAACGCCTACGACGAGGCGATCACGACGCCGACGGAGGAGAGCGTCCGGCGCGCGCTCGCGATCCAGCTCGTCATCACGAAGGAGTTCGGGCTCGCCAAGAACGAGAACCCGACGCAGGGCGCGTTCGTCGTCGAGGAGCTGACCGACCTCGTCGAGGCCGCCGTCCTCGCCGAGTTCCGGGCGATCTCGGAGCGCGGCGGCGTCCTCGGCGCGATGGAGCGGATGTACCAGCGCTCGAAGATCCAGGAGGAGTCGCTCTACTACGAGACGCTCAAGCACGACGGGACCTTGCCGATCGTCGGCGTCAACACGTTCCTCGACCCCAAGGGCTCGCCGACCGTCTCGCCGCCCGAGGTCATCCGCGCCACGAAGGAGGAGAAGGACTACGCCATCGCCGCGCGGGACGCGTTCTGGGAGCGCAACGCCGCCGTCGCGCCCGCCGCGCTCGGCGCCGTCAAGCGCGCGGCGCTCGACGGCGGCAACGTCTTCGTGGAGCTGATGGAGGCGTCCAAGGTCTGCACCCTCGGCCAGCTCTCGAGCGCCCTCTACCAGGTCGGTGGGCAGTACCGCCGGAACATGTGAAGAGGCGCCGGCGATGCACCCTCCGTCCGTGACGCTCGAGGACTGGCGCCGCCTCGTCGACAAGGAGCTCGCCGGCAAGGACTTCGACGCGCTCGTCCACCGCCTGACCGAGGGCGTCGCGATCGCGCCGCTCTACACCGAAGCGCCGGCGCCCGATCCCGCGGCGAGGTACGCGCGCGCCGAGCCGTTCCGGATCTGCATGCGCCACGAGGACGGCGCGTCGCAGGCCGAGCTCGTCGCGGACGTCTCGGACGGCGCCGACGCGCTCTGGGTGCCGCTCGACGCGGCGCTCGCCGGCGCGCTCCCGAGCGAGGCGCTCGCGGACACCGCGCTCGTCGTCGAGGCGCCGGGGGTGCCGCCGGCCGAGGTCGCCGCCCGCGTCGCGTCGGGGCGCGCGCCGGGCGGCGCGGCCTTCGTCCTCGGCGTCGATCCGATCGCGCGTCGCGCGGAGGGGCGCGCCGGCTTCGCGTCGCTCGCCGCCGATCTCGACGCGCTCGGCCGCCTCGCGCTCGCGGCGCGGGCCCGGCTCACGGCCGCGGTCGTCGTCTCGACGGTCCCGTACCACGACGCGGGGGCGGACGCCGCGGACGAGCTGGCGATCGCGCTGTCGACCGGGGCGCGCTACCTCGAGGCGCTGCTCTCGTCGGGGCTCTCTCCGGTCGAGGCCCGGGGCGCGATCGCGCTCCGGATCGCGGTCGGCCGCGACACCTTCGTGGAGCTGTGCAAGCTGCGCGCGCTCCGGGTGTGCTGGGAGAAGGTGCTCGTCGCGTGCGGCGCGAGCGTCCTGTCGGGGGGAGGGCGGACGCTCGTCCACGCCGTCGGCTCGGCGCCGGCGCTCTCCGTCCGCGATCCGTGGGTGAACATGCTCCGCGTCACCACGCAGGTGTTCTCCGCCGTGGCGGGCGGCGCCGATCTCGTCACGCCCCACCCCTTCGACGCGGCGTTCGGCGCGCCGTCCGCGCTCGGTCGGCGGATCGCGCGCAACACCGGGCTCGTCCTCCGCGAGGAGAGCCTCCTCGGCAAGGTGAGCGATCCGGCCGGAGGCTCGTACTACTTCGACGCGCTCACCGACGCGCTCGCGCGCGAGGCGTGGAGGCGCTTCCGGGACCTCGAGCGGGACGGCGGCGTCGCGGCGGCGCTCGAGTCCGGCAGCCTCGCCTCCAGGCTCGAGGCCTCGTGGCGCCGGCGGCTCGATCGGATCGCGAAGCGGAGACACGCCGTCCTGGGCGTCACCGACTTCGCGAACCTCGACGAGGCGCTGCCGCGCGCCGCGCCCGTCGAGGAGCCTCCGCGCGCCGAGGGGGCGCTCCCGCTCCGTCGCGACGCGGCGCCGTTCGAGCGGCTCCGCCTCCGCGCCGACGCGATCGCGCCGCGGCCCGAGGCGCTCCTCGTCCCGCTGGGCCCGCCCGCCGAGTCGCGGCCGCGCGTCGGGTTCGCCGCCGGCCTCCTCGCCGCCGGCGGCATCCGCGCGCGCGAGGGCCGAGCCGACGAGCGAGCCGTCGTCGCGTGCTTGTGCGGCGCCGACGAGCGCTACGCCGCCGAGGCCGCGGATGGCGCGCCTCAAGGCGGTCATGCCGCGTGCCTCGGGTCGCCGGTCGGCCCGGCCCGCTCGAGGCGGCGCTCCGCGACGCCGGCGTCGACGGGTTCGTGTACGCGGGCTGCGACGCGCTCTCCGTGCTCGAGGAGCTCCTCGCGGCGTTCGTCGACGCGCCGGAGGAGGCGCCGTGACGAGTCGCCTCCCCGATTTCGCGTCGCTCGAGTTCGACGCGGTCCCCGCGCCGGAGGCCCCCGCGCCCGCCGCGAGCGCGCAGGGCTGGGACACCCCCGAGGGGATCCCGCACCGCCCGCTCTACGTGCGCGAGGATCTCGACGGGGTCGCGCACCTCGGCACGATGCCGGGCCTCGCGCCGTTCGTCCGCGGCCCGTACCCGACGATGTACGTCCAGAAGCCGTGGACCGTGCGCCAGTACGCGGGCTTCTCCACCGCCGAGGAGTCGAACGCGTTCTATCGCAGGAACCTCGCCGCCGGCCAGATGGGCCTCTCGATCGCCTTCGACCTCGCGACCCACCGCGGCTACGACAGCGACCACCCGCGCGTCGTCGGCGACGTCGGGATGGCCGGCGTCGCCATCGACTCGATCCTCGACATGCGGCTCCTGTTCGACGGCATCCCGCTCGACCGGATGAGCGTGTCGATGACGATGAACGGGGCGGTCCTGCCGATCCTCGCGCTCTACATCGTCGCGGCGGAGGAACAGGGCGTCGAGCCTTCGCGCCTGGCGGGGACGATCCAGAACGACGTCCTCAAAGAGTTCATGGTGCGGAACACGTACATCTACCCGCCCGCTCCCTCGATGAGGATCATCGCCGACATCTTCGCCTTCACCTCCGCGAAGATGCCGAAGTTCAACTCGATCTCGATCTCCGGCTACCACATGCAGGAGGCCGGCGCGACGGCCGACCTCGAGCTCGGGTACACGCTCGCCGACGGGCTCGAGTACGTCCGGACCGGCATCGCGGCCGGCATGAACGTCGACGCCTTCGCGCCGCGCTTGTCGTTCTTCTTCGCGATCGGGATGAGCTTCTTCATGGAGGTGGCGAAGCTCCGCGCGGCGCGCCTGCTCTGGGCGGAGCTCGTGGCGCGCTTCGCGCCGAAGAGCGCGAAGAGCCTCGCGCTCCGCACGCACTGCCAGACGTCCGGCTGGTCGCTCACGGCGAAGGACGTCTACTGCAACGTCGTCCGCACGTGCGTCGAGGCGATGGCGGCGACCCAGGGCCACACGCAGAGCCTGCACACGAACTCGCTCGACGAGGCGCTCGCGCTGCCGACGGATTTTTCGGCGCGCATCGCGCGCAACACGCAGCTCCAGCTCCAGCTCGAGTCCGGGACGTGCCGGCCGGTCGACCCGTGGGGCGGGAGCTACTACGTCGAGCGGCTCACGCACGACCTCGCGGCGCGCGCGCGGGCGCACATCGCCGAGGTCGAGGCGCTCGGCGGCATGGTCAAGGCGATCGAGGCCGGCGTCCCGAAGCTGCGCATCGAGGAGGCCGCGGCGCGCACCCAGGCGCGGATCGACTCGGGCAGGCAGGCGATCATCGGCGTGAACCGCTTCCGCCCGCTCCACGACGAGGCGGTGCCGGTGCTCAAGGTCGACAACGCGGCCGTCCGGCGCACCCAGATCGAGCGGCTCGCGCGCCTCCGCCGGGAGCGCGACGCCGAGGCGTGCCAGCGCGCGCTCGCGGCCTTGACCGCGTGCGCCGGTGGGGCGGAGGGCAACCTCCTCGAGCTCGCGGTGGTCGCCGCGCGCGCGCGCGCCACCGTCGGCGAGATCTCGGCGGCGCTCGAGGTGGTCTGGGGCCGGCACCAAGCCGAGATCCGCGCCATCTCCGGCGTGTACGCTGGCGAGGTGGGCGAGAGCTCGACCTCCGTCTCGACCGTGCGCGCGCGGACGAAAGCCTTCCTCGAGCGCGAGGGCCGTCGGCCGCGCATCCTCGTCGCCAAGATGGGGCAGGACGGGCACGACCGCGGGCAGAAGGTGATCGCGACGGCGTTCGCCGACCTCGGGTTCGACGTCGACATCGGCCCGCTCTTCCAGACGCCGGAGGAGACCGCGCTCGCCGCGGTCGAGAACGACGTCCACGTGATCGGCGCGAGCTCGCTCGCGGCCGGCCACCTCACGCTCGTGCCCGCGCTCCGGGCGGCGCTGGCCGCGCTCGGCCGCCCCGACATCCTCGTCGTCGTGGGCGGGGTCATCCCGCCCGACGACTACCCGGCGCTGCGCGAGGCGGGCGCCGTCGAGATCTTCGGGCCGGGGACCGTGATCGCCGAGGCGGCGTGCGCGCTGCTCGACCGCATCGAGGACGCGACGCCGGCGCCCGGCGGCGAGCGTGGAGCCGCGGAGACATGACGTCGAAGCGGCCGCGCCTCTCGCTCGAGGAGTACGAGCGCGGCGTCCGCGCGCGCGATCGCGCCGTGCTCGCGCAGGCGATCACGCTCGTCGAGAGCAGAGCCGACGCCGACGTCGCGCTCGCGCAGGCGCTGCTCACGCGCCTCCTCCCTGCGACGGGGGCGTCGCGTCGCGTCGGCGTGACGGGCGTCCCCGGCGCCGGCAAGAGCACGTTCGTCGACGAGCTCGGGATGCGCCTCGTCGCGCGCGGGAAGAAGGTCGCCGTGCTGGCGATCGATCCGTCGAGCACGGTCTCCGGCGGCTCGATCCTGGGAGACAAGACGCGGATGGCCCGCCTCTCCCTCGAGCGCGCCGCGTTCATCCGGCCCTCGCCGAGCGGCCTCTCCCCCGGCGGCATCGCGCGGCGCACGCGCGAGACGATGCTGCTCTGCGAGGCGGCGGGCTTCGACGTGGTGCTGGTCGAGACCGTCGGCGTCGGCCAAGGCGAGACCGCGGTGGCCGACATGGTCGACTTCTTCCTCGTGCTCGCGCTCGCCGGGGCGGGGGACGAGCTGCAGGGGATCAAGAAGGGCGTCCTCGAGCTCGCCGACGCGATCGGGGTCAACAAGTGCGACGGCGACAACGCCGCGCGCGTGCGCTCCACGCTCGGCGATCTGCAGGCCGCGCTGCGCTACCTGCCGCGGCGTCGTCCGTGCTGGGCGGCCCGCGCGCTCGCCGTCTCGGGGCTGTCGGGAGAAGGGCTCGACGCGCTCTGGGAGGTGATCGAGGAGCACCGCCGTACCCTGGAGTCCTCCGGCGAGCTCGCCGCGATGCGCGCCGAGCAGCAGCGGTCGTGGATGTGGTCCTTGATCGGCGAGCGCCTCGACCGAGCCTTCCGTACGCACCCCGAGGTCGAGCAGCGCCTGCCCTCGATCGAGTCCGCCGTGGTCGCCGGGCGCATGACGCCGCCGATCGCCGCCGACGAGCTCTTCGCCGCCTTCGCGAGCGCGCCGCCGCGGCCGGCCCGAGGAGGGGATTGACGGCGAAGCGCGCCGAGGTCCGGCGCGCGGGAGCGCCTGCCGCCCCGGGCTCGGAGGAGGACCCGGCTCCCGCGTCGCGATCGCCGGCGCGAGTCGGGATCACGTCATGTACAGGCCGCCGTTGACCTGGATGGTCTGGCCCGTGACGTAGGGGTTCTCGGCGATCGCGACGACGACCTGCGCGACCTCCTCCGACGTCCCGAGGCGGCCGACGGGGATGCGGTCGGGCTGGACCTTCGGGTTGCCGGCGATCATCTCGGTCTCGATGAGCGCCGGCGCGATCGCGTTCGCGGTGATGCCCTCGCGCGCCAGGATCGAGGCGTAGGCGTGGACGAGCCCCTCGAGCCCGGCCTTCGACGCCGCGTAGTGCGGGCCGACGACGCCGCCGACGCGGGCGGCGGTCGACGAGAGGTAGAGGAGTCGGCCCCAGCGGCGCGCGCGCATCTCCGGGAGCACGGCGGAGGTGACGATGAAGGGCGCGCGCAGGTTGACCGCGAAGGTCGCGTCCCACGTCGCGAGGTGGATCGACTCGAGCGGCATCGGCCGCGCGATGCCGGCGTTGTTGACGAGGATGTCGGTCGGTCCGAGCTCCCGGCGCACGGACGCCACCATCTCGGCGACGTCGTCGGGGACGGCGACGTCGCCGCGCACCGAGATCGCCTCGCCGCCGAGCTTGGCGATCGCGTCGACGACGCCCTCCGCCTCGCGCTGGTCGGTCCGGTAGTTCACCGCCACCTGGGCTCCCGCCTCCGCCAGCGCGAGCGCGATGCTCCGCCCGATCCCGCGACTCCCCCCCGTCACCAGCGCCACCTTGCCTACGAACGGCCGGCCCATGACGAGCACCTCACGGGGCCAGCGTACCGTGCCTCCGCGGGGCCGTCGTGGTGGAAGCGGACGAGCGGAGCTCCGCCGCGCGCGACCGCCGCTCGCCCGGGCGCGACGCGCGCCGTCGGCCCGGTCAGGCGGGGTCGATCCGGACGACGACCCTGTCCGGATAGAACGCGAGCGCGTCCCGGATCGACGCGACCTCGTCGTACGGACGCTCGTAGCTCCACACGGCGTTCTCGCCGCCCGGCAGGCCGGCGATCGTGAAGTACGACGCGTCACCCTTGAAGGGGCAGTGCGTCGTGTGGGAGGTCCGCGCGAGGCGATCCATCCGCGCGTCGCGCCGCGGGACGTAGAAGACCGGCGGGTAGCTCGCCTCGCGGAGCTCGAGGGCCCGCAGCGTGTCGACGAGGACCTCGCCGCTCGGCGATTCGATCACCACGCGACCCTCGAAGGGCGTGACCGTGACCGTGTGCTCGGGGTGCTTGGCGTAGCCGGGGCCGCGGTTGCTCACTGTCGGTGGGTCGACGATAGCCGCTCGCCGGTCGTCCGCCAGAGGCAGGTCGCCTCACGCTCCGGGACGCGCCTCCGCGGCGTCCGCGAGGTCGCGCGTCGCGCGACCCTTGTGAGTCGGCACGGCGCGGCGGCCATGGTAGAAATCATGCTCCATGCGCGTCGTCCTGCTGTCACCGGCGTATCCCGCGGAGATGATCAATTTCGCGCGCGGCCTCGCGGAGGTCGGCGCGGCCGTCTACGGCGTCGGCGACACGCCGCGCGACCAGCTGCCCGATCGCGTCAAGCCGTACCTCCACGACTACCTCACCGTCCCGCGCATCCTCGACGAGATGGACGTGATGGACCGCGTCTCCGGCTGGCTCCGCGGCGGCAACGTGGACCGCGTGCTCACGAACTGGGAGCCGCTCGTGATGCTCGCGGCGCGCCTCCGCGAGCGCTGGGGCCTCGGGGGGATGTCCGTCGAGACGGTCCGCGCGTTCCGCGACAAGCAGCTCATGAAGGAGCGCGTCCAGGCGGCCGGCCTCCGCGTGCCCCGCTCGCGCCGCGTTCACACCGCGAAGGAGGTGCGGGAGACCGCCGAGGAGATCGGCTACCCGCTGATCCTGAAGCCGATCGCCGGCGCCGGCTGCGCGGACACGTACAAGGTGGCGAGCCCGGCGGAGCTCGAGCAGGTGCTCCCGTTGCTCGGCGGCCTCTCGCAGGCGAGCTGCGAGGAGTACATCGAGGGCGAGGAGCTCACCTACGACACGCTCTGCGTCGGCGGCAAGCCGGTGATGGAGAACGTCTCGCAGTACCTCCCGAAGCCGCTCGAGGCGCGGACGGTGGAGTGGATCAGCCCGATCGCCATCAGCGTGCGCGACCTGACGCAGCCGCGCCTCGCCGGCGGGCTCGCGCTCGGTCGGGCGACGCTCGACGCGCTCGGGATGGGCGACGGCTTCACCCACATGGAGTGGTACCTCACGCCGAAGGGTGAGGCCGTCTTCGGGGAGATCGCGTGCCGCCCGGGCGGCGCGGGCCTCGTCGATCAGATGAACTACACGTGCGACGCCGATCTCTTCCGTGAGTGGGCGCGCGTCTCGTGCTGGGGGCATTTCGAGGCGGACGCGACGCGCAAGTACAACGTCGGGATCGTCTTCAAGCGCGCGCAGGGCTTCGGTCGGATCACGCGCATCGAGGGGCTGCTCGACTGGCTCCGGGCCTGCGGCCCGTGGGTCGTCGAGGAGAGGCTCCTCCGCCCGGGGACGCCGCGGCGCGACTGGAAGCAGACGCAGACGTCCGACGGTCACGTGATCGTGCGCCACCCGGAGTGGGAGGAGGCGCTTCGCATGTGTCAGGCCGCGGCGACCGACATCCGGATGTACGCGCAGTGATCCGAGGCGCGGCGCGCGCCGGTCACTCGGCGTGGTGCAGCGTGAGCGAGAAGGCGCCCTCGGTCGACGCCGGGAGGCGGAACGCGTCGTCGACGCCGCGCGCGAGCTCGCTCATGGCGCGCGCGGCCTCGTCGAGGCGCGCGTCGTTCGACTCGCGGCCGGGCCACTCGAGGATCAGCTTCCCTCGCCGGTAGGAGAGGACGACGTCGTCGTGCTGCCGGAACGCCAGCAGCGCGCGGCGCGCCCGAGCGTCGAGCGCGCGCGCCGCGAGACCGCTCGGCTTGTCCGACACGGCGAACGCGCACGCGAACGCCGCGTCGCGGATCCCGCCGGTCCCGCTATGGCGTCCCCTCGGGACGACCGTGAACGAGCCGAGCAGCTTGCCGCGGGGCCAGGCGACGAGGCGCGTGCGCGCGCCCGCCTCGACGCCGACGACCGAGAGCTCGAGCCGGAGGTCGCCGTCGAGCCAGCGGACCGTCGGAGAGGTGCGGTTCGGCCATTCGCCGCGCGCCGGGACGTACTCGCGGCGCCGGAGGAGGGCGTAGGATCGCCACGTGTCCTCGATGAACGCGCGCTCGCGGCTCGTCGTCACCCAGAAGGCGACGAACCCGAGGACCACGAGCGGCGCGAGGACCGTCAGAAACAGCGCGACGAGGATCTCGTAGCCCATGGCCGCTCCTCAGCTCGTCGCGACGATGCCTCAGGTCAGAGCACCCCGACCTGCTCCAGCGCGGTGGCGAGCTGCCTATCGTCGTACGGCTTCGCGAGCACGCCGGCAACTCCGAGGGCGCGGATCTCGTCGACTTCGGCCGTGTCTCCGGAGCCCGTGACGAGGAGCACCGGCACGTCCGGCCGGACCTTCCGCAGCGCGACGAAGACGTCGCGGCCGCGGAGCCCAGGCATGACCATGTCGAGGACGACGCCGGCGACCTCCTCGTGGCGGAGCGAGAAGATGTCGAGCCCGGTCGCCCCGTCCGGCGCGTCGCAGACGCGGAGGCCGAGCTCGCGGAGCGTGGCCACGGTCGACGCGCGGACGAGCGGCTCGTCGTCGATGACGAGGACGAGCCGGTCCTCGGCGGCCTTGCGGCGCGGCCGGGGCGTGGGCGGGCTCGCCAGCGGGACGGCGCGCGGCGCGGTCATCGGCTGCGGCAGCGCCACGCGGGCGACGGTGCCGCGCCCCGGGGCGTCGACGACCTCGACGACGCCGCAGTGCGCGTTCACGATGCCGTGGACGGTCGCGAGCCCGAGGCCGGTCCCTTTCACCGAGCCCTGCGTCTTGGTCGTGAAGTACGGCTCGAAGATCCGATCGCGGATCGCGGGGTCGACGCCGCAGCCGTCGTCGACGACCTCCAGCACGAGCCAGCGTCCGGCAGGGATCGCCCCCGCGTCGCCTTCGTCGACGGCGCGGATCGAGGTCCGGACGACGACCTTGCCCGGGCCGTGGATGGCGTCGCGCGCGTTCAGCACGAGGTTCATGACGAGCTGCTCGAGCTGAGACGCGTCGCCCATCACCATCGCGTTCTCGGTGCAGAGGTCGGTGAGCAGCTCGATCGACGGGTCGAAGGTGCGGCGCGCCATCTCGACCACGTTCATGGCGGCGGCCTCGACCGAGACGGGCGCCATCAAGCGCCGCTCGCGCCGCGCGAACCCGATGAGGCTCTTGATCAGCTCGATCGCGCTGTCGGTCACCGCGTCGATCTGCGCGAGCGCCTGCTGGCGCGCGTGGCTGGGCTCGGCCGCGCGGAGCCACGTCACCGAGAGCTTGGTGACCGTGAGCAGGTTGTTGAAGTCGTGCGCGATGCCGGCGACGAGCTGTCCGATGGACTCGAGCCGCTGCGCGCGCGCGAGGCGCCGCTCGCCGTCGATGCGCGCGCGCTCGGCCTCGACCTCGCGGGTGATGTCGGTGAACGCCTCGAGGACGTGCGTCATCTCTCCGGCCTCGTCGAAGATGGGCTTCGCGAAGACCCGCAGGTTCACCTTCTTGCCGTCGCGCCGGTGGATGACGAGGTCCTCGAGCACCACCGTCGTCCGCGCGGCGATGACGCGCTCGAACGGCATCTTGTCCTCGGGGTAGCGCTCCCCCGTCGGCAGGTGCACGCCGTAAGGCTCGACGAAGCCGCCGCGCAGGGCGCTCGGCGCCTCCTCCAGCCCGAGCATCTCTCGGCAGGCGGCGTTCATGTAGACGAGCTCGCCGGAGGGCACGCGACCCATCCAGATCGCGACAGGGAGCTCGTCGGCGACGAGGGAGAGCTCGCGGGGGTCGTTCATCGGCTTGTCTCTCCTCCGGCGGACGTCCTCGCCATCGTCCACGATTCTCCCGAATTCTATCACGGAACGCACGCGGCGCGACGTCGGGCGTCGGATCGCGCGTCCGGCGCACGCGATCCTGCGGCCGGCGCCCGCCTCCGTTAGATTGGGAGCGTGGTCGACTTCGACGGAGCGACGGCGCGGCACGCGGTCGACGCCTGGGTCCCGCGACCCGGCACCGTCGTGGACGGCCGCTACGAGCTCCAGACCGTCGTGGGGGTGGGGACCATGGGCGCGGTCGTCGCGGCGCGGCACCGGATGCTCGACCGACGCGTCGCGATCAAGTTCCTCCGGCCCGAGCGCGCCGGCGATCCGACGGCGCTCGAACGTTTTCACCAGGAAGCGAGCGCGGCGTCGCGGATCCGCAGCGATCACGTGGTCCGCGTGCACGACGTCGGCGTGACCGAGCGCGGGATCCCCTTCATGGCGATGGAGCTCCTCGAGGGCGTCGACCTCGAGGCGCTCGCCGCGCGAGGCCCGCTCGCGCTGCCGCTCGCCGCCGACTGCATCCTCCAGGCGGCCGAGGCGCTCGCCGAGGCGCACGTCGCCGGCGTCGTCCACCGCGACATCAAGCCTTCGAACCTGTTCTTGACCGAGCGGCCGGACGGCTCCGTCCTCCTCAAAGTCCTCGACTTCGGGATCTCGAAGCTCGCGCCGGAGCGCGGCGGCGATCCCTCGCTCACCGCGACCCAGGCCGTGATCGGCTCTCCCGCGTACATGGCGCCGGAGCAGATCCGGACGTCCAAGTACGTGACCGGGAAGGCCGACGTGTGGGCGCTCGGGATCGTCCTGTTCGAGGTGCTCACGACGAAGCTGCCGTTCGAAGGCGACACGGTCGGCAGCGTGCTGGCGGCGGTGACGATGTTGCCCCCCGCGTCGCTGCGGGCGCTTCGGCCGGATCTGCCCGAGCGGGTGGAGGCCGCCGTGCTGGCGTGCCTCGAGAAGGACCCGGCGGCGCGGGCGACGCTCGGCGATCTCGCCGCCGCGCTCCGGCCGTTCGCGTCGCCGCTCGGCGTCGTCTCCGCGGAGCGCGTCGCGCGCATCTGCGGCGGTCCCGCCGGCGCCGGTCACGCGGGG
>JAHBWF010000117.1 GCA_019637105.1 Labilithrix sp.
GCCGCCCGCGGCCCAACGACCGTCCGCGGCGACGTCATCGCGCGCGGCGACGCACGCGCCCGCGACCGCCAAGGCCCCGGCGGTCGCGCCTCACGCTCCCCCGGGCGCGCACGCAGCTTCGGGCGCGACGAGCGCCTCGACCGCCAAGGCCCCGGCGGTCGCACCTCATGCTCCTGCGGGCGCGCACGCAGCTTCGGGCGCGACGAGCGCCCCGACCGTGAAGGCCTCCTCGGTCGCGCCGCAGCGCGCGCCGGAGCCGCCTCCGCATCCGTCGGCCTCGCCCTGGCGCGAGTCGGCGCTCCGGCTGGCGCGCGAGATCGCCGCGTGCGCGGCCCAGCACCCGACGCGCGCGGCGCTGCTGCTCGCCGCCGAGGCGCGGATCCACCTCGACGCGATGAGCGATCCGCTCTCCGCGGCGACCGCGCTCGCGCGCGCCTCCGAGCTGGCGCCCGACGCGCGCTTCGTCGCCAGCGCGCAGCGTTGGCTGGCGGAGCAAGGCGCCGACCTCCTCGCCGTCCGGGAGCGCGCCCGCGCCGAGCTCGCGCACGTGGGAGAAGGCCGCGAGCGCGCCGCGCTGTCGTGGCAGATCGCGGCCATCGAGGAGCACGCCGCGGGCGACGTCGGCGCGGCGATGCGGACGATCCGCGAGCTCATCGCCCTCGAGCCGAACGACCTCGGCGCGCTCGACGCGCTCGCCGCGCTCCACCTGCGCGCGCGCGCCGGCGGCGACCACGCCGGCTGGACGGACGTCGAGCCGTTCGCGGGCGACGACGACGTCGTCTTCGGCGGCGTCGTCGAGGTGCTCGAGCAGATGGCGCAGCTCACCGACGACGCCGTCACGCGGAGCGCGCTCCACGGCGCGGCGGGCGCGCTCTGCGATCGCTACCTCGCCGACGTCGACGGCGCGCAGACGTCGCTCCGCCGCGCGCTCGAGGCGGACCCGACGAACGCCGGCGCGCAGGCGACGCTCGAGGCCGCCCTGCTCCGGCGGCGGGCGTGGGACGAGTACGCGCGGATCGTCGCGGCCCAGGCCGACCGCACCGCCGAGGCGGCCGTCGCGCGCGAGCACTACGAGCGCGCGGGAGACGTGTACGCCGAGTGCGTCGGCGATCACGCGCGCGCCGCCCATTGCTACGTGCGCGCCGCGACGCTGGCCGAGAGCGATCCCGGCCCCGTCGAGAAGCTCGCCCACGTCCTCGAGGCCGCCGCGCGATGGGACGACGCGGCCGCGGCGTACGAGCGCCTCCTCGCGCGGCTCCGCGCGCCCGCGGAGAGGGCGTGGACGCTCGTCCGCCTGGGGCGGCTCCAGGAGACGCGGCTCGGTCGCGCGGACGACGCGCTCGAGACCTACCGCCTCGCGGCGGAGGCCTCGCCGACGTTCGCGCCCGCCACCGACGCGCTCCTCCGGCTGTCCCGCGAGCGGAAGCTCCCGCTCGCCGTCGAGCTCGAACGGCGGGAGGCCGACCGGATCGCCGATCCGCAGGTCCGCGCGGTGCGGTACGCCGCGCTCGCCGAGTACGTCGAGGCGGAGAGCCCGGCCGACCTCTCGGAGGAGGCGGCGACGCTCTACGAGCGGACGCTCGCCCTCGATCCGACGAACGCGGCGGCCTTCGACGCCCTCGATCGGATGTACCGCGCGGCGTCGCAGTGGCCGCGGCTCGTGGCGCTCTACGAGAACGCGCTGACCAAGGCGGCGCACCCCCGCCGAGCGCGATCGCTCCGGCTCCAGCTCGCCGAGATCCTCCACGCGCGCGCCGGGCAGCCCGGCCGCGCGGCCGACCTCCGTCGCGAGGCGCTCGACGGGCCCGAAGACCGCTACGACGTCCTCGTGTCGCTCGCCCGCGCGCTCGCCGACGCGGGGCGCTGGAGCGAGTACGTCGAGGTGCTCGAGGCGCAGGCGGCCATGCTCGACGGCGCCGACGAGATCGCGGCCGTCTACCGGATCGGCGCCACGCTCGAGACGCGCGTGAAGGACCTCCGGCGCGCGCTCGCGACGTACGAGATCGTCATCGATCGCGCGCCTCGCCACGAGGGCGCGGCGAGGGCCATCGCGCGCGTCCACGAGAAGGAGGGCCGCTGGGAGCAGGTCATCGACGCGGAGCGACGCTTGCTCGACCTGGCGACGCGGCCCGGCGACGTTGTCGACGGCCTCGTGCGCGTCGCGCGCGTCTTCGAGGAGGAGCTCGGCCGCGTCGACGAGGCCGTCGACGCGTACCTCGAGGCGCTCGAGCGCGCTCCCACGAGCGCGCCGATCGTCGCCGCGCTCGAGCGCCTCCTTCGCGGCGCCGGCGACCACCGCCGGCTCGCCCAGGTGCTCCAGCGCTACGCCGACGCCGCCGAGCCGCGCGTCGCGGTGAGGGCGCGCCTCCGCGCGGCGGCGATCCTCGAGCTCTGCCTGAACGACCCCCTCGCGGCCTCCGAGGCCTACACGCGCGCCGCGGAGGCGAACGCGGGATCCGCGGAGGCGGACGCGTTCGCCGAGGCCGATCGGCACGCGGCGCTCTGGGGCCTGCTCCGCCTCCACGAGACCCGCGGCGAGTGGGAGCGCGTCGACGCCGTCCTCGCCGAGATCCTCGAGGCCACGAGCGAGCCCTCCGCGCAGAGGCGCGTCTTCGTCCGCCGCGCCCGGAACGCCGAGCTCCGGCTCGACGACGCGCCGCGCGCCGCGCGCCTCTACGACCAAGCCCTCACGACCGGCGCGAAGCCCGCGGCGATGGCCGTCGACCGCCTGCGCGTCGCGCGCCTCGAGGGCAAGCGCGAGGCGATCGCGGGTTGCCTCTCGTCGATGGCCGCGAGCACGACCGACGCGCGCCTCGAGACCGGTCTGCTCCGCGTGCTCGCGCTGGCCGTCGAGCACGGCGGCGCGGCGCCGGGCGTGTTCGTGGGCGCGGGCGGCTCGGGCGCCGGCGTCACCGCCGCGAGCGCGACGTACGCCGCGTCGATCTACGAGCGCCTCGTCGCGCGCGATCCGGGCGACGTCCAGGCCCTCGACGGCCTCGCGCGCTGCCTCGCCGCGAGCCCGAGCGGATCGTCCGACGGGCGCTCGCCGCCGACGCTGATCGCCCGCGCTCGGGCCACCGAGGACGCGTCGCTGCGCGCGCTGCTCGCGTTCGCGGCCGGCGTCCTCGACGAGAGCGCCGGACGCAGCGACGCGGCCGAGGCGGCCTACACCTTCGCGCTCGCCGCCGATCCCGAGCTCACGCCCGCGCTCGACGCGTCGCGACGCCTGCGCGCGGCGGCGAGCGACTGGAGCGCGGTCGCGTCTTTCGCGGAGCGCTCGGCGAAGGCCTCGCTCGACCGGGAGAACGTGGCGGACGCCTGGCTCGCCGCGGCCGAGGTCCACGAGCAGCGGACGGGCGATCCCGCGCGCGCCCTCGCGAGCTACCGCGCGCTGCTCGCGTCCCAGCCGGAGCACGCGCCCGCGCTCGAGCGCGCGCTCGTCCTGTTCGAGGCGTCGTCCGACTTCGGCGGCGCCGCCGCGGCGCTCCTGGCGCACGCCGACGCCCTCGGCCTCGATCCGGCGGCGCAGGCGCGCGCGCTCACGCGGCGCGCGACCATCCTCGCGAGCCGCGTCGGCGACACCGCGGGCGCGATCGTCGACCTGCGGCGGGCGATGGCGCTCGCGCGCGACGCCGGCGGCGCGTCCGGCGAGGACGACGTCAAGACCGTCCAGGCGCTCGCGATCCTCGAGGAGCGCGTGCACAACTGGCAGGAGGCGCTGCAGCTCTACGAGCGCATCGCGCAGATGAAGTCGCGCTCGGCGGATCGGAGCGGCCCGTCGTCGACGACGCGTCGGCGCGCGCGGCTCGCGCAGGCCCGCATCTACGGCGACGAGCTCCGTGACGACGTGAAGGCCAAGGAGATCCTCGAGGCGCTCGTCGCCGAGCGCCCCGACGACCGGGACGCGACGTTCCGGCTCGCCGACGTCTCGGCGCGGAGCGGACACGAGGCGCGCGCGCTCGAGCTGTACGAGACCCTCTCGACGAGCGGCTCGGCCCCCGAGCGCGTGCGCGCGCTCGTCGCGCTCTCCGACGTCCAGCGGGGCCGCCCCGACGCCGCCTCGAAGGCGGAGGGCGAGGCGGCGCTCGCGCGCGCCTTCGACCTCGCCATCGCCGATCCCACGATGATCGCGCCGCTCGAGGACCGCATCGCGCGCGACGGCGACTTCCGCTCGTTCGTCGCGCACGCCGAGGCCGCCGTGAGCCGCGTCCGGCCGAACACGCCCGGCGTGCTCCCGATGCGCACCGCGGTGGCGCGCATCCTGCGCGACGAGCTCGGCAGCCCCGAGGCCGCCGATCGCCAGCTCGCGGCGACGATCCAGGCGTTCCCCGACTCGATGGAGACGCGCTTGACGCTCGCCGCGGCCCTCGTCGGCCGCAACGACGACGCCGCCATCGCCGAGCTCCGGCGCGCGGTCAACGCCGACCCCACCGCGCCCGGCCCGTTCGAGACGCTCGTCGCGGTCGCGGCGAAGACGGGGCGCGCGGAGATCGCCGTGATGCTCGCGTCGGCGGCGGCGCTGCTCGGCGCGACGTCGCCCGAGGTCGAGGCGACGCTCGCGAACGCGACGCCCCTCCGTCCGCTGCCGGAGGCGTTCCTCTACGACGAGGCGATGTCCCGCCTCGTGGGGCCGAGCCGCGCCCGCTTCCTACGCAGCGTGCTCGCGACGCTCGAGCCGTTCCTCGGCAAGATCTTCCCCGGCGGCGAGGTCATGCTCGAGACGCGCGCGCGCCTGCCCGAGACCTACCCGGTCGCAGGCGACGTCCGCGCGATCGCCTCGACGCTCGGCGTCTACGCGCCCAACGTCCATCGCGGCGTCGGGCGCGAGGTCGCGCTGCTCCTCACGGAGCCGCGGGCGCTCGTGCTCGGCAGCGAGCTCTTGACGGACGCCGGACGCCCCCTGGCGGCGTTCCACGGCGCGTACGCGTGCGCGCGGATGGCCGCGAGCGGGAGCATCTACGTCACGCCCCGCCAGCAAGCCGCGGCGATGCTCGACGCCGCCACGCTGCCGGACGCCGACGGGCCGGCGATCCGCGACCTCCGCAAGCGCATCAGCTCGGCGCTGCCGCGCAAGACGAAGAAGGAGCTCGAGCGCGTCGTCGCCGAGGGCGGGGCCGACCTCCACGCCGAGCTCGCCGTCTGGGAGGCCGAGGAGTCGCGCCGCGCGCTCTACTCGGCCGTCGTCCTCTGCCGCGACCTCCGCGCGGTCGCGCAGGTGATCGCGTCGGACGCGCTCGCGCTGCCGCGCGTCGACGACCGTCGCCAGGCGCTCGCCCAGAGCGGGCGTCTCCGCGAGATCCTCGAGTTCGTCGCGTCCTCGGCGTGCTGGGACATCTTCCAGCGCATCTACGGCCGCTCCTGAGCCCGTCGCGCGGGCCGCGGCTCGCCCGGCGTCTCCCGCGCGAGGCCGCGTGATGTTTCGGCGCGCGGCCGGGGCGCCGTCGGACGGCTCGACCGCCGGACGGCTCGAGGCGCACGCGGGGGTCCGCGCGGACGTGCGTTCGGCGGCGAAGCGCTCCACGGGCGCGGCGCCCCCCGGCGCGTCACGGCGCCGGGCGATCGATCGCGACGAAGCGCGTCTTGCCCTCCCTCGTGATCCGGAGGAGGACCGGGCGATCGAGCGGCGCCTTCTTGATCCGGTCCGCCGCGTCCCGCGCGCCGTTCACGGGCGCGCCGGCGACCTCGAGGATCACGTCGCCAGCGTCGAGCAGGCCCGCGGCAGGGCCGCCCGGATCGACGTCCGTGACGACCACGCCTCGCCGCGGGTCCTCGGCGATCGCGATGCCCACGGTCGCCCTGTCCCCCGGCGCCTGGAGAGGCGCGGGCCGCGGCCTCTCCGTCGACTCTTCCTTCAACTCGTCGAGCGACGCCGAGAGGGTGCGCGGGCCCTTCCGCGTGCTCACCTCGAGCTTCACGCTGGCGCCGGGCTTGCGGCGCGCGATCTGACGCGGGAGATCGTGCGCCTGCGCGATCCTGGTCCCGTCGACCGAGAGGATGACGTCCCCCGGCGCGAGGCCCGCCTTGGCCGCCGGGCTCCCCGGATCGACGTCGCTGACGAGCGCGCCCTCGGGCTTCGGCAGGCCGAGCGACTTCGCCAGGGACGCGTCGACCGGCTGGATCACGACGCCGAGCCGGCCGCGCTGGACCCGCCCGGTCGCGATGAGCTGCGGGAGGACCTCCCGGAGCGAGTCGACCGGGATCGCGAAGCCGATCCCCTGCCCGGCGGGGTTGATGGCCGTGTTGATCGCGACGACCTGCCCGCGCAGGTCGAAGAGCGGGCCGCCGCTGTTGCCCGGGTTGATCGACGCGTCGGTCTGGATGAAATCGTCGTACGGCCCCGCGCCGAGCTCCCTGCCCTTCGCGCTGACGATGCCCATCGTGACCGTGTCTCCGAGGCCGAACGGGTTGCCGATGGCGACCACGTACTCGCCGACGCGGAGCGCCTCGCTCGAGCCGAGCGCGACGAACGGGAGGCGCCCTCCGCCCTCGAGCTCCAGCACCGCGAGATCGAGCCGCTCGTCGACGCCTCGCACCTTCGCCGGGAGCTCGCGGCCGTCGGAGAGCTTCACGCGCACCGCGGTCGCGCCGGCGACGACGTGCGCGTTCGTGGCGACGTGCCCGCGGTCGTCGACGATGAACCCCGAGCCGAGCGCGCGACGTTTGACCACCTGATCGCCCTCGCCGCCGCGCGGCCCGCGGCGCCCGAAGAAGAACTCGAAGGGATCGACGACGTTCGGTCGCTCGGTCTCCGACTCGGAGGTGATGTTGACGACCGCCGGCCGCACCGCGGCGACGAGCGCGGGCACGTCCGGCGTGCCGGGGAGGACGGGCGGCGCGGCGAACGGCGGGCTCGCCGACGGGAGGACGACGGGCGCGCCGGTCGGGTGCGTCTCGGAGACCGGCTCGTCGCGCTTGCACGCGAGCGCCGCGACCGCCGTGATCGCCGCGACCGCGAGCGGCGCGACGCGCCGCGCGGCGCCGGCGCGGAGGTCCCCGGCGAGACGGCTCCCGGCGTGACGTTCCGTCGATTTCGCGTGCGTCATCTCTGCACCTCCGCCCCGCGCCGGTTGCAAGGCGCCGGCCGCGAGCGCGGACGCGCCGGCGGGTCACGGCCGCCCGGCGGACGGCAGCGGCGCCTACGCCCGCGTCACGGGCGCCCGTCGTCGTCCACCAGGTCGGCGTGCGCGGGCACGTCGTCGAGCTGGAGGACGCGGACGGCGCGCTCGGGGATGGATCCGCGGACGTGAGGCATCGGCCCTCGCGGCGTGTCGACCACGTCGACCGGGACGTCGAGCCGGCGCGGATCGATCGCGAAGACGGAGAGCGCGGCGCCGGCCGGGAAGTACAGGCGCGCGCTCTCGAGCACCGCGTCACGGTAAGACGCGTGGAGGAAGCCCTCGCGCTCCAGCGAGCCCGGCCGGTAACGCCGCTCGCTCCCGGCGGACGCGGCGTCGTGGACGAAGACGGCGTCCTCGGACCGGAGGACGTGAAAGAGCCAGCGCATCGTCGGCCGAGAATAACGCGCACGCCGACGCGACGCGCGCACAGACCACGCCGATGCGGCGCGGACGACGCGTCGTGCACGCCGACGCGGCGCGCGGCCCGAGCGCCGACGCGCGCGGCGGGGACGCCCGACGCCGACGCGCGGCGGGGACGCTTACGCCGTGGCTCAGCGATGCGGCCACGCCTCCATGCCGGCGACGTAGCCGCCGGGCTTGGAGAACGGGTCCTCCGTCACGACCGACGGGCCCGCGTCCGTCGTCGGCACGGTCACGACCTGGAGCGGCCCCGCCCCGCCGTCCTCGAGGTAGAGCTGCCTCACCCCGACGAACGCGCCGCGCCCGTCGCTCGCGATGAGGTCCATCCCGCCCGGGATCGCGTCGCCGAGCGTCGTCTGGCGCGGATCCCACCGGTAGCCGTCGAAGTAGAACGCCACCGCGGCGTGCTCGCCGGAGGCGAACGCGAGCGAGCTCGGGAAGCCGCGGTCGTCCAGCGGGAGGAGCGTCTTCACCGCGCCGGTGGCGAGGTCGACCTGCTCGACGCGCCGGCGCGTCACGCCGCCGGCGCCGCCGTCGCCGAGGTCCTCGTTGCAGCCCGCCTGGAGGACGAGCAGCCGGTCGAACGCGGCGTCGTAGACGAGCGGCGTCCCGAGCGGCGGGTTGTAGCCCTCGAGCGCGATGCCCCCGCCCGGCGCGGCGCCCCCGAGGCTCACGATCTCGTCGGTGTCGACGTCGATGGCGATGATCGAAGGCTTGAGCTCGGCGCAGACGAGCTTCGTGAAGCCGCCCGCCGTGACGAAGCGGGTGAGGTCCGCGTTCCCGAGCAGGACGTAGACGCGCTTCTTCGCCGGCACGTAGACCGCGCTCGTCATCTCGACGACGTCCGGATCGCCGGCCTGCTTGAGCGGCGCGAGGTCGATGTACTTCGTCGGCTCGCCCCCCGCGGGCCGACTCGGATCGATGACGGCGATGCGGTCGCGGTTGAACCGCAGGACGTAGGCCTTGTCGCAGGAGGTCTGGACGACGCCGACCGGGTTGGCGTTGTCGAGCCCCGTCGCGGGCTTGTCGTCGCCGCGCACGTTCCAGCTCGCGACGGCCTTCCACGGCTCGCGCGCGTCGAGCCGCGTGACGAGGTCGCTCTCGCCGCCGAGCAGGTACGGATCGGTGCCGGCCGCGGCGGTCGTACCGTAGCCGCCGTCGAACGTCAGGCGACCGTCGACCGCCTGGGTCGTCAGGTTCACGACGGCGAGCTCGCTGCCCGCCGGCTTGCCCTGCACGAGCAAGACGCGCGGGGGCGCGCCGGTCGCGTCCCCGCAGGCGAGGCCGTTCGCCCCGCCGTCGGTCGGCGGGGGGCTCGCCTGATCGGACGTCGACGCCTCGAACGCGCCCGCGTCGGTCGGCCGGAAGACGTCGTCGTCCCCCGTGCACGCCCAGAGGAGACCGACCGGCGCGACGAGGCCGAGGCTCAGGAGGATCCGCTTCATGTTCGCCACCTCGAGCCCGCGCACGCCCGCGCGGGCTCATTCAAGAAAGGTCTCCACGCGCGGGTCCGGTCTCCGGACTTCCGGATCGTCCTCCCTCGGGCCCTTCCCAGCGCGGCGAGCGTCGCCGCGCCAGTGGTCCTACCCGAGCTCGTCCCCGGTCACCGTGGCGGGCGCCGCGCCGGCGTCTCACCGGCTTCCCTTGTGAGGCGCGCCCCGGCCCGCGGAGAGCCTGACCGAACCTCACGACCACGCGCGAGCGATGAAGCGAGACGGCGACGCCGAGACGCTCACCACGATCCGGCTCGATAGTCGACGAGCCTGGCGCGCGTCAATGGTGAGGGGTCCACGCGGGGCGGGCCACGATGGCCGTCTCCGTGACCACCCGCCGGACGACGCGCGCGCGATTCGCCACGAGACACGCGGCGCATTATGCTGAAGCGCGATGGCGCTGCTCAGACCTTCGGAGCTCGCGCGGCTATGGGAGCTGCACCCCAAGACCGTGAACCTCTGGATCCGCGAGGGCAAGCTGCCGGCGTTCCGCACGCCCGGCGCGCAGTACCGCGTCCGCACCGACGACGCGCGCGCGTACTGCGAGAAGAACAACCTGCCTCCGCTGCCCCGCGCGGTGACGAGCCCGGGCGGCACGGTCGCCGCGATCGGCAAGCCCGGCGCCTCGCTGCGCGCGCTCGCCCGGGCGTGCAAGGCGCGCGGCACGTCGTTCGTCGCGTTCGCGAGCGTGCTCGAGGGCCTCCTCGGCGTCGCCGCCGACGCGCCGGACGTGCTCGCGATCGACGCGCGCTGCGACGAGGTGAAGCTCGCCGACGTCGTGCGCGCGCTCCGGCGGACCGAGAAGATGGCCGGCGTCGCGGTCGTCGTCTACGACGCCGAGGAGAACAAGTCGTCCGCCCTCGCGAAGCTCGGCGTCACGTCCGTCGTGACGCGCGGCAAGAGCGAGGAGGCCGCGCAGGCGGTCGTCGACCTGCTCGACGGCGCCGGGACGCGCCCGGCCGCCAAGCGCGCGTAGCCGCTCCGCGCGTCCCACGGCGTCGTCCGCTCGCGCTCGATCGCGTCGAGCGGCTCGGCGCGCACCCGCGCGTCGCCGCGGCGCGGGCAGGCGCGTCGCCGCGAACGCACGTCTCGTCATCGAGACGTGCTCGTGGAGTCGGAGCGGACGCGGCGCAGACGCCGGGAACCGAGCCGTAGTCGGCTCGCCGCGCCCATCAGGGCGTCTCAGGCGGGCCGCGCGACGAGCCGGTCGAGGATCCGATCCGCGAGCGCCTCCTTCGACGCCGCCACGAACGGCGACGCGCCGGCGGCGTCGACCAGCGCCACGCGGTTGTCGCCGTGGCCGAGCGACTCGTGGGCGGCGTTCGCGACGACGAGGTCGACCCGCTTCTGCTCGAGCTTCTTGCGGGCGTAGGCGAGCACGGCGGCGTCGTCGCCCGTCTCGAGCGCGAACGCGACGAGCGCGGGGGCCTCGCCCGCGCGCCGGGCCGCGATCTCCGCGATGAGGTCCGGGTTCCGCGCGAGGTCGATCGCCGGCGCCGCGCTCGCGGCGTCCTTCTTGATCTTCGTCGCGCTCGCGCTCGCCGGCCGGAAGTCCGCGACCGCCGCCGCCATCACGACCGCGTCGGCGCCGCGGAGGTCCGGGCCGAGCGCGTCCGCGAGCGCGGCGCGCATCTGCTCGGCCGTCTCGACGTCCCGCCGCTCCACGCCCGCGGGCGTCGGCAGCGCGACCGGGCCCGCGATCAAGAGCACGTCCGCGCCGCGCGCCCGCGCCCGCGCCGCGAGCGCGAAGCCCATCTTCCCGCTCGAGCGGTTGCCGAGGAACCGGACCGGATCGATCGGCTCGTACGTCGGCCCCGCCGTGACGACGACGCGCTTGCCGGACAGATCGCCCACGCCGGACGCGAGCTCCTCGACGGCCCGCGCGATCTCGACCGGCTCGGCCATGCGGCCCATCCCGACGTCGCCCGAGGCGACGGGCCCGACCACCGGCCCGGCGAGGCGCACCCGACCCTGGCTCACGAGGGCGGCGACGTTCGCCTGCGTCGCCGGGTGGCTCCACATGCGCGGGTGCATCGCGGGCGCGACCAGGACGGGGCCGCGCGCGCAGAGGGCCGTCGCCGTCACGAGATCGTCGGCGCGGCCTTGCGCCAGCCGCGCCAGCGCGTCGGCGGTCGCCGGCACGATCGCGAGCACGTCCGCGCGATCGGCGATCGCGACGTGGAGCTCGCCCGGGTACGCCGGGTCCCACATGTCCGTCGCGACCGGCTCGCCGCAGATGCCCGAGAGCGTGACCGGACCGACGAAGCGCGTCGCCGACGCGGTCATCAAGGGGAGCACGCGGTGCCCGGACTTGATCAAGAGGCGGGCGACCTCGACGGCCTTGTACGCGGCGACGCTCCCGGTGACGGCGAGCGCGACCACGCGGGCTCGGCTCTCGTTCGGACGGGGGCGCTCGGTCATGGCTGCGGCTGGGACATAGCGCGTGGGCCTCGGCCCGTCGACTCCGCGGCGCTCGGCCGGCTCGCCGGCGGCCCTCAGTCGACGCGCTTGGCGAAGCCCTCGCGCACGGTCCAGCCGCGCGTGCCGTATTTGCCGGCCACGCGCGTCTCGACCATCGGACCGCCGGGCCGCGGCTCGTCGCCCGGCCTCGCGCGCGGGTCCACCACGTGCGGGCCCTGCGAGATCGAGAGGTACTCGTCGGCGACGTACTCCGGGTGCTCGTCGCCCGCCGCGACGAACTTCGGATCGTCCTCCCCCGTCCCCACCCGCCAGATCTGCGCGGTCGGCGGGTACGTGTCCGTGGCGCGCTCGCGGACCGCGACCGCCCCGTCGCGGAGGATGCGGTACCGCGTGACCTTGAAGCCCGGGATCCCGCGCTGCGAGAGCACGCGCTGGCCCTTCGGGATCTTCGGATCGGGCCGCTCGCTCTCGACGAACGGCACGACGTCGTTGATCTTGCGCACGAACGTCACGTCGCGCGTGCGCTTGGGGCCGAGGATCTCGGCGCGCACGACGCCGTCCTCGACCTTCTCGTGCAGGACGATCGGGAACGAGAACGGGTTCCGCAGCCGGAGCGTGATGGTCGGGTAGACGACGGCCGCGTCCATCCCCATCTTGATGTAGAAGCTGGGGCGCGTGTGCGGCCTCCGCTCGACGACGTCGAGCCCCGCGAAGTAGGCGGCGCCGTGGAGCGTGCCGGCGATCTGGCAGGTGCCGCCGCCGATGCCGTCGACGAGCTCGCCCTGCGCGATGACCGTGGCCGCCTTGTAGCCGTTCGCCTCGGAGCGCGGCCCGACGACCTCGTTGAAGTCGAACGTCTCGCCCGGCATGATCACGTGGCCGTCGAGCTTCGACGCCGCGAGCCGCAGGTTGAACGTGCGGTCGGCGTGCTTCCGATCGGGCGTGTAGCGCGTCTCGAAGAACCCGAGGACGTCGTCGAACGCGACCTCGCCGATGCTCGCCGCCGTCCGGGCCGCCGGGACGGTCTCGACGACGGCCTCGAGCGCCGGCGCGCCGTGGACCAGCGCGGCGTCGAGGCGCGCGAGCGTGGCGTAGACGTCGACGCGGCGCCCGCTCTCGTCCGGCGCCACCGCGCGCCGCGACAGGTCGAGCCGCGCGTCCACCGGCGCCTTGTCGAGGTCGTCCTTGACCGTGAGCAGCTCCGCGAGCGCGCGCTCGTCGTCGATCGTGACCGGCAGCGGCAGCGCCAGCGGGCGCGCGACCCCGGCCGCCGCGTGCTGCGCGTGCGCCCGCCGCATCGCCGAGCGGCGGTCGACGAGCTGCGAGACGAGGCTCGCGAGGCGCGCGGGCTCGACGCGAGCGCCCAGCTCCTCGCGCGTCCGCGTGATCGCCGTCCCCGGGACGACGACCGAGACCTCGCGCGCGACGTAGGCGCGCGCGATCGTCCGCGCGACCTCGAGCGTCTTCGCCGGATCCCCCTCGACGATCGGGAGCGGCGTCCCGTCGAGCGTGACCTCGGGGACCACCTCCGCCTCGGCGAGCGGCACCGGGCGCCCGGGGACGGCGATCCAACCGGCGAGCCCGCCGACGAGCGAGCACACGAGGACGCGCGCGAGGTCGCGGCGGCCCCGCGGGCGGAGGACATGCAGCTTCGAGACGACCTTCTCTCCGAGCGACACGGCCGGGCGATCGTCGAACGCCGCGGGCCTCCGGGCCAAACAACCGGCGGAGGCCGCTCGTGAAAAGCTCAGCTCGCCGGCGGCGCCTTGCTCGAGCGCTCGAGGCAGGTCACGAAGGCGCTCCAGAGGGCCGACGCCTTCTGGAACCGCTCCTCGCGCTCGACCGCGAGCGCCCGCTCGACCCAACCGTCGACGACCTCGGGCAGATCGGGCCGGAGCGCGTGGAGGCTCGGCCGCGGCGCCTTGCGCACCGCGTTCAAGAGCTCGTTCACGCGACCGGAGAACGGAAGCTGCCCGGAGAGGACGCGGAAGAGGACGACGCCGAGCGCGTAGACGTCGGCGCGATGGTCGACGTCCGAGGCGCCGGCCCACGCCTCCGGCGCGAGGTAGGTCGGCGAGCCGGCGACGACCCCGGGCGCGGTCATCGGGCGCGCGTGGACGAAGCGGGTGAAGCCGAAATCCAGGAGGCGCACGCCGCCGCCGTAGGCGGGGTGGATGACGAAGATGTTCGCCGGCTTGAGATCGCGGTGGACGATCCCCCGCTCGTGCGCCGCGTCGAGCGTCTTCACGATCGGCTCGAACGTCGCGACGATCTCGCGCTGCTCCATCCGTCCGCCGTCCGCCTCGATCTCGCGGAGGTGCTCGTCGAGGTCCCTGCCGCGGAGCAGCTCCGTGACCAGGCAGGCCGCGCCGTCGGCCGCGCGCGTCTGGTGGAGCACGCGCAGCGCCGCGGTCCCGCCCAGCGAGACGAGCGCGCGCGCCTCGCGGAAGAGCCGGTCGACGCCGTCGCGGTCGCCCGCCTTGATGATCTTGACGGCGACCTCGTCTCCGTCGACGTGGTCCTTCGCGCGGTAGATCACGCTCTGACCGCCCTGGCCGAGGACGCCGCGCAGCTCGTAACGGCCCCCGACCACCTCTCCGAGTCGCTCCTCGCCTTCCATCGTCGCCCCGCGCGCCGCGCATAGCACGACCTCGGCCCCGAGCGCGCGTCTCTCGGTCGTGCTCCGCCGGTCATGTTTGCGCCGATCGCGGGAGCCGTGCTACCTGCGGCGTCCTCCATGGCGCTCTCGATCGGTATCGTCGGTCTCCCCAACGTCGGAAAGTCGACGCTCTTCAACTCGCTCTCCTCGGCCAAGGCCGAGGCCGCGAACTACCCCTTCTGCACGATCGAGCCGAACGTCGGCGTCGTCGTCGTCCCGGACGAGCGCCTCGAGAAGATCGACTCCGTCATCAAGGCCGAGAAGGTCGTCCCGACGACGATCAACTTCGTCGACATCGCCGGCCTCGTCCGCGGCGCGTCCAAGGGCGAGGGGCTCGGCAACCAGTTCCTCTCGCACATCCGCGAGTGCGACGCGATCGTCCAGGTCGGCCGCTGCTTCGAGGACCCGAACGTCATCCACGTCGAGAACCGGGTCGATCCGGTCACCGACATCGCCACGGTCACCCTCGAGCTCTGCCTGAAGGACCTCGAGACGGTGAACAAGCGGCTCGATCGCGCGCGGAAGATGGCGAAGAGCAACGACCCGAAGGAGAAGCTCGCCGCCGTGGTCTGCGAGGAGATCGCCAAGCACCTCGACGAGGGCAAGCCGGCGCGGACGCTGATCGCCTCCGCGAGCTGGTCGGAGAACCCGGACGCGCAGGTCATCGTCCGCGAGCTGTTCCTCCTGACCGCGAAGCCCGCCTTCTACATCGCGAACATCGACGAGCCGACGATCGCGGACCTCGCCGCCAACAAGCACTACGTCGCGCTCGAGGCGCTCGCGAAGTCCGAGGGGACGTTCGTCGTCCCGGTCTGCGCCGCGCTCGAGTCGCAGATCGCCGAGCTCGATCCGAAGGATCGCCCCGAGTTCCTCGAGAGCGCCGGCTTGAAGGAGCCCGGGCTCTACGCCGTGATCCGCGCCGGGTACAAGCTCCTCGGCCTGCTCACGTTCTTCACGGCGGGCAAGGTCGAGGTCCGCGCCTGGACGACGAAGCTCGGCGCCCGCGCGCCGCAGGCGGCCGGCGTCATCCACACCGACTTCGAGAAGGGCTTCATCAAGGCCGAGGTCATCTGGTGGGAGGACCTCGTCAGCCTCGGGAGCGAGTCGAAGTGCCGCGACGCGGGGAAGCTCGCGATCGAGGGCAAGGAGTACGTGATGCGCGACGGCGACGTCGTGCACTTCCGCTTCAACGTCTGATCCGCGCTCGGCGAGGCGCCCCTCACCGCTCGCGCCGTCGGACCGGGACTTGCGTCCGGCGACGTGATGCCTCCTCCTTCCGAGGATACGAGCGTCGCGGCGCCTCCCTCCGACGCGCCCGGGCGCGCGGAGCGATCGGGCGCGGGCCTCGAGGGCGAGGACCTCGAGGCCGGCCTCAGGTCGCTCAGGGACGCGCTTCGGGCGGCCCGGCGCGGGGACTTCTTCGTCCGTCTCCCGGCCGACGGCGGCGGTCTGGTCGCCGAGGCGGCGCTCGCGTTCAACGCCCTCGCCGAGCAGAACGAGTCGTTCGCGAACGAGCTCGACCGGGTCGCGAAGACGGTCGGCGTCCACGGCGAGCTCCGCGATCGCGCGAGCCTCGGCGCGTCGGGCGCGGGCTGGGCGGCCGCCGTCGAGTCGGTCAACGCGCTCCTCGACGGCGTCACCTACCCCTCGCTCGAAGCCGCCGAGGTCATGAAGCGCGTGGCGGCGGGTGACCTCTCGAAGGAGATGGCCCTCGGCTCGACCGGTCACCTGCTCGACGGCGCCTGGTCCGATCTCCGCGCCGCCGTGAACGGCGTGGTCGAGAACCTCCGCGTCGTCTCGGCGGGCGTCTCTCGCGTGGTCGGCGAGATCGCGATCGAGGGCAGGCTCGGCGTGCGCGCCGAGAGCGCCGGCCTGCAGGGGACCTGGCTGGACCTCGTCGACCAGGTCAACCTGCTGTCGAGCAACCTGACCGAACAGGTGCGGAGCATCGCGCACGTGTCGACGGCCATCGCCGGCGGCGATCTCTCGCAGAAGATCTCCGTCGACGCTCAGGGAGAGATCCTGGAGGTGAAGGACACGATCAACTCGTCCGTCGATCAGCTCCGCTCCGTCGCCGCCGAGGTCGTCCGCGTCGCGCGCGAGGTCGGCACCGAGGGGAAGCTCGGCGCTCAGGCCGACGTCCGCGGCGCGTCGGGCGTCTGGCAGGAGCTCACCGACAACGTCAACATGCTCGCCGGGAACCTGACGAACCAGGTCCGCAACATCGCCTCCGTGACGACCGCCGTGGCCAAGGGCGACTTGTCGCAGAAGATCACCGTCGAGGCGAAGGGCGAGATCCTCGAGCTCAAGGACACGATCAACGGGATGGTCGAGCAGCTCCGCACGTTCGCGTCGGAGGTGATCCGGATCGCGAAGGAGGTCGGCACCGAGGGGAAGCTCGGCGCTCAGGCCGACATCAAGGACGTCTCCGGCACGTGGAAGGACCTCACCGACAACGTGAACCTGCTCGCCGCGAACCTCACGACCCAGGTGCGGAACATCGCGGCCATCACGACGGCGGTCGCGAGCGGCGATCTGTCGACGAAGATCACCGTCGAGGCGCGCGGCGAGATCCTCGAGCTCAAGGACACGATCAACGCGATGGTCGACCGGCTGCGGACGTTCGCCGCCGAGGTGACGCGCGTCGCGCGCGAGGTCGGGACCGAGGGACGGCTGGGCGGACAGGCCGACGTGCCGGGCGTCGCCGGCACGTGGAAGGACCTGACGGACAACGTCAACATCATGGCCTCGAACCTCACGAGCCAGGTGCGCGGCATCGCCAAGGTCGTCACCGCCGTGGCGGACGGCGACCTCACTCAGAAGTTCGTCGTCGAGGCCAAGGGCGAGATCGCCGAGCTGGCCGACACCATCAACAGCATGACCGACTCGCTCTGGACCTTCGCGGTCCAGGTCACCACGGTCGCGCGCGAGGTCGGTCACGAGGGGAGGCTCGGCGGACAGGCGCGCGTCCCCGGCGTCGCCGGCACGTGGCGCGACCTCACGGACAACGTGAACATGCTCGCCGGCAACCTCACCAACCAGGTCCGCAACATCGCGCTCGTCGCGACGGCGATCGCCAACGGTGACCTCTCCCAGAAGATCACCGTCGAGGCCAAGGGCGAGGTCCTCGAGCTCAAGGACACGCTCAACGCGACCGTCGATCAGCTCCGCACGTTCGCCAAGGAGGTCACCCGCGTGTCGCGCGAGGTCGGCACCGAGGGGAAGCTCGGCGGACAGGCCGTCGTGCCCGGCGTCGCCGGCACCTGGCAGGAGCTCACCGAGAGCGTGAACGTCATGGCCTCGAACCTCACGAGCCAGGTGCGCGGCATCGCCAAGGTCGTCACCGCCGTGGCGGACGGCGATCTCTCCCACAAGCTCGTGCTCGAGGCGCGCGGCGAGATCGCGGCGCTCGCCGACACGATCAACGACATGACCGCGACGCTCCGGACGTTCGCCGACCAGGTCACGACGGTCGCGCGCGACGTCGGGATGGAGGGACAGCTCGGCGGACAGGCGCGCGTCCCCGGCGCCGCGGGGACGTGGAGGGACCTCACCGACAGCGTCAACATGCTCGCGGGGAACCTCACGTCCCAGGTCCGCAACATCGCGCTCGTCACGACCGCGGTCGCGAGCGGCGACCTCTCGAAGAAGTTCACCGTCGAGGCGAAGGGCGAGATCCTCGAGCTCAAGAACACGCTCAACGCGATGATCGAGCAGCTCAGCACGTTCGCCGCCGAGGTCACGCGCGTCGCGCGCGAGGTCGGGACGGAGGGGAAGCTCGGAGGGCAGGCCGTCGTCCCGGGCGTCGGCGGCACGTGGAAGGACCTCACCGACAACGTCAACCAGATGGCGTCGAACTTGACGAGCCAGGTGCGCGGCATCGTCCACGTCGTCACCGCCGTGGCGAACGGCCAGCTCACCGCGCGCTTCGTCGTCGCCGCCAAGGGCGAGATCGCCGCCCTCGCCGACACGATCAACGACATGACGGACACGCTGCGGACGTTCGCCGAGCAGGTGACGACCGTGGCGCGCGAGGTCGGCGTCGAGGGCAAGCTCGGAGGTCAGGCGCTCGTGCCGGGCGCGTCGGGCACCTGGCGAGACCTCGTCGACAACGTCAATCGACTCGCCGGGAACCTCACCACGCAGGTCCGCGCGATCGCGGAGGTCGCCGGGGCGGTCACGAAGGGCGACCTCACCCGCACGATCGACGTCGAGGCGCTCGGCGAGCTGCTCGCGCTGAAGAACACGATCAACCAGATGATCGCCAACCTGCGGGACACGACGCGGACGAACAAGGAGCAGGACTGGCTCAAGACGAACCTCGCGAAGTTCTCCGGGATGATGCAGGGCCAGCGCAGCCTCGAGTCGCTCGGCCGGCTGATCATGTCCGAGCTCACCCCCGTGCTCTCCGCGCAGCTCGGCACCCTCTTCGTCATGAGCACCACCGACGGGCAGCCCACGCTCGAGCTGCTCGCCACGTATGGCTACACGCGGCGGAAACACGTCTCGAGCCGCTTCGCGCTGGGCGAGGGCCTGGTCGGCCAGGCCGCGCTCGAGCGGAAGCCGATCGTCGTCAGCAACGTCCCGGACGACTACGTCGCGATCGCCTCGAGCCTCGGCGAGGCGCCGCCGAGGAACGTCGTCGTCCTCCCCATCCTTTTCGAGGGTCACGTGCGCGGGGTCATCGAGCTCGGCTCGTTCGAGCCGTTCAGCGCCATCCACCTCACGTTCCTCGAGCAGCTCACGCTCTCGATCGGCGTCATCTTCAACATGATCGAGGCGAGCCGCAGGACCGAGGAGCTCCTCGCGCAGCTGAAGCGATCGAACGTCGAGCTCGAGCGTCGCTCGAACGAGCTCGAGGACAAGGCTCGCCTCCTCGAGGTCAAGAACCGCGAGATCGCCGAGGCGAGCGCGAACCTCGAGGACAAGGCCAAGCAGCTCGCGCTCGTCTCGAAGTACAAATCGGAGTTCCTCGCGAACATGTCCCACGAGCTGCGCACGCCGCTCAACAGCATCATGGTGCTGAGCAGCCTCCTCGGCGACGACGAGCACAACCTCGACGCCCAGCAGGTGGAGTACGCCCGCACGATCTACTCCTCGGGGCGCGATCTCCTGGCGCTCATCAACCAGATCCTCGATCTGTCCAAGATCGAGGCGGGCCGGATGGAGGTCGACTGGCGGCGGATCTCGCTCGCCGAGGTCCGCGCCTACCTCGAGCAGCACTTCCGGCCCCTCGCGGCGGACAAGGGCCTCCGCTTCGAGGTGACCCTCACCCCGGACGCGCCGAAGTCGATCACGACGGATCCGCAGCGCCTCCAGCAGATCCTCACCAACCTGCTGGCGAACGCCTTCAAGTTCACCGAGAGCGGCACCGTCTCGGTCCACATCTCGGTCGACTCGGGGGCCGAACGGGGCGGCGCGCCGGCGACGCAGCCCTCCCCGACGACGCTCGATTTCGCGGTGTCGGACACGGGCATCGGCATCCCGCCGGAGAAGCAGCAGCTCATCTTCGAGGCGTTCCAGCAGGCCGACGCGTCGACGAGCCGGCTGTACGGCGGCACGGGCCTCGGCCTCACCATCAGCCGCGAGCTCGCGCAGCTCCTCGGCGGCGAGATCCGCCTCCAGAGCACGCCGGGCGCCGGGAGCACCTTCACCCTCTCCCTCCCGCTCGCGGAGCCGATCGCGGCGGCCCGCCGGTCGCTCGCTCCGGGCGCGCAGGAGCCGGCGTCCCCGCCTCGTCCGCGCGCGCTCGCGGACGCCGCTCCCCGTCCGGGGAAAAGCGGCGTCGACGTCGCGCCGTCCAGGGACCTGTCGGGCATGACGCTCCTCGTCGTGGACGACGACGTCCGGAACCTCTTCGCGGTCAGCTCGCTGCTCGAGCGCCAAGGCGCGCACGTCGTGCCGGCGCGGAGCGCGCGCGAGTCCTTCCGCCTGCTCGAGCAGACGCCCGACATCGACGCCGTGCTGATGGACATGATGATGCCCGAGACGGACGGCGCCGAGGCGGCGCGGCGTCTGCGCGAGGACCCGCGCTACCACGACATCCCGATCGTCGCGCTCACGGCGAAGGCGCTGCCCGACGACCGCGAGCGCGCGCTCGAAGCCGGCTGCGACGACTTCGTCCCGAAGCCGATCGAGCGCGCGCGGCTCCTCGACGCGCTCGATCGGCTCCGTCGACGTGCGAGGTCCGGATGAGCGCGGGCGGACAGCCGGCGCCGGTCGACCTCCTCCTCGTCGACGACCACGAGGAGAACCTCGTCGCGCTCCGCGCCATCCTCGCCTCCCCCGAGTATCGCCTGGTGTCCGCGACGTCGGGGGAGCAGGCCCTCGCCGCGCTGCTCGAGCAGGACTTCGCGGTCGTCCTCCTCGACGTCGTGATGCCGAAGATGAGCGGCTTCGAGGTGGCGAACCACATGAAGCAGCTCGAGCGGACGCGGCGCATCCCCATCCTCTTCTTGACCGCGGTGGCCACGGACGTCTCGCAGATCTACGAGGCCTACGCGATCGGGGCGGTCGACTACCTGATCAAGCCGCTCGACGTGCGCGCGGTCCGCGCGAAGGTCGCCGTCCTGGCGGACCTGTACCGGCAGCGGCAGGAGATCGAGCGTCAGGCGCGGCTCTTGCGCGACGCCGAGCAGCGCGAGCACGAGCTCCGCCTGGCGGAGGTCCGGGTCGCCAGCGACGAACGCTACCGCAAGCTCATCGAAGGGATCGACCACACCGTCGGCTGGTCCCTTCAACCGGACACGCTGCAGCTCTCCTTCGTGAGCCGGCGGCTGCCGCGGATCCTCGGCTACACGGCGGAGCAGTGCGCCGCGCCGCGCTTCTGGCTGGATCGCGCCCACCCGGAGGACCGTGACGTCCTGCTCGCCTGCTTCCGGCGCGCGCTGGCGGAGCGATCCGACCAGACCTGCGACCACCGGAGCATCGCCGCCGACGGCCGCGTCGTGTGGTTCCGGACCAGCGTGAGCGTCGTCGATCAGGACGGGAGGCCGGAGCTCCACGGCGTCTCCGCCGACGTGACGCCGCTCAAGCACGCCGAGCGCGCGCAGCACTTCCTCGCCGAGGCCACGACGGCGCTCGCCGCGCCCCTCGAGTACCGCGAGACGGTGACGACGCTCGCCCGCGTCGTCGTGCCGGAGCTCGCCGATCTCTGCGTCATCGACGCGCTCGAAGAGCGCGCCTTGACGATGCTCGCCGTCGCGGGCGTCGAGCCCAAGAGCGCGCTCGCGCGCGAGCTCGGGGCGCGCGCGCCGCACGACCCGAGCCGCCCCTGCGCGGTGGCCCAGGCGTCGTGCAGCGGCAGGTCCGTCCTGGTCGCGGACGTCGACGATCCTCGCTGGCTCGGCGAGGCGCTCGGGGCGGCGAACCCCGACGCCTTGCGGGACGCGGGCGCCGTCTCGGGCATGATCGTCCCGCTCCACGCGCGCGGCCGGGTCGTCGCCGTCACGACGCTCGTCTCCACGACGCCGGGGCGCCGCTTCGGCGGCGAGGACCTCTCGCTCGCGGACGAGCTCGCGGCGCGGGCCGCCCTCGTCGTCGACAACGCGCGCCTCTTCGACGAGTCCCGCAGCGCCACCCGCGCGCGCGAAGAGCTGCTCGCCGTGGTCTCGCACGACCTGAGGAGCCCGCTCTCGTCGGTCGCGCTCGGCGCGGAGCGGCTGCGGCTCGGCCCCATCGAGGACGGGCTCCTCAAGACCGTCGACATCATCTACCGCGCGGCGAAGCAGATGGAGCGCCTCGTCGGAGACCTCGTCGACTTCGAGCAGCTCAAGCTGAAGCGCCTGCGCATCGAGCGGCGCCCTCACGCGGCCGCGTCGCTGGTGCTCGAGGCGGTGGAGCACCACGAGGCGATCGCCGCGGAGAAGGCCGTGACCCTCGAGGCGGACGCGTCGCTCGACGTCGACGTGCTCTGCGATCGCGCGCGCGTGCTCCAGGTCCTGTCGAACATCCTCGGGAACGCCATCAAGTTCACGCCCCGCGGCCGCAGCGTGAAGGTGGCCGCCCGGCGCGTGGACGGGGCGGTGCGCTTCGCCGTCGCCGACGGCGGGCCGGGCCTCTCCGCGGAGCAGATCACGCACGTCTTCGATCGCTTCTGGCAAGCGACGGGCTCGCGGCAGACGGGCCTCGGGCTCGGGCTCGCCATCGCGAAGGGCATCGTCGAGGCGCACGGCGGCTCGATCGGCGTCGAGAGCGAGGCCGGCGAGGGCGCGACGTTCTACTTCATGCTCCCGATCGCCGAGCGCGCGGTCCACGCGGCCTCGGCGTGAGCGGCGCCGCCGTCACTTCGCGAGCGGCCGGCCCTGCGCGTCGGTGTACTTGCCCGTGACGATGAAGATGATGTCGATCAGCGTCCAGAGGCCGCCGCCGCCGCACGTGACGAGCTGGAGGACCCCGAAGAGCGTGTGCCCCGTGTAGAAGCGGTGAACGCCGAAGTAGCCGACGAACAACGCCAGGAGCAGCGTCGTCATCCACGACTTCTGCGGGCCCCCCGCGACCATCGCGCCGGGCAGCCCCGGGGCGCCCATCGCGCCGCCGACGCCGTAGGGCTGCATCGCGCCGCCGAGGCCCGGGTTCATCGGATCGAACCCCGGCTGTCCGCCGGGAGGCGCGCCGAAGCCGGCCTGCGGGGGTGCGCCGTACGCGCCGCCCGGAGGGGCGCCGTACGCGCCGCCCGGAGGGGCGCCCATCCCGCCGTCGGCAGGCGGAGGCGGCGCGCCGAACGGATCGCCCGGAGGGGCGCCGAACCCGCCGTTGCCCTGCGGAGGCGCGCCGAACCCGCCGTCGGCG
>JAHBWF010000118.1 GCA_019637105.1 Labilithrix sp.
TTCTTGAGATCGCCGAGCCACGTGTCCGGGTGCGCGAGCCAGTCGCCGCGTCCGTCGCGCATGATCACGAGCGCGGCGGTCGTCGCCGCGGCGTGATCCGGCGGGTTCGGCACGAAGCCTTGCTTCGATCCGAGCGCGTTCGCGATGTCCGAGAGGCAGCCGGCGTCGCGCGGCCCCGGCTTGCCGACCGCGACCGCGACCGGCGGCTCGTCTCCGCACGTCGGGTAGCCCGAGGTCGCCTCGCGGATCGGCGCGGCGTCGTCCGTCACGAGGGCGTCGCGCACGGCCTCGATCTTGGCCATCGGGCCCTTGCATCCGGCGACGCCCGGCACGCCGAGCGCGAGGCCAGTCATCGCCACGAGCGGCCCGCGGAGCTTTCGCATGACCGCAAGATACCCCACCTTTGCGCGATCGCGTTCGGTGACGGTCGCCGGGAGGCTCTCGCCGCGTGGAGGCCCGGCGAACGCCCGCGCGATCCCGGCGCGCGTGTCAGTCGACGAACGTGAACACGATGAGCCCTGCGACGGCGCCGACGACGAGCACGGCCGCGATCACGGCGAGGACGCCGAGGCGGCTCCCGCGACGTTCGCGCTCCAAGGTCCGCCGTGAGCGCGGCGGGTCCTCCGTCTTCACGAACGCCTCGACGGAGGGCGGGAGGAGCGCCGGCTCGGTCGTCGTCGCGACGGCCGGCCAGCCTTGCGCCTCCCAGCCGCCGGCGGGCGTCGGCGGGCGCGTCGCCGGTCGCCGCTCGCCCGGCTTCTTGTCCGCCGGGACGGTCGACGCGTCGCGGCCCGTCGCGAGCCAGAACGCGCGTCGCATCTCCGAGGACGAGGCCCAGCGGTCCTTCTTCTCGAGCGCGAGCGCGCGATCGATGACCGCGGCGAGCGCGGGCGTGATCCCCGGGAGCACCGAGGCGAGCTTCGGCGCCGGCTTCGTCTGCGCGCGGAGCAGGCGCTCCTCGTTGCTCGCGCCCTCGTGGACGCGGCGGCCGGTCAGCGTCGTGAAGAGGATCGCGCCCGCGGACCAGATGTCCGAGCTCGCGTCGATCTGGCTGCGCTTGCCGCGCGCCTGCTCGGGCGGCATGTACGCCGGCGTCCCGACGACCATGCCCTCGATCGAGAGGGGAGAGCCCGGGTCCCCCTCGGCGAGCCGGGCGCGGCCGAAGTCGGTCAGCACCACGCGCCCGTCCTTGGTCAAGAAGACGTTCGCCGACTTCAGGTTGCGGTGCACGACGCCGGCGGCGTGGATGGCGACCAGCGCGTCGAGCAGACCGTCGAAGGCGTCTCGCGCGTCGTCGAGCGTGAGCTTGCCGGCCGCCGCGCGGCGCTCCTCGAGCGTCTCGCCCTGCAGGAGCTCCATGACGAGGAAGACGCAGCCGTCCTCGGTCGTGCCGTCGTCGAGGACACGCTCGACGCCCGGGTGGTCGACGCGGTTGGCGAGGTGGGCCTCCTGGAGGAAACGCTCGACCACCGGGGTGTAGCTCGAGTGCGAGCGGTGGATGATCTTCAGCGCGGTCTCGACCCCGTTGCGGTGCGTCGCGTGGTACGTCGCCGCGACCGAGCTGTTGGCGACGAGCGCGTCGAGCCGCCACTTCTGGTCCACCGTCGTCCCGACGCGGGCGGCCGCTTGCTCCTTGTCGCTGGTCGTGGCCACGGCGTTGCCATCATAGACGCCCGCGCCGCGCGTGGGCACTCGGACGCTGGCGGAGCCCACGCGCGCTGGAGTCGGCGGGCGCGCTGGAGCTTGCGCGCGGGCTGGAGCCGGCGGACGAGCTCGACCACCCGGCCTCGAACGCGAGCTTCGACCCTGGAAGCGAACGCCATCCATCCGCCCGTGCACGCCGAAAATCAGGCGCGCCCGCCCGGTGAGCGAACGGAGCCCGACCTCGGCTCGACTTCGGGGCGTCCGCTCCTGGGCTCGGGCTGCCCGACGAGCGCATCTCGGTAACGAAATGCGCTCCAGGCCTCGAGCATGAGCTCAGACGGTGGCGAAGCCCGCGTCCGGGATCTCGAGCGCGCGCTCAGACGGTGGCGAAGCCCGCGTCCGGGATCTCGAGCGGTGACTTGTCCTCGTCGGCGAGGAGCTGCGCCTTGTGCTCGACGCCGGGGAGGACGTTGCGCGCGAAGTAGAGCGCGGCCGCCGTCTTGCCCGCGTAGAACGCGTGATCGGGGTGGCCGGCGTCGGTCTTCGCCTTCGCCTCTTCGGCCACGACGGCGCCCTCGAGGAGGAGCCACGCCACGGTGAGCTCGCTCATCATGTCGCAGAAGCGGTTGGCCGAGAGCGGCACGAGGGTGAGCTGGCCCGCCTGGAACCACATGAGCAGGCGCATCGCCGTGCCGGCGAGCGCCTCCTGCGCGGCGCCGAGCTTCTTCACCGCCGCGCCGAGCGTGGGGTGGCCCGAGTGCGCGGCGACGAACTTCTGCACGTCGCCGAGGAACGCCTGCAGGTTCGCGCCGCCGGCCTGGCCGAGCTTGCGGCCCACGAGGTCCATCGCCTGGATGTGGTTCGTGCCCTCGTAGATGCTGAAGATCTTCGCGTCGCGGCAGTACTGCTCGACCGGGTAGTCGCGCGTGAAGCCGGCGCCGCCGTACGTCTGGATCGCGAGCTCGCAGACGCGGAAGCCCTGATCGGAGCCGTACGCCTTCACGAGCGGCACGAGGAGGTCGACCTGGCCCTGGTGGTAGGCCGTCTTCGCCTCGTCCTTGCCCGCGTTGACGTTCACCTGGTCCTGGTGGTGCGCGAGCTTGAGCGCGAGGGCGCGGATGCCCTCGACGTGCGCCTTCATGTGGAGCAGCATGCGGCGCACGTCGGCGTGCTCGATGATCGGCACGCGCGGAGCGGTGGCGTCCTTCCAGTGGGTGATGCTCGAGCCCTGCTTGCGCTCCTTGGCGTAGTCGAGCGCGTTGAGGTAGGCGCTCGAGGCGACCGAGACGCCCTGGACGCCGACGGAGATGCGCGCGGCGTTCATCAGCTTGAACATCTGCGGCATGCCCTGGTTGAGCTTCTCCTCGCCGCCGACGGGCCAGCCGAGGCATTTGCCGTTGTCGCCGAAGTTCAGCACGCAGGTCGCCGAGCCGTTGATGCCCATCTTGTGCTCGAGCGCGCCGACGGCGACGTCGTTGCTCTCGCCCGACGTGCCGTCGGCGGAGACGCGGAGCTTCGGCACGATGAAGAGCGTGAGGCCCTTGGTCCCCGGGGGAGCGCCGTCGACGCGCGCGAGGACGAGGTGGATGACGTTCTCGGCGAGGTCGTGATCGCCGCCCGAGATGAAGATCTTCGTGCCGCGGATCGCGTAGCTGCCGTCGGGGTTGCGCGACGCGGTCGTCTTCGACGAGCCGACGTCGGTGCCGGCGTGCGGCTCGGTCAGGCACATCGTGCCGCCCCAGACGCCGGTGAACATGTTCTGGCAGAACGTCTTCTTCTGGTCCGCCGTGCCGAAGTGCTCGATGACCTCGGCGGCGCCGTAGGCGAGGCCGGGGTACATGTTGAACGCGGTGTTCGAGCCGGAGAGGATCTCCTCGATCAGCACCTGCACCGAGCGCGGAGCGCCCGCGCCGCCGAGCTCCGGCGGCACGGCGATCGCCTTCCAGCCCGCCTCGTAGAGCTTCTTCCACGCGTCCTTGAAGCCGGTCGGCGTGATGACGTGGCCGTCCTTCAGCTTGCAGCCCTCGATGTCGCCGACGACGTTGAGGGGGCCGAGCACCTCGCGCGCGAAGCGGTAGCACTCGGAGAGCGACGTCCGCACCTCCTCCTCGCCCCAACCGTCGTACGGCGCCTTGCCGAGGAGCTCGCCGAGCTTGAACTGCTCGAAGAGCAGGAACGAGAACTCGCGGAGGTCGGCCTTGTACCGGTTGATCGTCTGAATCGGCTTCGTCACGAGTGCGCTCCTTGCTGCCCTAGGTCAATCCTTCGGCCACCCCGAAGGCTCATGGTGGGGCCCGTGTTGCGACGCGTCAAGGTGAAACTGAATGGTGATTCAGTCTTGACCCTGGAGCGACGCGGCCGTGTCTCCCGGACGCACGCGCGCCGGGGAGGCGCCGGCGCGGCGCCGGGGCCCGAGCCGGGCGCCGCGGGGGCGTGCTAGACCGCGGCGGTGAGCGTCGCGCCGGAGGAGGTCGTCGCCTGGATCAAGGCGTTCGCGTTCACCGAGATCGTCGAGGCGCCGATCTACCGGCGCCTCGTCCCGACGAACTGGCGCCTGGCGCTCGCGGCGAGCGCGATCACGCATCCGTTCGTGTGGTTCGCGTTCCCGCGCGTCGGGGAGGAGCTCGCGCTCGGCTGGACCGCGACGTCGATCGCCTCCGAGGTGTTCGCCGTCGCCGTCGAGGCGGCGTTCTTCCGCCGGCTCTGCCGGGTGCCCTGGCGCCGCGCCGCGCTCGTGTCGCTCCTGGCCAACGGAGCGAGCGTCGTCCTCGGCCTCTTCGTGCGTCACACCTTCGGGATCGTCTGAGCGCTATTTCTTGCTCATCTTCTCGACGAGCGGCGCGACCAGCTTGTGCTCGCCCGATCCCTTGCGCGCGCGCATCGCGAAGATGCGCACCTCGCGCTCGGCCTCGAGGTGCTTGGGGTTGAGCTGCACGGCGCGCGCGAAGTCACGGAACGCCGCCGCGACGTTGCCGAGCCGCTTGTGCACGAGCCCGCGGTGGTACACGGCCTGATCGTTCGTGCGATCGCGGTTGACCGCCTTGTCGAGCTTCGACAGCGCCGCTCGGAGCTCGTCCTCCGAGGCCTCGCCGGCGCGCGTGCCCGCCCAGGCCTGGATCGCCATCGCCTCGACGTCCTCGTCGTCCGCGACGAGGAGCTCCTCGCAGAGCTGCACGACGGTGTCGAAGTCCCGCCTGCCCATCGCGTGCTCGATCTCGCGCAGGACCTCCGCGCGGGGGCGGGCCGTGGACTTCGCCTTGCGCGACGCCTCGTAGGCGCGCCGCGCGTCGGCGTCGCAGAGCGTCTGGTGAGCGCGCGTCATGTGCGCGAAGACGGTGGCCACGTCGCCGCGGATCGGGATGAAGTCGACGTGGAGCCGATCGGGGTGCCACGTCTTGGCGAGGCGCACGTACGCCGCGCGCACCGCCTCGGCCGACGCTCCGTCCGCGACGCCGAGGACCTGGAAGTAGTCCTCGTCCGTGACCGTCGCCGCGCGCGCGACGATGCCTTCGACGCCGAGCTCCGCGGGGCTTCGCAGCGCCGCCAGCGTGCCCGCCGGAGGCGGACGCGGCGAGCCGACGGCGGGGATCTTCGTCGACGAGATCCGCGGCGCCGATCCGGGCGCGGCGGGGATCCTCGAGGACGATCCGGGCGCGGCGGGGATCCTCGACGATCCGGGCGCGGCGGGGATCCTCGACGCCGACCCCGCGGCGACCGGGATCGAGCGCGACGACGGCGGCTGGCTGTGCGCGGGGACGCCGCCGGACGGCGGGGTCGCGGGGAACGACGCGCCGGAGGCGCGCCGGGGCTCGACGGAGACGCGGGGGATCGGGCCGCTCGGCATCGAGGTCGGCAGCGCGCCGGTCGACGGGTGCGTGCGAGCGCCCGAGACGGACTCGACGCACTTGGCGATGACGAGCAGGTAGACGAGCAGCTCGACGCGCGACGGCGGCAGGTCGGTCGCCGCCTTCATCTCGGAGAGCGTCATCGGACGCGCCGCGAGCGCCTCGGCGAGGGCGGTCTCCGCCGGAGGGAGCCGCGCGGAGCCGCCCGCCGTGACGCGGAGCGCGTGGTCGTTCACGCGCCGGACGGTCTCCTGGACGAACTTCGTCGGCGGGTAGTCGCGCACGCCGCGCCAGACGGGGCCGACCGGGTCGACGGCGATGGGCGGCTCGGTCACCGCCATCTTCGCGTCGTAGAACGCGTACGACGTGGTCTCGGGCAGAGAGAACAGGTGATGCACCTTGCGGTGCACCTGCTCCACGAGCGCCTCGTCCCGCTGCGCGGCGGTGATCGCCTTCCGCTCGATGAGCACCTCGCCGTGCAGGCGCTTCGACTTGGCGATCTCGAGGAGCGTCGCGTCGAGGGTGGCCGAGTCGATGAAGCCGAGCTCGTACACGACGGCCCCGAAGAAGCCTCCCGGACACATCCCGAGCGGCGTCGTCTCGACCGCTGTGATCCGCCCGCACCACAAGGAGATCACGGCGCGGCGATCGTCGGTGGCCGTGAGCTCGAGGCGCCCGCTGAGCCGCCGGTTGCGCGCGTAGACGAGCCCGTGCGCGAGCGGTGTGTCCGCGAGCTTGCCGACGGCCGACGGGGCGCTCATGCGTCCACTCTACAAGCAAGCGCGGCGCGCTCCTACGGCGGACGAGGTCGGACACGAGGCGCCTTTGTCAGGACACGCGCTCGGTTGTCTCCGCGATTCGGCGGAGGCGAGGCCCGTCCCCGCGCGACGTCAGAGCTCGGCGCGGACGAGGATGAACTTGTTGCAGAGCGCCTTGTCGGTGATCTCTTTGTAGCTCTTCGCCGCGACTTCGCTCCGCAGGCCGCTCGTCCGACTGTGCTCGGTGACGAAGTACAGGACCTTCGTCCCCTTGTCGCGCTCCTTCTTGAGCCACGTCTGGAAGTTGGCGCCCGTCGAGACGAAGGCCGGGATGCGGTTGCCCGTGTAGAAGTTCTCGCCCTTCCAGTTCATCTGGTACGCGACGATCATCTCCTCGGGGCCTTTGCGATCGCGGTAGTAGGCCTCGATCACCTCGTGCTGCCCCCAGTGCGGGGACAGCGCCATCATGTAGACGTCGAGGCCCCAGACCGCCCAGAGGAGCCCGAAGCCGCAGACCGCCGCGACGGCGTGACGGCGGAGCGACCGCGCCGCGAGCGCGAGGCCGAGGAGGCCCGCGACGACCGTGAAGCCGCCGAGGATCGCGCTGAAGTCGAGCGTGTCGGGCCAGGGGCGCCGGTAGTTGTACGTGAAGAGCTGGAGGAGCCGGATGCCGCCGGTCGCGTCCGAGCCCTCGGCCTTCATGGCGAGGTCGCGCCCGACGAGGACGGTCGCCATCGCCCCCGCGAGCGCCGCCGCCCCGAGCATGAGCTGCTCGTGGAGGTGGCCTCGCTTCGTCCCGACCGACTCGTCGGCCGCGTCGTCGCTGCGGGTGGCGAGGCCGCCGCGGAACGGCGACCGCCCCGGGTCCTGGACGATGACCGTGGGCTCGGCCTCGCTGCCCTTGAACATGAGCGCGGCGACGACGAAGAGCGCGACGCCGATCGCGACCATCACGACGGCGACCGTCACGCTCCCCGACGCGCCGGCGTCCGGCTTGGCGCCGAACGGCGAGCCCGGCCAGAGCTTCGACGCGCCGACGGTCGCGATGCCCGCCGCGAGCGCGAGGCAGCCGAGGTAGACCGCGCGCTGCGTCGGCTTCGCCCAGGTCGTCGCGCGGCCCAGCATGTCGTCGAGCACGACGCCGACGAGCATCGCCGCCGGCGGGACGGCGGGGAAGATGTAGTGGTGGAACTTCGTGCCCATGAACGTGAAGAGGGCGAACGCGAAGAGGAACCACATCACCAGCATGACCGAGGCGTCGCCGACGGCGGCGCCGGCGGGCGTGGCCGCGGCGCCGTCCGCGCCCGGCGTGCTCGTCGCGCGCGGCGCGAAGACGCGCGCGAGCGCGGAGTCGCTGCGACGGAAGCCCCAGAGGAGCCCGAGCGGGACGAGGCCCGTCCACGGGAACGCCGCGTACCCGAGCTGCCAGACGTAGTAGCGGATGCCGGTGTCGTCGCCCTCGTTCGTGTCGTGCACGTGGCTGAAGGCGCGGTTGAACATGTCGTGGAAGATGAGGCGGTCGGTGAACGGCGAGCCGTGCCGGACGTACATCGCCACGTACCAGGGCAGCGCCACCGCGAGGATGATGAGCAGGCCGCTGATCAGCTCGAAGCGGAGCAGCTCGCTCCAGCGCTTCTTCGTCGCGACGTAGGCGATCGCGCAGATGATCGGGAGGCCGAAGCCCGCCGGGCCCTTCGCCATCGTCGCGATCGCCGCGCACAGCCAGGCCGCGATGTAGACCAGGCGGCGCGCGCGGCGCTCGCCCCAGTTCAGGTAGAGCGCGCCGCCGAGGACGGCCGCCCAGGCGATCGCCTGGAAGCCGGGCTCGAACGCCGCGAAGAAGCGCATGAAGGCGAGCGCGCTCGAGGCCTTCGAGCCGTGCCACCAGTTGTCGGTCTTCGGCAGGCTCGCCGGCGAGTGCGACGCGCACTTCTCGTTGCCCGGGAGGTCGCAGTTGCCCGCGGAGCCGCTCCGGAACTCGTCCCAGTGGAAGTGGAAGCCCTTCGGCCCCTCGCCGAAGACGACGAGCTCGACGTTGCGCGAGAGCAGGTAGAGGATCTGCGGGACGGCGCAGAGCAGGACGGCGCCGAAGACGAGGTGCCAGAGCGAAAACCGCAGCTTGGCGCCGAACGCGTCGACCTCGTAGAGGCGCACGCGCGCGTCCTCGTCGGTGTTGAGCCCGAAGAGGAGCAGGCCCATCGCCGCCGTCATCGCCGCGACGAACGGCATGTCCGTCATCGTCTGGTGCGCGAGGAAGAACCAGTCCGGCATCGTCGCGAGGACGATCGCCCCGAGGAGCCCGGCGCGGCGGCCGAAGACCTTCGCGACCCCCTTGTAGAGGAGGTACATCGCGCCGATCGTCATGAGGACGTTCGGCGTGCGCACGACCCACTCGGCGTGGGCCGCGGCGGTGCCGTCCGCCGCGATCATCATCTGGTCGGGCTGGTAGTGCGTCCCGAGGGATCCCATCGCGAGCGACTGGATCCAGAAGTTCAGGATCGGCTTCGACCAGAACCAGCCGTCCTGGGCCCACCAGAGCGAGATCCAGTCGTCGCGCGAGAGGATCTCGCGCGCGACCTCTCCGTAGTGCGTCTCCCACGGATCCCAGAGGCTGAACATGCCGAGCAGAGGCAGGTAGAGCAGCGCCCCGATCACCACGACCCAGAAGCCGTGGCGCGACGTGAGCGGGCGCTCGACGCCGACCTCGTCGGTGCGCCACGGGCCGAGCTGCTTGCCGGCGGCGAACACGGCGGCGACGAGCCCGATGAACGATCCCGGGACGAGCACCGCGGCGAGCCACGGCGAGAGCACGGCGGACTGCGCGAGCGAGAGGATCGCGCCGAAGGCGATCGTCAGGGCGACGACCGCGCCGAGCGAGGGCGCGAGCGCGCGCAGCGACGTCGAGGACTCGACCTCGGCTTCGCCGCCGGCCGACCCGCTCTCGCCGTCGTCGAACGTGCCGAGGAGATCCATCACGCCGAACACGGCGACGCAGACGAAGAGCAGCCCGAGGGGCAGGGCCCAGCCGTTCTGCCCGTTCTTCGCCATGAGGAGGAAAGCCGGGAAACCGCCGCCGAGGATCGCGACGAGGCCGCGCTTCCACCGGAGCGGGTTGCCGCGCGCGAGGAGGTTGTCTTTGGCCTCCGCGTCGTCGTCCTCGGCGCTCGAGGTCTCGCCGGCGCCGGCCTTCGCGTCGGCGCCAGCGTCCGCGTCGGCGCCGGCCTTCGCGTCGGCGCCAGCGTCCGCGTCGGCGCCGGCCTCCGCGTCGGCGCCGTTCGACGCGGCGCGGTCGTCCGCCTCGGCCGGCTTGTCGTCGGTTGCGACGGGAGCGTCGGCAGGAGCAGCCGTCTCGTCGTGGTCGTCGTCGGTCGGCTTCGTCGCGCTCATGCGGGTGCGGCCAAGGCAAGCTTTCAGGAGGAGGGGGCAACCGCCCCCGGCGAGGGTGCTTTACCAACTTCTCCGGCCGGAGACCAGACGGCCGTCCAGCGGTGGTCCGGGCCTCGGCCCTACGGCCGGCGCGCCCTACGGCCGACCTCGCCGCCCGCGCGCCGTCGCCGGGGCGGCGCCGCTCCCGATCAGAACTCCGTCACGAGCACGTCGTCCGCCGTGACGTCGAACGCGACGTCGCGGCCGGCGAGCTTGGCGCCGAGCGCGATCGTGCTCGACGGCTCCGGGTTGAGGCGCAGCGTCGAGAGCAGCTCGGCGCCGACGAAGAAGCGAAACTCGTCGTCGCCGCTCTTCGGCTCGAACTCGATGCGGACATCCATCCAGTCGTCGAAGCGGAGCCCCACCGGCGGTCGGGCGAAGTAGTTGTCGCCGCCGTCGCCCGAGAGGTCCGTGTCGCTGTACCCCAAGAGCGCGTCGCCGGCGCGGTAGAGGGCGTACTCCAGGTGCCGGTGGTTCGCGAACTCGAAGGAGGCGACGACGATCTGCGCGGCCCCGCCGTCGGCCTCGAGCTTGTCGATGCGCAGGCGAAACGTCCAGCGCAGGCGTTTGTCGCCGAGCGGGACGATCTTCTTGAACCGGCGCCCCTCGCCGTGGCTGAGCGTCCCCTCGAGGTGCAGGCCGGACGGTGACGCGAAGCCGCCGCCGAGCGCCATCGCCGTCCTCGCGTCGCCCTCGACGACGTCCCAAGGCGCGGGAGCGTCGAGCGATCGGCCCGGCTGCTCGAAGTCGTCGCAGAGCACGGCCGCGTCCTGCTGCTCGCAGAACGTCGGGCCGCCGTCGTTCGCGACGTCCGCCGCCCCGGCGTCGGCGCTCCCCGCGTCGCCCGGGGTGTCCGCGTCGGCGTCGGGCGTGGGCGGGGACGAGGTCGGCTGGAACGACGTGCACGCGGCGAACGTCGCCGCCGTCAGCACCGCGAAGAGCGCTCTCCCCATCGTCTCGAGGTTAGCACGTCCCCGCGCCCCTCGCGGTCAGGGGCGCCCCTCCTCGCCTCGGCCGCCGTCGCCCTCGTCGAGCTCGGCGGCCAGCGCGCGCGACTCCTCGAGCCGAGCGCGCGCCGCCTCGAGCTGCTGCTTCAGCGCGTTCGTCTCGTCGATGACCTCCTTCGGCGCGCGCTCGAGGAAGCCCTTCGACGACATCTTCTTGTCGATGGCGGCGAGGTCCTTGTCGATGCGCTTCACCTCGCGGTCGATGCGAACGAGCTCCTTCGCCTTCGTGACGAGGCCCTTGAGGCCGACGTGCACCTCGATCGAACCGTACGCGGTCGGGACGATGCTGGTCGTCGTGCCCGCGAGGCGCGGGCCGCCGGTCGCCTCGACGGACGGCGCGCGGCTCTTCACGAGCGTCGCGATCGTGCCGAGCCGCGCTTCGAGCAGCGCGCGCGCCGCGGCGCCGTCTGCGCGGAGCGAGAGCGGGACGTCGGCCTTGGGCTCGATCTCGTGCTCGCTGCGGATGGTGCGCGCCGCCGACACGACCGCCTTGAAGATGTCCATGTCGCGGAGCGCGTCGGCGTCGTCGACGCCGTCGGACGGCCGCGGGTAGGGGCCGAACGCGATCGACGCCCTGCGCGACGCCGGCCGCGGCGTGCGCTGCCAGAGCTCCTCGGTGATGTAAGGCATCAGCGGATGGAGCAGGCGGAGCGACGTCTCCAGGACGTGCGCCAGGACGGCGCGCGTCTCGCCGGCCTCCTCCTGGCCGCTCTCGCCGCGCAGCACGGGCTTCGTGATCTCGAGGTACCAGTCGCAGAAGTCGTTCCAGAAGAAGCGGTACGACTCGTTCGCGGCCTCGTCGATGCGGAACTCCTCGAGGCCCGCGTTCGCGATCGCGATCGAGCGGCCGAGCTGCGCGAGGATCCAGCGGTTGAACCAGGCCTTCGCCGCCGGCGGCGCGCCGGTGAGCTTCGCCGCGTCGAAGCCGTCGAGGTGCCCGAGCGAGAGGCGCGTCGCGTTCCAGATCTTGTTGGCGAAGTGGCGGTAGCCCTCGATGCGCTTCGGCGCGAGCGCGATGCGCTTGTTCGACGGCGGGAAGGTGGAGAGCGTGAAGCGGAGCGCGTCGGCGCCGAAGGCGGGGAAGCCGCTGCCCATCGCGGCCGCCGACGGGTACGCCTTCTTGAACTTCGCCATCGCCTCCTGCTCGGGCGCGCCGGGCAGGGTCTTCTTCACCATGTCGCTGAACGTCGTGCCGTAGACGAGGTCGAGGGGGTCGATGACGTTCCCCTTCACCTTGCTCATCTTGTCGCCGGTCTCGTCGACGACCATCCCGTGCAGGAGGACGCGCCGGAAGGGCACGTCCTTCATGAAGTAGAGGCCGAACATCATCATCCGGGCGACCCAGAAGAACAGGATGTCGTAGCCCGTCTCGAGATCGCTCGCGGGGTAGAACTTCTTCAGCGCCGGCGTCTCGTTCGGCCAGCCGAGCGTGGAGAACGGCCAGAGGCCGCTCGAGAACCACGTGTCGAGCACGTCCGGGTCCTGCACCCACTCGGGCCCGAGGTCCTCCGGCTTCTTCCGCGCGACGACGATCTCGCCGTTCGGCCCGTGCCACGCCGGGATCGAGTGACCCCACCAGAGCTGGCGCGAGATGCACCACTCCTGGATGTTGCCGAGGAAGTGGTCGTACGTCTTGGTCCACTCCTCGGGGACGATCTTGGTGCGACCGTCGTGGACCGCCTTCATCGCCTCGGCGGCCATGTCCTTCATCGCGCAGAACCACTGCGTCGAGATCATCGGCTCGACGACGCCGCCGGAGCGCTGGCACTTCGGCAGGGTGAGCACGTGCGGCTTCGACCCCCGCGCGAGGCCCTTCTCGTCGAGCGCCTTCTTCACCGCGGTGCGCGCGCGCTTCCGGTCGAGCCCGGCGAACGGACCGCCCGCCTCGTTCAGCGTGCCGTCGAGGTTCAGGATGTTGATCTCCTCGAGCCCGTGGCGCTTGCCCGTCGCGAAGTCATTGAAGTCGTGCGCCGGCGTGACCTTCACGGCGCCGGTGCCGAACTTGGGATCGACGAGGATCGCGTCGGTGACGATCGGGATCTTGCGGTCGACGAACGGGTGGACGAGCTTCTTGCCGTGCAGGTGCTTGTAGCGCTCGTCGTCCGGGTGCACCGCGACGGCCGTGTCGCCGAGCATCGTCTCGGGGCGCGTCGTCGCGACGACGAGGTGCTCGCCGGGCGAGCCGTCGACCTCGTAGGCGAACTGGAAGAGCTCGCCGTTCGCGCCCTCCTCGTTCTCGACCTCGAGATCGGAGAGCGCCGTGCGGCACTCCGGGCACCAGTTGATGAGGCGGGTGGCGCGGTAGATGAGGCCGGCCTCGTAGAGGCGCACGAACGCCTCGGTGACCGCGACGGACAGGTCGGGGTCCATCGTGAACTTGGTGCGCTTCCAGTCGGGCGACGCGCCGAGCACGCGCTGCTGCTTCGTGATCGTGCCGCCGCTCTCGGCCTTCCACTGCCACACGCGCTCCACGAAGGCCTCGCGCCCGAGGTCGTGCCGCGACTTGCCCTCGCGCGCGAGCTGGCGCTCGACCACGGTCTGCGTCGCGATGCCGGCGTGATCGATCCCGGGGAGCCAGAGCGCGTTCTTCCCGCGCATCCGCTCCCAGCGCGTGAGCACGTCCTCGAGCGTCGTCATCATGGCGTGCCCCATGTGGAGCGAGCCGGTGACGTTCGGCGGGGGCATCGGGATCACGTACGGCGCGCGCGTGTCCGTCGGATCGTCGGTGGCGTCGAAGACGCCTTCCTTCTCCCAGAACGCGTACCAGCGCTCCTCCACTTCGCGCGGGTCGTACGGCTTGTCGAGGTCCGCCTTGGCGTCGGTCATGATGCCCTCGCTTACCACAGCGAGGAGCGGTCTACCGTCTCCGTGCGCGCGCCGAGCGACGCGCGCGTTCGCGAGCGGGACGCACGCGCCGCGCGACGGGTGAGGAGCGACGGCGCCGAGGCCGAGGCGCGCCTCACTCCTTCGTGAGGCGCGTGATCTCTTCCTTGATGAGCGCTTCGGCGAGCTGCGGGACGACCTCCCACACGACGCGCTCCACGACCTCGCGCGACAGCGCGAGCACGGCGTCCGCCTGCTGCGGGGTGAGGCCGAGGCCGCCGAGCTTGCCGGCGAGCGCGCCGTTGACGGCGCCCGAGACCGCGGCGCTGGCGGCCGGGGCTGCCGCGGGGGCCGGCGCCGCAGCCGCAGGCCGCGGGGGAGCTGCCGGAGCCGGACCGCTCTCGCCGAAGACGAGCGTGCCGGTGCGTCCGGGGACGGCGCCGCTGAGCGAAGGCTGCGTCCCGCGACCGATCCCTTGCGACGACGGCGCCGCCGCCGGGGGAGCGCGCGGGGGCTGCGGAGCGGGCGTCGGCGGCGCGGGCGGGGGAGCGGCGGTCGCGCCGCCGGCTTCCTTCGCGACGATGACCTTGCGGACCTTGTCGATGAGCTGCTGCGTGTCGAACGGCTTGTCGGCCCAGTCGTCGGCGCCGGCGTCGCGGCCGCGCGCCTGATCGTACGGGGCGTAGCGGCTGGCGAGCATGATGATCGACGTGCCGGGGCTGCGCTTGCGCAGCTCCTTCGCGAGCGAGTAGCCGTCCTCGCCGCCGAGGACGGTGTCGATGACGCAGACCTGCGGGTTCTCGGTCAGCTTGCCGATCGCCCCCTGGGACGTATCGGCGGTGACGACTCGGAAGTCCTCACCGCTGAAGGTGATCTCGAGGACCTTTCGCATCGTGACGCTGTCGTCGACAGCGAGCAGGGTCTTGGCCACGGGGCGTCTCCGATTGACTCGCGAGAGAGAAAAATGCCGGCGGTACGCTGACGTACGCCGTGTGCAGCTGACGATTGTGCGGAGCTGCGGTACGCCATGTCAAGGTACCTGCTCCTTCGCCCGAACGCGAGAGAGACCTTCCGTCCTTCCGCTGGTAATCCTCGGCCCGTCGATGCCGCGACCCAAGAACGACTCGAGCGACGGACCGGGCTCGACCGGGAGGCCGCCGGCGGCGGAGAGCGCCGGCGTCGGGGCGCCGCGCGCCGTCGGCCCGGAGCTCGCGGGCTCCCCCCTCGACGCCGTCGTCCGCGCCCTCTTCGCGCTCTCGTGGAACCGCGCGCGCGACCTCGTCGGGCGGGGGAAGGTGAGCGTCGACGGGCGGGTCGTCACGACGCCGACGAGCCGGGTGCGCGCCGGCGCGCGGGTCGCGCTCGACCTCGCCGCGCGCGATCCCCGCGCGGCGAGGGAGTCGCTCGACCGCCGCGCGCTCGTCCACGTGGACGCCCACGTCGTCGTCGTCGACAAGCCGTCCGGCGTCGCGACGGTGCCGTTCGATCCCGAGGGCATGGGCGCGTCGATCGCCGTCCGGCGGTCCGCCGGCGAGGAGGCCTCGCTCGACCAGCGCGTCCGGGCGGCGCTCGCCGCGCGGGAGCGCGCGCGCGGCCTGCGCGGGCCGCCGCCGGAGATCGGCGTGGTCCACCGCCTCGACAAGGAGACGAGCGGCCTCGTCGTCTTCACCCGCTCGTGGGCCGCGAAGAAGGCGCTCCTCCAGGCCTTCCGGCTCCACCACGTGCACCGCCGCTACCTCGCGCTCGTCCACGGCGTCCCGAAGGACCGGACGATCGTCTCCCACTTCGTCGAGGACCGGGGCGACGGCCTCCGCGGCTCGGTCGAGCGCCGCGGCGGCCGCAAGTATGCCGTCGGCAGCGAGAAGACGCAGCGCGCGGTGACGCACATCGAGGTCGTCGAGCGCTTCGCGTCGGGCGGGGCAGGGCAGCCGTGCGCGCTGGTCGCCTGCCGGCTCGAGACGGGGCGCACGCACCAGATCCGCATCCACCTCTCCGAGGCGGGGCACCCGGTGCTCGGCGAGCGCGTCTACGTGCGCGGCTACGATCGTCCCCTCGTCCCGGCTCCCCGCGTGATGCTGCACGCCGCGGAGCTCGGCTTCGAGCACCCGGCGACCGGCAAGGCGATGCGCTGGACGTCGGCGACGCCGGACGACATGGAGGAGATGCTGGCGTTCCTGCGGAGGGAGACCGCGACGTAGGCGATCGGATACGCGGGCGGCGGGCCGAGGCCGCCGCCGCGCGCGCTCGTCGCCCGGAGCTACTCGGCGGCGACGGGGCTCGGCTGGGCGTCGGACGGCGCGGGCGCCATCGCGCTCTTCAGCGGTTTGTTGAACGCCCAGATCGCCACGCCGGCGGCCATGCCGAGGCCCATCAACAGGAAGAAGAACACGTCCGCGGAGAGCGTCGTGTAGAGCTGGCCGATGTAGCCGGAGAGGATGTTCCCGAAGAACGACGAGAGGAACCACATGCCCATCATCAGCGAGACGATGCGCACGGGCGCCACCTTCGTGACGAGCGACAGGCCGATCGGCGAGAGGTAGAGCTCGCCGACGGTCAAGAGCAGCGTGCAGAAGATCGGCCAGAAGATGTGGCCCTTCCCGCCGCCGATGAGCTTCGCGCCGACGACCATGACGATGAACGATCCGCCGACGACGAAGCAGCCGATCGCCATCTTCGCGACGCTCGACGGCTCCTTGCCGCGCTTGTTCTGCCAGGTCCAGAAGCGGTCGAAGAGCGGCGCGAGGATGAAGATGAACGCCGGGTTGACCGACTGGAACCAGGTGGACGACGCCCACGACGGCCAGATCGTCTTCTCGTCGGCCCACGTCTGCATCGTGTTGCCCTGCTGCTCGTAGACGGCCCAGAACACGATGTTGAGCGCGCAGAGGATGACGAGCGCCCAGACGCGCTTCCACTCGCCCGGCGTGAGCTTCTGCGACGCCGCTTCGAGCTTGACGCCGCTCCGCGCCTGCCGCGTGTCGGGCGCGAGCGTCTTCTGGCCGAGGAGCTGCACCACGAGGCCGATGCACATGCCGACGCCGGCCGCGAGGAAGCCGTAGCGCCAGCCGTAGGCCGCGGCGAGCGATCCGCAGATGAAGTTGCAGATGAACGCGCCGAGGTTGATCCCCATGTAGAAGATCGTGAACGCGCCGTCGCGGCGCGGGTCGCCCGCCGGATAGAGGTTGCCGACCTGCGTCGAGATGTTCGGCTTGAAGAAGCCGTTGCCGACGATGAGGAGCAGGAGGCCGACGAAGAAGCTCGCCTCGGAGCCGAAGAGCACGAGCTGCCCGAGCGCCATCAGCGTGCCGCCGACGAAGACCGAGCGCTTCTGCCCGAGGTAGCGATCGGCGAGGAGGCCGCCGACGACCGGCGTGAGGTAGACGAGGCCGGTGTACCAGCCGTAGAGCACGGAGGCGTTCGGCGAGACGGCGCAGGTCTGCGCGGCGATCTGGTGAGCGACGTCCTCCGCCACGCCGGCGATGTTCTTCACCCCGTCGCCCTTCACGAGGGCCGCCGTCTTGTCGGCGATGCAGGAGGCGAGCTTCTCCTGGTCGACGTTGGGGAGGAGCGACTTGATCGTGCTCCAGCCGAGCACGTCGTCGGGGTTGCCCGCGCCGTCGTAGCCCTTGCCCTGATACGTCTGGCGGATCGTGATGAACAGGTAGTTCACCATGTAGAGCTTCAAGAGCCCGCGCATCCCGTAGTACGAGAAGCGCTCCCACATCTCCGTGAAGAAGAGGACGTAGAGGCCGACCGGGTGGCCGAACAGCTGCTTGCCTTGCGGGGTCGCCTTGACCGCCGCGCTCCCCTCCGCTCCGTCCTTTTCGCTGGTCGTCGCCATACGTCCTTCCTCGGTGTCGAGGGGCCGCGTCGTTCGGCGGCGGCGCATCCAACCACAAACGTCGCTCCGATCAAAGCGCCGGTGAGTCTGCCGCGTCCCGGGGCCTCGCGGCCCGCCGGCGGCCGGCGTCCCGCTCGACGCGGCGCGCCGGGGCGGCTCGCGCGTCGTCGTCGACGGCCCTCGACGCGACCCGACGTCGGCGGGGCGACCCGAGGCCGACGGGCGAGCCGTCAGGCCGGACGAGGTTGGGGCGCGCCGGCCGCGGGCTCGAGCGGAGCGCGCCGCCGCCCCGCGAGGGCCTCGAACGTGAAGACGATGCTCGCGAAGAAGAGCGCCTGGAACGCGCCGATGAGCGCCAGCGCGATGGGGATCCAGCCGAGGATGTCGCTGATCGGGTCCGGGCCGCTCGTGGTCATGGCGCTGCTCCTGACCCGGCTCCTGCAATCGCGGCGCCGCGCGCGCCGTCGCGGGGCACGGGCGCCGAGGCCGAGCTCCGGAGGCTCGCGCGACGGCGCCGTCGAGCTCCCGGCGCGCGTCAGCGGACGAGCGTCCAGCGGACGCCGGCGGTCACCTCGAGGTGGAAGTGATTGCGATGGGCGCGGTTGTAGTGGGGCGTGAGCAGGACGTTGAAGAGCTGCGCGTCGCTCGCCTCGCAGGCGATCTTGCGCAGCTCGGAGGCGGTCGCGGGGGCCGGGCAGGGGCGCGCGCCGATGCGTCGGGGGCGGAAGTCCTTCTCGACCGAGAGCGTGCGGCCGTCCTTCGTCTTGAACAGCGCCGCGTCGATCGCGAGCGCCCCGCCGTGCCTTCGCCCCGCGCCCTTGAGCGCGACCTTCTTCGACACGGGGCGGTACACCGAGAGGTGCACCACCTCGACGATGTCGTGCTTCGTGAGGACGCGCGCGAAGTCGTCGAGCGCGAGCACGAGCCGGCAATCGTAGATGTCGTACGGCGACGTCCGGCTCTTCGACGCCGGGAGGTTCGAGCGGAACGTCACGCCGGAGAGCGGGCCCGCGAGCCTCAGCGGCGCCACGACGCCACGCGCCTCGCCGACGCGGGTGAACGCGATGCGCCGGCGGCGGAGCTCGGCCTCGCAGCTCGAGCGGTCCAGGCCGGCGTAGCGCGAGGCCACGGGCACGCCGCGCCGATCGAGCGAGGGCACGGCCGGCGGCCCCTCCCCGGGCGTGCCGTCGGCGTGCTCGTCGTCGGCGTCGTCGGCGTCGGCCGCGTCGTCCGCGTCGTCGACCGGTCGTGCGCCCCCCTCCTCCCAGCCGGGGGCGCGGGAGAGGCAGGCGCGGAGCTCCTGCAGGCCCTGACCGCTCTCGGCGAGGAGGCGGCGCGCCGCCTCGAGCCGTGGGTCGTCCTCGCCGGACGCCGGCGGCGCCGGCGGAGCCTCGGCCGCGAGGGCGGCCCAGTCGTCGGCGTCGTCGTCGTGCGCCTGTTCGTGGTGGTGGCCGCTGGCGTCGTCGTGGCCCTCGTCGACGTCGACCTCCGCCATGGGCGCCGGCGCGGGGCCCAGCGCCGAGGGGCCGCGCTCGGCCAGCGACGCCCAGATCGCCTGCGTGCTGTCGGAGGCCGGGCTCTCGACGACGGGGCCGCCGCGCAGCGCCACCAGCCGCGCCTCGAGCGCGGCGAGCCGCCGCTCCTCGTCCGCAAGCGCCTCGGCGAGGAGCGTCCCCAGCCCGCCTCCCCCGTTCGTCCCCCCCATCGCGCCCGCGCCCTCCGGCCCCCAGGGTGGCCCGGCAGCGGGGCCGGGGCAAGCCAGGGCGGGTCGGCTCGCCGTTCCCACGCCCGCCCCGGCCCCGTATCCTCTCCGGCGGAGGGACCGTGTACCGCCTGCGGATCGCGTCGGGGCCGCGCCGGGGGGAGTGCTTCGTCCTCCCCGACGGCCCCGCTGCGCCCGGGCCGGTGCGGATCGGCCGCGGCCACGAGGTCGAGGTGCGCATCCCCGAGGACGGGACCCTGTCGCGCCTGCAGGCGGAGCTCCGCCTCGAGCCCGGCGGCTGGGCGCTCCACAACCGGAGCCAGCACGGGACCCACGTCGGCCGGCGCAAGGTCGACGACCGCCGGCTGCTCACCCCGGGCGACGTGCTCGTCCTGGGCGAGACCCAGGTCGTGTTCGAGCGCGTCGGGCCCGCGCCGACGGGCCCCTCGGGCATGGACTCGCTCACACCGGCGACGCCATCGGTGGCGGCGCCCTCCGACGACGCCGGCTTCGACAGCCAGGGCGTGTTCCACATGGGGCACACGCTCCTCGGCCCGGGCGCCGACGAGGTCGAGGGGTCGTTCATCTACTTCGGGCGCACCGAGCACTCGCCCGGCGTGCGGGTCAAGGCGCGCCGGCTCTACTTCTTCCTCGTCGTGGCCGTGCTCGGCGGCGCCGGCTGCCTGAGCACCGGGCTCCTGATCGTCCTGCCGACGCTGCTCGCCCACCCCGGTCAGCTCCTGCAGGCGACCGCCTTCGGCCTCCTGCCGGCGATCCCCTACGTGCTCCTGATCAAGCTCCTCGACCGCAACGGCCAGATCCCCTGGAAGAACTACCTCGCCTGCGTCGCCTGGGGCGGCACCGTCGGCTGCGGCTTCTCGCTCGTGCTCAACGCGATCGGCGGGAGCATGGTCAACATGGTCGTCGGCGCGTCGTCGCCCGAGGGCGCGTTCGCCACCACGGCCGTGCTCGTGGCCCCCGTGGTCGAGGAGGTGGTCAAAGGCCTCGCCGTCCTGTTCGTGTTCTGGCTCCTGCACGACGAGTTCGACAACGTCGTCGAGGGCATGGTCCTCGGCGCCGCGTCGGGGCTGGGCTTCGCCCTGGTCGAGAACAGCATCTACAACATCCACTTCCTGGCGCAGGACGACGGCGGCACGAGCACGCTCCTGGCCATGGGCACCTACCGGGCGCTCGTCAACGCCCTGATCGGCCACCCGGTCTATACGGCGATGACCGGGGCGGGCCTGGGCCTCCTGCGCGAGACGCGCCGCGGCGGCCCGTGGCGCCTGCTCCTGCCCGTCGGCGGGCTCCTCCTGGCGATCGGCCTGCACCTGGTCTGGAACGGCGCGGCCGTGTTCCTCGGGCGCGCGCTCGGGCCCGAGAACACGCCGCTCGTCCTCCTGATCAACGCCGTCGTCTTCGGCGGCGCCGGCCTGGGCTTCTTCGTCGCCGCCTACCTGTTCGCGCAGGCGCGCGAGCGGCGCGTGCTCCTCACCTACCTGGGCGAGGAGGTCGAGCGCGGGTTCATCTTCCCCGACGAGCTGGAGAGCTTCCGGCGGCTGTTCGGCCGCCAGCGCTACGAGCTGGCCGGGCTGGTCGAGGGCGGCCCGGCCGTCTTCGCCGTGCGCCGCGCCCTGCGCCGGGCGCAGGTGGAGCTGGCCTTCCGCAAGTGGCACCTCGCCAAGGGCGATGCGCCGCGCGGGCAGCTCGTCGACGCGTACGTGCTCTCGGCCCGCACGCGCATCCGCGACGCCCGCAACCGGCTGCGTGAGCTCGAGGGGCGCGCGCGGCGTGGCGGGGACGACCCGCCGACGGTCCAGCCCGGCGCGTCGTGAGCGACGGTGGGGTCGCGTTGACAGAAGTGGACCCCTGCGGTACGGTTCGCCTCCCTCGCGCGCCGCGCTCCTCCCTGCGGCCGAACCAGGAGACGACCATGGCCTTCCAGAAGTACACCGCCAAGGACTACTCCAAGCTCCGCGGCCTCCAGGGCATCACCGACGAGCAGGTCGAGGTGCACCTCACGCTCTACAACGGCTACGTGAACCGCACGAACGCCCTGCAGGAGCGGCTGTTCTCGATGGCCGGGGCCGGCACGTTCGACAACGCCTACCAGGAGCTGAAGCGGCGCAACGGCTGGGAGTGGAACGGCATGCGCCTGCACGAGTTCTACTTCGACAACCTGACGCCCAGCGCCAAGCCGCTGGCGCAGGACAACGCGTTCGCCCAGGCGGTCGCGGGCACCTACGGCTCGCTCGACGGCTGGAAGAACGACTTCATGAACACGGCGAAGATGCCCGGCGTGGGCTGGATCATCGCCTACCAGGACCCGGTCAACGGGCAGATCCTGAACTGCTGGATCAACCAGCACGAGGTCAGCCACCTGTCGGGCGCCCGGCCGATCCTGGTCCTCGACGTGTGGGAGCACGCGTTCAGCGTCTACCGCAAGCCGACCGAGCGGGCGAAGTACCTCGACGACTTCATGGCGAACGTCGACTGGAACGTGGTCGCCAAGCGCCTCGGCTAGAGGCTGCGGCGCAGGATGGCGGGCGTCTCCGGGCGCGCGCTCGCTCGAAGTAGTCACCACGACTTCGCTCGCGCGCGCCCGGATCCGCCTCGCCCTCCCGCGCCTCGCAGCGCGCAGCAGAGCACGCCGAACGAACGACGCGGGGTCGCCAGGCGGCCCCGCGTCGCGCGCTTCCGGAGGTCCCGTGTCGTCGATCTCCATCCGCGGCGAGGCGCCGGCCGAGGTCGAGGCGGTCCGCCGCGTGAACGACGCGGCCTTCGGCCGCCCGGACGAAGGCCGCCTCGTCGACGCCCTGCGCGGCGCCGCGCGGCCGTTCGTGTCGCTCGTCGCCCGGGACGACGACGAGGTCGTGGGCCACGTCCTCTTCACGCCGGTGACCGTCGGCGCGACCTGGACCGCCCTGGCCCTCGGGCCCATGGCCGTCGTACCCGGGCGCCAGCGCGCCGGCTTCGGCGCGGCGCTCGTGCGCGCGGGCCTCGACGCCTGCCGCGCGCTCGGGCACGACGTCGTGTTCGTCCTCGGCCACCCGGCCTACTACCCGCGCTTCGGCTTCGCGCCGGCGGCGCCGCGCGGCCTGCGCTGCAAGTGGCCCGTGCCCGACGACGTGTTCCTCGTCGCCGAGCTCGCGCCCGGCGCCCTCGCCGGACGGACGGGCCTCGTGGAGTACCACCCGGCGTTCGACGCCGCGACGTGAGACGCCGCGCCCGACGATCACTCGTCGTCGGGCGCGAAGACCTGCACGAGGCCGCTCTGGTAGCCGACCGCGACGCGCCCGTCGGGGGCGACGTCCACCCACAGCGGCACGGCCGGGAGCGAGCGGCGGCGCTCGACGAGCTCCCGCGCGGCGTCGACGTCCCACGCCCGCAGCTCGTTGTCGGCCTCGCGCACGGCGCCCCGCTCGCCCCCGACCGAGACGAGGCGCCCGCCGGGGTCGAAGGCGGCCCCGCGCACGGCGCCGCGATGCGCGGGCGGGGCGCTGAGGCCGAGGGTCATGGCCCCGGTGCCCTCGCCCTCGAGGTCGACCGGCGGCGCGTCCGGCGCCTCGACGTCGAGCACGTGGATGCGGTAGCCGCTGGTGCCCACGGCGACGCGGCGGCGGTCGGGCGCGAAGCGGGCGAAGTAGGGGACGCCGCTCAGGCCGACGCGCGCGAGCGGGGCCAGCGTGGCCGCGTCCCACACCCGCAGGGCGTTGTCGGCCGGGCGGCGCGCGTCCGCCCAGTCGCCCGCGCCGCTCACGAGCCGCCGCCCGTCGGGGCTGAACGCGAGGCTCCACACGGGCGACGCGTGGCCGGCAGCGGGCGGCGCGACGTCG